>NZ_JBTWFK010000004.1:0-431838 GCF_054788175.1 Bacillus sp. NEAU-Y102 | reverse complement strand
GAAAAGTCGGTAGAATTGCACCTAATATTTTAGAGCGTAATTTTCATACAGATGCACCGAATCAAAAGTGGGTAACAGACATCACAGAGTTTAAATTGTTTGGAGAAAAACTGTATGTATCACCTGTATTAGATTTGTATAATGGTGAAATTATTACCTATACAATTGGTTCTAGACCGACGTATTCGCTTGTTTCAGACATGTTAGAGAAAGCATTGGAACGTTTACCTGAAACGCACCAGCTACTGATGCATTCGGATCAAGGATGGCATTATCAAATGAGACAATACGTCCGTACACTAGAATCAAGAGCTATCGTCCAGAGTATGTCTCGAAAAGGCAACTGTTACGACAACGCAGTAATAGAAAATTTCTTTGGGATTATGAAATCGGAGTTCCTCTACATAAAAGAATTTGAAAATGTAGAGCACTTTAAAATAGAATTAGAAAAATATATAGATTATTATAATACGAAACGGATTAAGGCAAAATTAAAAATGAGCCCGGTACAATACCGGACTCACTTTTATCAAGCTGCCTAATCAAATAACCGTGTCTAACTTTTAGGGGTCACTTCATTACCTAATAAGCAATTACTCTTTTTCATTAATTAGTATACTATTTATTAGTCTGTCCCCCGCCTGCAATTAATTTACTACCTGAATATGTACCTTTGTTCATAAACACTTGATTAATTAATTCTTTTTGCTCAGCTTCCGACATTACTCCTTTTCCTTCTCCTAAATTCCCGCTTTGTAATTTCCAAATCTTATTGTGATCTGCATCAACTTTTTCATATTTTCCTTGTTTCCATCGTTCTAAAATTTCTACATATGTACTTCCCTGTACAAGATCATTACTCTTTACAATATCAATTAAGCTTTCAATCCGCTCTTGTGTAATAAAAATATAGCCCCACTTTTGATCAGCTTTCGCTTTTTGATGTGCCATTTCATGTAATGCTGTCTGTATGTTCTCATCTGTCCATTTAAAATTTTTATTAAAACCACTATTCGGCAATGAATAATTGCCATTTTCTAAAAGCTTTGCATCTTCTGCTTTTACATTACTATCAGCTAATACTTCTACTGCTGGAGCAGCTGGTGATGCCTTTTTCGCAGCTGGTTTACTATTATTTAAATAATACAGCATACCATATGTTAAACCTACTCCAATTACCGCCATACCAGCTAGAATACCTATTATTTTAAATAGTGTTTTCATCGCGCTTGTTTCCTCCCAAATATCTCTGTTCTTACTACCTAATTACTTCTTATATAAAAACTGTTCCTTCATTCAAAATATCGCATCCCATCCCCTATCATATTATTTATATATACTTCCTCATATTGTATTTCTTTTTCTTTAAAATCGAAAGATTATTCTGTTAAATAATGAAAATATTCTACAAATTTTCCCTTTATATTTATAAAGAAACAAAAAACAACGAGCGCGATAAATAACACTCGTTGTTTTTACTTTATGCACGATTTTCTTTTAACCACTTCGTAATAGCATCTAACCTCGAAACATCAAAACGTCTTTCTTCACAAACATTTAAACTGTTTAAATTCTTTACAATTTCTATTTCATTCGATTTTACACTTTTCGCCTCAATTAATTTACAATACCCATCTGTAACAGAATTTAAATTTTCATAATAACACTGAAACGATTTTGATATATGTAAATGTTTTTCAAAGTTTCTCCTTCTTTTCGTTTCATCAGATACTTTCCGCTTTCTAAGTTCTTCATCGTTCGTATATAAATAAAAATATTGATCCGGAAAACCAATTTCCCTATTTATCATCTTTTCTTTATAAAAATTTTCTATTACAGATAATGGCTGATTAAATAGATCAAAATGAAAACACCAATTATAACTAAGTGGCTGATATATATCGCCATCGAGTATTACTAATTCATATTGCTCTGACTTCTGAACAGCTATATTCCAGCGCTCAACTTGTTTTTCAAAATACCATGTTCTATGTTCATTTTTTGGCCTTTCAAATAAAGAATTCACTTCAGGTATTATATAAGCACCATAATTCTTTTCTAATTCACGGCACGTGGTACTTTTACCAACAGCGCTTGCTCCCTCAAATGCTATTATCCCCATAGTTTCTCCCCCTTTCATTAACTAAAACTTCGTTGTTTCACTTTTCTTCCCCATAACTTTCTCCATAAAACAATTGAAGCAATAGCGAGCATGATTGTTGTAATGATACTACCTTCAATTCCGAACGAACCTCCATGAAGGAATTCGGGGCCATTTGTTGTAGGTTTAAATAGCGGCGTTGAATATATGGTCATCCCGCTAACTGCAAAACCGTAGACGTTATATTGTGCCCAATTCCAAATGGAATGCCATGCGCAAATCCCCCACAGACTACTGTCTTTTAAAACGTAAACAGCTGCAAATACACCAACTAATATTATATTCGATATTGAAAGAATTGTAATACCTGGATTAAGTAAATGAAGAAAACCAAATAAGAAAGACGTCACAACAATCCCAACCCATATACGACTTCTAACAGAAAGAACCGGGAATAACCAACCTCGTACAATAATTTCTTCCGTTGCCCCTTGTATTAAAAATGCAACTAAAGAACCTACAATACCCAACATAGCGGTTACTGTAATTTGTTGCATTTGTAGTGTCACAACTCCTGCCAATAGGAGTAAAATTACTGGTATTGAAATGAAAACAAATCCTATTAATGCACCTCTCAAATATTTTCTTATCCATTGATTTCTCCAAAAACCAATGGATGAAAATGATCTTTTCTCTACAAATCTAATCCATAAAAACACAAAAAATATTGCGCCGCCAAACGTTAATATCATCTCAATGTCGTTATAAATCGCCTTCATAAAAGTTGTTTCTGCTTTCGGTAAAATCAGCATAAACAACATAAATAACTCACCTAAAGTTAAAAATATAATCGCGAGTATGACAGCAAAAACAGGATGAACTTTTCTTCTTCCTTCTTTTACTGCTTCAATTATTTTAAATTGTTTATTTTGCAATATTCTATCCTCCTAATTATGTTACTCATTAGCAATATTAAAATAATATTTAGCCTTTTATTTAAACTTATTTTTTCATATAAATTATTTTTGTTTGGAATAAATCCAAATTAGGAATAATATATAAATAAAAGAGGTGCCTTTGTGCCTTTACTATTATCACCCAGTTTACTCAGTGGTATTACCAGCACTTGCTATTTCCCACCATTTGTTGTAAGATAGTAATTAAGGTCAATTTAACACTATATTTTCTTTGCATATTATCAAGTATCAATCAGGAACATTTTGTACTCCTTATGGGTTTTTGATAATATGTGAACTTTTATTTTCATTCAAATAAGGCCGATCATATTGTAATTTTTCTACTTTTAGGAGGCATTACCATGACATTAACAGGTAAAGTAAAATGGTTTAACAGCGAAAAAGGTTTCGGTTTCATCGAAGTTGCAGACGGTAACGACGTATTCGTTCACTTCTCAGCTATCACTGGCGACGGCTTCAAGTCTCTTGACGAAGGTCAAGAAGTTAGCTTCGAAGTTGAAGAAGGTAACCGCGGACCTCAAGCTAAAAACGTTGTAAAGCTATAATTCAAACAATAAAAAGGTTGTTACCAGCAAGGTTAACAACCTTTTTAATATATAACTAAAATTTTTACATAAAAGGAGTGGTTACATGTATCGCAATCGAAAGAACGATGTAGCAGAAGTACCACCAGAACAAACCCCTGTTTGGGAATGTGAAGCAGAGGATTGTTTAGGATGGATGAGAAAGAACTTTTCATTTGAAGAAGAGCCTAAATGCCCTTTATGTAAAAGTAGCATGAAAAGCGGAGAACGTTTATTACCTAAATTAGGTTAATTTATAATAAAAAAAACCTCTTTTAATTAAGAGGTTTTTTTATTATAAATTTATGTCCTCCACATCAGTTCGCACTATAGAATACAATAATGCATTGTGTTGCTTATTTCCTTGATGAATATATCCGCGCAATAAACCTTCCTTTTGAAAGCCAATTTTAGATAACATTCTACAAGAAGTAAGATTTTCAGGATATGTAATAGCTCCAATTCTAAACAAACCTAAATCTTTAAACCCATAATCAATAATTTCTCGAGCTGCTTCTGAAGCATAACCATTTCCCCAATAACGAGGATGCAGGTCATATCCAATCTCAGATCGTTTACTCCATAATTGTAAATTGTTTAGTCCAATTGTTCCTATTAAAACGTTCGTTTCTTTTAACACAATTCCCCATCGTATTGCCTTTTTCTCAAAGTAATTTTTTGAAAAAGATTCGATCATACGTGAAGCTTGTCCAAACTCCGTAAAAGAATTCATACCGTAATAACACGTTACTTCATCCAATGAAAAGATTTCATATATTTTTTGACAATAAGATTGTTCTATTTCAACTAAACGTAAGCGTTCTGTTTCTAATATAGGAAATGTCATAGGATCACTCCTTTCTCTCTACTCATTCATTATATCAGAAAAAATATTTATAATTAGTAAAGTCCTTATTGTTCCATAAATCAAACATTTCTAATGACGCATTCCCTCTTTATTCTATATACACGAATTAGATACCTCTAATTGCGACTCAATCACCACTCTATAATTTCCATAAATCAATTTTAAATTATCAAGAACTGTAAAGAAATTGTTTTTTATTTTCTCCTTCTAAACAAACGCCCTATTCCATACATTTATGGTAAAATATAGTTAATATATTATTTTATTGTGGAGGTGTAAATTTCCTATGTATATATTCATCGGCTTATCCCTCTTACTCATATTACTTATTTTTTTATTCGCAAAAAAATTCACACCAAACTCATTCATGATGACTAGCTTTAAAGGCAATAGCTTTAAGACATTTTCAATCGGTATTTTAATCGCTGCCATACTCTCACTTTCATATGGAACTTATCATGTAGTAACATTTCAACCTAGTTATTTAGATATTAAATTTAAAAATCAAAACTACACTATTTTCGGTAATGTAGGCGAATTCGGTTATTTCTCCGAAGAATTATTAAAAAAAGATACAGAAGTTCAACTATATTTCGTCTCTTGGAAAACAAGGCAGTTAAAAAATCCGGTAATACTTATAGAATATCCTTCAGGAAAACAAGAAACATGGGAGCCAAATATCGTATCAATACCGATAAATAAGTTACAAGAAAAACATGATATAAAAGATATTTATCAACTATCACCGTATTCATTTAAAGAGTCTGGAGAAATAACATTAACAATAAAAGAAAACAATGTAAAAAACAATAAAATTTCCATTCAAATAAAATAAATAAAAACTGTTCCTCCATTTTGCTGAAGGGACAGTTTTTATTTATTCTACAATATTATTTATGTAATGTAGCCATTATTTCATTGGCTATATTCTTTCCATTTCCAATACATGCACCAATTCCGACACCGTAATATGAGGCACCAGCTACATATACATTTGGATAAAGATTCTTCATTTTTTCTTGCAATGCTTGAACCGCTTGATTATGTTCTAAATGATATTTCGGCATTAAATCTTTCCAATTTGTAACTTCGACTACTTCTGGTTCACCTTTAATTCCGAGACTCTTTTCAATATCATATAAAGCAACTCGTACTAATTCTTCTTCACTATAATTTTTGATTGTTTCATATACCGGATTGGTACTCTTATAAAACATTCTTACTAATAATTTCTGTTTACCCGATGTATGTTTCCACTTTCGACTTGTCCATGTACAAGCATCACAATGTAAATCACTGTTTTCCGTTACAATAAACCCTGTACCGTCAGCTGGTAGTTGTTCATCTAGTATGTCAAATCCTAAGTAAATACTTATAAGAGATGAGTTTTTAAATGTATTAAACTGCTCATTTAACTCATTAGACTGTAATAAAGTTTGTGCAATATCATGTGGAACTGCTAAAACAACATAATCAGCTTGTATTGTTTCATGATTTGAAAAAGAAATCTCATATCGATCTTCTTGTTTACTTACAGCCGTCGTTATAGCACCTTTTTTTACGACAGTTTCAGTCAGCACTTCTTCTAAGCGATTAATTATCGTAGATAGTCCACCTTTAAATGATACGAATTTTTTATTTCCTGCTGATTGAAATTGTTTTTTATTCTCTTCAAAACCTTTAATAATACTTCCATACTTATTTTTATAATCCAGTAAATACGGTAATGTAGATGCCATTGTAAGCTCATTCAATTTACCAGAATATACGCCTGAAAGCACAGGAGCAATTTGTCTTTCCACTAACTCTTTCCCTAAGAAACTTTCTAAAAATAGAGCAAGTGATGTATCTTTCGTAAACTCTTTATTTTTCGTTATGAAATCTTTTAAAGCTACGATTTTCCCTTTCGTTGAAACTAGCGTACTGCTAAACAACGACCGGGCGCTCATCGGTATCCCAAATATAGTATCAGAAGGAATCGGATGTAACATGTTTTCAGAATATATGTAAGAAATACCCGTTTCATTATATACCATTTCATCTTCTAAATTTAAATCTTTTACAAGTGGCATAACATGTTCATTACGAGCAACGATTGAATCCGCTCCTGACTCCATAATGAAATCCTTTTCTTCCACACTATGGATTTTACCACCTAAATACTCTTCTTTCTCAATAAGAATTAAATTTAAATCGATATTATAATCCTTTTTTAATTTTTCTAAATAAAACATAGTAGAAAGTCCCGTTATACCTCCACCGATAACAACAACTGTTTTCATATGTGCTGCGCTCCTAACCGATACAATTAATAATTCCTTTTTATTATAACCAAAAGTCCTTATATTCGACTAGCAAGTTGCGCATTCTGTAAGAAATTAGACAATATATTTGAATATATTTTCAAATTACCTAATAAAAAAGAACTATAACATATACAAACCACGTCATAGTTCTCTTTATTTTAAAAACATAAAGTAATTGATTAATTTGTCTAGTTCTTGACTCAATGCCAATACTTTTTCATGTTGAATTCCATAATCCGATACTAAATATAAAAGTTCTTCTTTTTTTATTTCAATTACTTTTTCTAATTTCGCTAGTTCCATGTCGTTTTACATCTCTCCAAAAATAAAATGTATGTATTTCAGTATAGCCTACTTACATAATTAGTAAAAGTAAAATACGCATGTAAAATCTTACAAATTTGAAAAAATAATATACTACTAACAAAAAAAGAAACTAGATTAAGCTCCCTCTTACAGATTATTGACGTTCATTAAGAATTAATAACATACCGGAATTTTTCTAATGTTATATCTTTATAATCTGGAGCTCTCTTTATATGATTAAAATAACTATATGAGAATTTAAATACATGACCAAAATCCCAATCGAATTCACTATAGTCTTTTATCCAAAATATATTTTCAGTTGGTAAAATATTTGCACGTTTAGATTGAATTAAAGGTAATCGATCTATAGGTGAGTGTAAAGTTATTCCCGTATTCAGCTTGAGCTTTTGGCTAGCTCGTAGTACGTATACTAGTTTTAAAAGCGGGCGTATCCCTCGTTGAAATATATCTATATGCCCTAAATCGTACATTATATTAATTGCGTGGGAGTAAGTAAGCAAATGCCCAATTAAATCATGATGCGATTCCGCTCGATAAATACTATTAAATTTCGATAACTCATTTAAAATGAACTGAGATACTTGTGTTGGACTACTCAATTCACTTTTTATCTCATCTTCAAAACTTAATTGTTTTACTTCTTTCGTCGTATAACCAATCCACGATCTACCTGGAATTGTTTTTCGAAATGATAAAATAAGAGTAGTAATCCCTTCAATTGCTTGATTATCGCCCCATTTTTGTAGCTCTTTCATAGCCAATAAACTTAATGACGCATAAATGACGTTATGCCCCACCCAATGAAGTTCATCAATCGTTTGTTCTAAAGATTTTATAATCATATTCTCCGCAATTTGAAAATCTATTTCTTTTTTATCATCAATCATCTCACCAATTTTTTTCTTGTTCAGCATCATCCTTGTTTGCGAATACATATTACGAGCTGTTTCTTCATCAATATTATTATCTTTCATAAAAAAATAACTAGCAATTGCAGCTGCTCCAAAATGCGCATGCCAAATATCATTTGTTTCTTTTTTGCATTGAGAAATAATTGAAAGGCCGCCTTTTAAAATACTTTTGTTTTCCATTTTCTATCTCCCCTAATAAAGTGAAACTTTAATCAGCCCTTACCAATCGGGCATTTATGGGCAGTTAATCCCCCACCTAACTTCTTTGCTTTCGCTGAATTTTGAGGGAGGTCTTACTGCCCGTTAATGCGGGATAAAAACCACTATATTTTCACCCTAAAGATGGTGTCAGTACAAATAAAATGTGATTCGATTCATCACTTTTATTCAAAAATCGATGCTTCACATTCGGTGGAATACGTACAACATCGCCTTCTTCTAAAAAATATTCTTTTCCCTCCAATTCCACATACACTTCCCCTTTCATAACAACAGCAATCTCTTCCTTATCTTCATGGGAATAATGGCTTTCTGTTGTGTTTGCTTGTTTATTTAAATCCATCATTAGCATTTCAATACGTGCTTTCATAAAATCAGGTGTTAATACATCATATACAATGTGATTATTGTTTTCCCGATATACTTTTTTTCGATCTTTTTTCTTAGAAATGAGCGAATCTGTATCAATTTCGTTAATAAAAAGTGTAAACAGCGGTACATTTAATGCTTTTGCAATTAATTCCAAAACATTTAAAGAAGGATTAGCATGCCCTCTTTCAATTTGGCTAATTAACGATGTACTAATCCCTGCATAATCAGCGAATTCACGAATTGTCATGTTATTTTTCTTACGGTAACTTAATACCGTTTGTCCAAGCCTATCATGTATCATAGTAAAAATTCCTTTCGTCCATCATAATGCATGTTTCGTTGTCTTTGTGCTGACATACTAAACAAAGGCAAATAACCCTTCCCTATTATCTCCGGGACTTATATACTTACTTTTGTACATTATATCGTATTAAGTTTATTATAATAAACATTCTATCGGAGGGACAAACTTTGAAATCACCTATTCTTTCATATTGCATCTTATTTTTTGGTGTATTCGCCTTATCAACTTCTGCAATTTTTGTAAAATTGGCAGATGCTCCTGCTACAATCATTGCTTTTTACCGATTATTCTTTGCCACACTGATTCTGTTACCGTTATTACTATTTAATAAAAATAGTCGAAATGAGCTAAAAACTTTAACGAAAAAACAATGGGGATTCGGATCCATATCTGGACTATTTTTAGCTGCACATTATGTACTTTGGTTTGAATCATTACAATATACTTCTGTAGCAAGCTCTACAGTTATCGTAACGCTACAACCTTTGTTCTCAATGATTGGTGTTTATTTTTTATTTAAGGAGAGATTTACGAAAGGAGCGGTTATTGGTTGCCTCATCGCTATTTCAGGTAGTATCGTTATTGGCTGGCAAGATTTCCAAATTAGTGGCGCAGCTTTATATGGAGATATTTTAGCATTTATCGCTGCCGGTATCATTACTGCTTATTTTTTCATTAGCCAACACGTTCGTAAAGATTTGGCACTTATACCATATTCGGTAATTAGTTATGGAAGTAGTGCTGGCTTTCTTGGCATATTTGCTTTCACGCAACAAGAATCTTTCATCCATTATTCTACACAAACTTGGTTGTGCTTTATTGGATTAGCTTTCATTGCTACAATTTTAGGACAAACCATTTTTAATTGGTTATTAAAATGGATAAGTGCTACTGTAATTTCAATGAGTATTTTAGGTGAAACAATTGGCACTTGTATACTAGCGTACTTTATATTACATGAGACCATTTCTTTACAACAAGGACTAGGAATTACCGTTATTTTTATTGGTTTAGTATTATTTTTAATACAGCCAAATTCTAATAAAAAAGCATGACAGTATACTGTCATGCTTTTAACTATTAATTATGTACAATTAAACCATCCGGTCTAAAACGACTCATCATAATTTCATTAATAAACTTTCCGTGAGCTTTCAAATTCCCTATCTTTACTCCCTCTTCTACAAATCCAAATTTTTCATATAAAGCTTTTGCTTTTGGATTCGTTTCTAACACACCTAGTTCTACTCTCTCTAACATTAACCAATTATCAGCCAGATCAAGCATCTTCGTAAGAAGTGCTTTCCCAATTCCTTTATTATGATATTCACTATCAACCCCAATGAATAAATCGCCTGAATGAGATCTTCGTCCCGGACTTTGTGTTAAACCTACAAACCCAACAATTTCTCCATCATATTCTGCAACAAATTCAAATTGATTTGGTGCTAAATTTCGAATTCTATTTTCCATAGCGTCTACACGCATGCTAGGTAAGAAAACCATATACGGTAAAACGTCATCTTGTATACATATACGATGAATTGCTCTAGCATCTTGTATTTCTACTGCTCTAACGTTGATCCCCATCTTTCTCTCCTCCATATAAATAACAATATATTTGTGTGTATTCTAGAAACGTTCATGAATGACCTTCTCATCCGTATTTCTTTATGTCATTTTCACATAATTAGTTCGATATAATACTTAATTTCCTAAAAGATTAACAACTATATGGATATGGTTAACTTTTCACCTTGTTATATAAATTAAGCGAATTTTCAATCAGAATACCATTTAGTTTCATGCCGACTATATCACAATTTTCTATTTCAATATTTTTCAGATTACTATTACTTATGGTGCCACCTTCCAAATCACATTTATCGAATACAATAGGTTCCTTCTCATCTCCGAGACTTGTATTTTTAAATTGCACTCCACCTAAAGTCACCAAATTAAATTTACTGCCAGAAAGATTTAAATCTGCATATGATGACCTTCTAAAATTTATATTTCTAAACTTTGATTGACTTACATTACAATTACTCATATTCGTATTCATTATATTGCTACCAACAAATGAACTGTTTTTTAAATTCACTTGATAATACTCTGTATTTGCTAAATTACAGTTTTCGTATTGACTATTTTTCATATCTTTATTTGTAACTACACTCTCTTTGTTTGAGCTTGTTTTTATTCTTTTCACGTAACAATACTCATCTTCCGATTCAAAAATCATTTGGTAACCTATCTTTTTATAAAAGTGATGATTGTTAATTTGTCTACTAGATGTTTCGAGATCCCAAATCTTTATGTTCCGATATTCCTTTTCTATTAATTTCATAACATGTGATCCAATTCCTTTTCCTTGATAAACAGGATCTACAAAAATACGATCAATTCGACCGTACGACTTACCAGAAATCGTAACTATTATCCCTCCGATTATTTCTTTATCCATGACAACTTTGAAAGAATCCAATTCTTCAATGGAATATTCCATCATTTCAACTGAAGAATATCCTGGCGGTTGAATGTTATAATCAATGACATTATCTTGGCCGTATAGCCATTGTTTTGCTTCTGCATCAAATGTTCTTTTCATTATTTCTGTTAATTTCTCAGCATCTAAAATTGTAGCTTTTTCTATAGATATCATTGTTGTTTTCCCTTTCATTATTACAAACCAACAACTATTGTGAATTCCATAATTATCAATTCACTTTTATTTTTAATGCTTTTCCCATTATTATATATGGAACATCATTTTTACTTGGATGAAATGGCTCTAATACATTTACCCAATCTAATCTTTCATATAACGAACGTGCTTTTTCATTGTTTATTTGTGTTGTTAAAACACTTGTTCTATTTGAAAGCCCTTCTAGTAATTTATTATGTAATTTTGTTCCAAGACCTTCCTTTTGGTATTGTGGGTGAACTGCTAACTCTACAAATTCAAAACAATCTTGTAACCATTCGTCTACTTGCTCTAGATGTAACGCTTCTCTCATTAATTGATTATAGTACTGTCCCTCCATTGAGCGATAACCATAAGTAAAGCCAACTACTTCATTTTCATCATTTATTGCTACTATACCTTTAAAACCTGTATATTCTATATGCCTATTCATTCGCTCGATCATTTCATTGAAATTTGTTTTCTCAAATATTTTACAATACAATTTTGCCATATTCCCAATTAAGATTTCATCTTTTTCAATGCTTAAGAATTTCACTTTATTCCCCCCTATTAAAACATTTATATCCTTAAATTTTTAAAAACAAAGAAAATTAATACTAATCACTCTCTTTACTATCAAACTACAAATCACCCTATATTTTCCACAATTACTTAGTATTAATGAATAAAAGAAGAGACCATGTAATATCAACATGTTCTCTTCTTTTATTCATTTTCAATTTTATCCCGCTATTTGCCGGACAGTAAGACCCCCACCTCAAAATTCAGCAAAAGTAAAGAAGTTAAGTGGGGCCCTGCTGCCCGTGAACGCCCGATTGGTGAGGGCTGAACCCCCCACTGATTAAAGTTTCACTTTATATAATTAAAAATTAGATATTACTTAAGCCACTCGTTGCAAGTATTACTTAACTGCTGTAAATCTTCTATAAATTGACTCGCATCATATCCATCACAAACCGAATGATGTACTTGCAATGAAACTGGTAGCATAACCTTATTTCCTTCGTTAAAATATTTCCCACAAGTTATAATTGGCAATAGAAATTTTTCATCATTATTAATATTAAGATTAAATCCAGTAAAACTAGTCCAAGGTATGCTAGAAATCGGAAATACATTAGGCAGAATATTTTCTTTCGTGAAAAGACCATGAACATTAGCATAGCATCTCATATCGTCTTCATAATTTTTATAGAAAGTGCGGAAATCACTTGAATAATCCGTCCATATACTTGAAAAAGACTTATCATCTTTATGAAAGATTGTATAATTCGGTATCATTTCCTCCCAATAGCCTAAAACTCCTTCATCGTTAAAACATGTTCGAAATTTTTTATGATTATTTACTACTCTAGAAATTAAATACATAAAAACGGGATAAAATTTTATTCCCTTTTGATATACTTCCTCTAATAACATCGTGATATCAACATTCACAGTCATACTAAATGTACATTTCAACTTTAAATAATGCTCAAAATACTGCTCTCTATTCCAATCTTCTCTATCAATTACATGGAACTTCATTCTAATAGCCTCCTAAAATTTTCTTTTTATTTTAGAAGGCTAATTCCCTTGCTTTCACCATAATTGTTCACTCCTAACAGTGTACATTTCACCCTAATTATTTATTTAATTATATAACATATGTAAGAATCAATTCACATATTTCTGGAAATCCATCCACATACTATAGATAAATCAAATGAAATTTGGAGGATACATACATGAATAACAAAAATATGAATAAAAAAGAAAATGTTACTGAAAACACTACATCTATTCAAAATAATAATACTGCAAACCTTACTATCGAAGAACAAGCAATGAACGGCTTATACGGAATGCCCGAAACAACAATTGAAGATGCTGATCACGCTGCAGCTGATGATTTGACTTCAAAAAATTAATTAACTACATTGAAAAAGCCAAGGAAAATATCCTTGGCTTTTTTAACTATGCATCCACCTTTTGTATTTCTTCACTCTTTCTTGAAAGTTTACCTGGCCAAAAAGCAAATCGGCCTAACACAACTGTAATTGCGGGTACAAGTAACGGTCTTACGATAAACGTATCTAGTAATACGCCAATTGCAGTTACAATACCAAATTGAACTAATACTTGAATTGGAAGTGTACCTAACACTGCAAAAGTTCCTGCTAAAATTAAACCTGCCGATGTAATAACACTACCTGTTTGTATTACACCATTTTTTACTGCATCCAAGTGATTTTGTGTCTTTCTGTTTTTCCATATTTCTGAAACCATAAAGATATTATAATCTTCACCTAAAGCAACTAAAAATACGAATGCGTACAACGGTATCGCACCTTGAATGGCCGGCGCTCCCATACCGTAATGAAGCAATATCCATCCTGCTCCTAACGCTGAGAAGAATGATAAAACGACAGTTACAATTAAATAAATCATCGCAACAACCGATCGTAAGTAGACAAGTAATAGTAAAGCGATAATGCTAATCATTACTGGAATAATTACTGATTCATCACGTTCAGTAATTTGCTTTGTATCATATAATGAAGCTGTTTCTCCACCAATCCACAATTGATCTTCAGTATTACGAATCCCAGCATCTTTTAATACTTTTTCTACATTACTTTTCAATTTAGGAATTTGATCTAACGCTTCAATTGAGTATGGATTTTCCGCTAAAGAAACTTCATACATTTGTATTTGCTTATTTTCTTTTCCCTCTTTTGGCTCTTTCACTGTATTTACGAAAGAAAATTTCTCTAGTTCTTGTTTAATAGGGAGCTCTTTTCCTTTCGTATCAACAACCACTTTTACTGGTGCTAGTTCACCAGCTGAGAAATGATCACTAATTAACGTAAACCCTTCACGAGAAGGCATATCCTTTGGAAACGATTCTAATAAGTCATATGTGTATTGAATACGTGGTACGAACGAAGCCAATCCACCTAATACAAACACAGTTAGCATAATTATTGTCCACGGTCTTCGTACTACTACATCTCCAAGTTTTTTACTAAAGGAGCCTTTTGATTTTTCAACTTTTACAGCCCTCTTTTTCTTTCTTGCAAACTCCTCATTCATTGAAGTTGTTCTCGGTATAAACGGGAAAAATGCAATCCTACCGAAAATTAATAATAGTGCTGGTAAAATGGTTAAAGCCGCGATTCCCATTATAAATACAGCAACACTAAATGGTACTGCAAATCGATGAAAGGCACCATAATGAGCAAGTAGTAATGTTCCTAATCCAAGTACAACAGTTAACGCACTCATTATTATTGCACCGCCAGAAGCTTTAATCGCAAGTTGTAATGCTTTATATTTACTTTCTTCTTCTAACAAGTACTCTCTATATCTCGAAATTAAAAATAGACAATAGTCCGTTCCAGCACCAAACAATAATACTGTCATAATTGATATTGCTTGGGCATCTACTCTAATCCATCCGTGATCAGCTAAAAAACCGAGTGTAGGACTAATGATACCGTATGCAAAGCCAACAACAAGTATAGGTAAAATTGCTAAAATTGGCGAACGGTAAAGCAAAATTAATAGGACCAAGACTAATAATACAGTAGCCACTAACAATTTCACATCTGCTTGACTAAATAAACTAACTGCATCCGTTTGAATACCTACAGGCCCAGATAATCGAACATGTAAACCAGATTCACTTATTTTTTGTTTAAATGGATCTTCATCCACCTTACTATTCACTATTTTTACAATTTTTTCCAGATTCCCTTTTAATATATCCGTACCAGCAGATTTATTAAAGAATACCGGTGTAACAAATGATGTACCATCTTTTGATGCACTTTTTGATAATACTTGCTCTGGAATTGTATCAAATGGCGGTAACGTTGATTGTTCTTTTAAAGGACTAGCTTTTAACTCTTTATAAACGTCTTGTATGAGTTTATAATCCTGTGACTGTAATCCACCATCTCTATACCATACTACTAACAACGGATTCCCTGCATTATTCGGAAACTCTTTTTTCATAAGCGCTTCCGCTTGCTGTGACATAGCTGTTTCAGGTAAATTTTTTGGATTCGGTTCTTTCGTACTGTTTACTTGTGGTAACGTAAATGAAAGTAATAATGTAATAAGAACCCACACCGATAAAGTGATCCATTGCGTATTTTTCCCTGCTACAAGCCTCCCTAACATATGTAACGGGTGCTTTTTCATAAAAACCCACCTTCCTTTTTTCCTCCATTATTAATTATATATACTGGTCGGTTAATTAATCAAGAATGATTGAAAATTATGTTATAATTATCTCAATCATAAATGTCAGGAGCGAATGTATTTGGAACAAAAACAACGTCCTCTCGGAAGGCCGCGTCAAAATAAAAATACAAAATCTACAAAAGAAACCATTTTAGAAGTGGCAACCCGCTTATTTCTTACACAAAATTATCAAGTCGTTTCTATGGATGAGGTCGCAAAAGTTTGTGGTGTTACGAAAGCAACTGTCTACTATTACTATTCAACAAAAGCCGATTTATTTACCGCTACTATGACCGAAATGATGGTACGTATACGCGAAAATATGTCTCAAATACTCTCTACAAACAAAACGTTAGAAGAAAGATTATTAGACTTCGCTAAAGTTTACTTACACGCAACGATGGATATTGATATGAAAAATTTTATGAAAGATGCAAAACTGTCGTTATCTGAAAAACAATTGAAAGAATTAAAAAATGCTGAAGATAATATGTATGAAGTACTAGAAAAAGCACTCGATACTGCGATGCACATCGGAGAAATTCCGAAAGGAAACGCTACATTTGCGGCTCATGCTTTCGTATCTTTATTATCAATTGGGAATTTTAAAGATGAGAATCACAATCCTATTCTTGCAAATATAGATGAATTAGCACAAAAAATCGTTTCTTTTTATTGGAATGGGTTAGGTCATTCATATTAAACTGATTTACTTTAATAAAAGAGCATGTTTAATTTTTTCAAACATGCTCTTTTATAATTTATTTATATACTAATAATCAGATTATACTTCAACGTCACTTAACAAAAAACTCCATTTTAACTTTACAAATTTTGAAGTTGAACATTTATATTCTCCTTACTTAATCCCCCATGGTAACAAACTACAGATTCAATATGTAAATTTAAATACTTCTTCAAAGACTGCTTTGCTTCCTTAATATTTATAGTTGTTGGGGCGTGAATTCCTCCTAACATCCCATTCACACTATACATAGAGTCTCCTGCAATAAGAATTTTACTTCGTTTCAAATATAAACTAATATGACCCGGAGTATGCCCTGGAGTATGAAGAATTAGTATTCCACCGCAATACGGAAGTTCTTGCCCGTCAATCACAGTATCACTCACTTTTCCTTTTGGTCGGTTCTCTACATTTCCTTCCTTCAATAAAGGCAAATCCCCCTCAATATATGGCTTATCTAATTCGTGCGCATAAACCTTAATATTATTTCCACAGCGCTGCAACAACTCCGGAAGACTACCTATATGATCAATATCCTGATGCGTCAAAATCACGACTTTTAACTTATCAAATGATACCCCAACCTTTTCCATCTCTACTTGTATATCTTCAATTTGTCCTGGGAAACCCGTATCTATTAATACTGCCATTTCATCATCCCATAAAAGAATTGGATGAATAACAAATTCTTGAAATTCAAGTTGTAACATTTCTATCCCTTTAGCAATCTCCATACAGCCATTCTCCTTTATACTGAAGTTTGAAAATATGTACGAGTAAACTGAAAATATAAAGTGAAACTTTAATCCGTGGGGGTTTTACTGCCCGGCAAATAGCGGGATAAAGCACCTCTATCTTATAATATGTTTTGTCATCCCAATAGAGAATGCTTCAAACCCTATAGATTCATAGTAAGATTGCAATTTTTCTACACACATAAGTTGTGGAATAACCTTGTTTTGTTCACAGTGCTGGATTAATCGTTTCACTATTTCTTTTCCGATGCCACTAGACTGATATTTTGGCAATACACCAACTCCACAAATAATGCCTGTTATGACTCCATCTGATATGACACGCCCCATCCCTACTAACCTCTTATCATCAAAAACATAAATTGCATACCAACTTTGCTTACACATTTGTTCTAACTCGTTAACCGTTAATTTAAGAGAATTCCATCCTAAAGATTCGTATAAGGATATTAATCCATTAAAATCTGTAGGATGTTCACTTGTGTGGCGTATACTATTTTCCATGTAAATACTCCCTATTCTCTGGCTTGTTTATATTTCATAAAATTCCCTTTACACAAATCTGATCGATGTAAAAATAACTAGAACAAACTTCAATAAGAAAGATAGAATTCCTTCTCAATATAAAATAAAAAGAAATTATCTCACTTAAGATAACTTCTTTTATATAAGACTCTCATTATATTATCAACCAAAAAATATACAACTGCATACGATTAGCACAAACAAAACTAATAAACCATTTGAGAAATAACCCATTGAAAACTACCCCTTTATTAAATTATGTAAAAGATTTTATCATAAAATGATTTACAACTTAATAACTGAAAAAGACATTGTATTCATTAGTTATATACGTTTAGTAATATTTTATTTTCGGGTATATTCTGCTTAACTTAAACCACTTCCCATTCCCTTATACTTAAGTTCTGATAACTTCAGAACAATACATAAAGAAGACCTCAACTTATTGACGTCTTCTTTTCAACTACACTAATAGCTAATTCACGTTTTTTTTCGAATATATATAGACCCTTCACTAACAGAGACATATATGAAATGTATTCCCACTACATAAACATCTATAATCTGATTATCAACATCCTTATAACCTTTAAATCTCATCCTCCGTTATTCTAATAGCTCTCTTGTTCGAAAAGATATTTTTAAAAATTCCTACTCCTACAATTAATAAACCTATACCAACTAATTTATTTATTTGTAATGGAATGCTCTCCATTCCAAATAATCCAAATGTATCAATACATAACGCAACGACCAATTGAGTAATAAGACTAATTAGCACCGTATATGCTGGACCTAAACTCTTTATTGCACCCATTATACAAATAATTAACCCGATGCCAAACAGTCCACTTACATAAAACAAATAATTTGCAGTATACACTTTAATGCTAATACTGTTTTCTGTAATGATATAAAATAGAATAGAACTAATGAGACCTATTCCAAGGACACATGTAGTCGTTAACCACTGTCCTACATTTTCATTTACTTTTGCATTAAAAACAGATTGTAAGCTAATTAATATTCCTGCTAATATAGCTAAACTAAATCCAATCAAAATCTTCCTCTCCCTTTCATTCCTCATATATATTATCTTTAGCGACTTCCTTCATTCTAGAAAAATCTTTAATGACAATAACTCCATTACTTTTTTCAATTAATTTTTCATTATAAAATCTTTGTAATACCCGAATTACGTGCCTATAACTTACCCCTATAAAGTCTGCAATACTCGTTACCGAAGTCGTATCCAAATCCCCTTTGTACATATTTCCGTTACTATCTGTTGAAATTGAAAGTAAATAACTAGCTACACGTACTTCTACAGGATAAAGTAAATTAAGAGCAGTAAAACGAGTCGATATTTTTAACGTGTTCGCAATGTTTTCAAGTAAGAATTTCATAAATATAGGATCATGTAATAACTTGTTTCTAATAACCGTATTAGAAATGGAAATCGCTACAACATCTGAACAAGCTTCAACGACATTATGTGCTTTGCTATTTTGAATTAATTCAATATCACCAACAATTGCGAGTGGATTAATAAAGCGAAGGATTAGTTTCTTCCCTTCAGGTGTAATCGTATAAACTTTTACTTTACCTTTAACAACAAAATATAAACGATCAATTTCGTCATCTATATTGCAAATAAGCTCGTCTTTTTCAAAATGATTTAATTGAAAATATGCTGTATCTATTTCGGAAAAAAACTCGAGCGTTTTATTGATTTTCAAATAATGCGTAATTAAACTTGATCTATTCTCCATATTCATTTCCTCCTTTCATTTACATATTAAATACAACAATACCTATAATCATTACTATTGTTCCCACAATATGATATCTCTCCATCTGTATCTTTTTTATATGAAACAGTCCTTTCATTTCAATAACTGTTGCCGTTAACAATTGAGCAACCATTAGTGTGCCAGCTGTCAATGTAACTCCTAGTGAATATATCGCCATAGTTTCTGCACAAATAATGAATCCACCAAATGCACCCGCTACTAAATATATTTTTTTTACACTCTTTAAATCCGTTACTTTCTCTTCTTTCTTTAACAAAAATACAGTTGTTGCAATAATGAATCCAATTAAATGGGTTATAATACTCGTCGACCATATACCGATATGTGAACTAAGTTTCGCATTAAAGGTTCCTTGAAGTGTTATAAATATCCCCGCAAAAACAGCAAATAGAATACCTTTCAAAAAATCATCTCCTCATCCTTTATTTCTGACTTAATTAAAAACCATCATCCTATAATGGCAAAAGGACAAATGTCACATCACTATGAAAATAACTTGGAATGAAAAAAACACACCTCAAAAATACGAGATGTGTTTTTTAATTATTTATATATATAATGTTTTATAAATAAAAATTACGCTACATTAAAAGATTTCTTTTTCATAACAAATTTTGCAAATAAGAAACGTACAAGCGGTCCCATAATAATTAATTGTAATGGATATGCCATTATGAAATTTTTAATAAAAATCGAAAAATAAATTGAAACAAATGAATCTCCTTGTAGTCCACCATGTAAATGCATCATAGCCATACCGAAAAATGACATAAAGAACACCATTCCGATTACCATAGTTGTCGCCATTGCAACGATAATATTTATTTTCTTAGATTTATCAAATGGCAACATGAATACAATTTTTTTCGCACAAGGTCCAACTATACTTATTTCAATTAATAGCGCAATAATAAAGCCAATTAATAGTTCTAATGCAATCTCTTTAATATAAATTGGTCCTCCTGTTTCATTCATTAGTAAATTGTAAAACGTCATTACGATAACCATTCCAAGGCACATCATCATGCCAAATTGGAGGTTTTCTTTTCTTGTTGTTGGCAAATTTCATCATCCTCTCTCTTTGAGTCTTTGTCATTATATCGACATTGGAACCCCCTTCGTAAGTGAACATTTTGTGAACAAATTTAAAACGTTTTCATGTATTTTCTTTACTTTCAACTCAAATTCTCACTTTTACTTATAAAGGTTTTATATATTTCAATGTTGAATTACTAAATTTAACATTGCATTACATTATTACTAGGAGGATAACCATGAATGAAACAGAATTTTACGCATATCACATCGTAACAAGGAAAAGAATGCATATCGGACAAATGATTCCTTTTAAAAAAAATCAACACAATACTCTATATCACTTCTTTTTTGAAAGAGAACAATTAAATGTTAGTGGTGAAGATGGTATACAAATTTTAAATAATCACTATAAAAA
Source organism: Bacillus sp. NEAU-Y102 (assembly GCF_054788175.1). Taxonomy (NCBI): domain Bacteria; kingdom Bacillati; phylum Bacillota; class Bacilli; order Caryophanales; family Bacillaceae; genus Bacillus; species Bacillus sp. NEAU-Y102. The sequence goes on along the minus strand of NZ_JBTWFK010000004.1, from coordinate 410,655 downwards.
TGACGAATTACATATAAATAATGAAAATGCTAAAGTAGTTATGAATTATATGAATCAAACAATTAGAGCAGTTAGAGAAACAATTGTAGAAATGGTTAGACTACAAGAATTCCCTGAATACCCTTCCAGGTTATCTTGTTTATACGCTGCTAAAAGCTATGAGGATGCTTTGAAATGGAAAGCGCTATTTGATTCTTACAATCGAGAAGTTTTACAGATTGTTAAACTACGAGTAATCGGAAGTTCTTTTGAAGGTGACGGGAATCTTTTACCGAAAGAAGATGGTATTCCTTTTTCTCAAAAAATCGAACAAGCTAGAAAGTATTGGAAAGGAAATATTAGAAATGAGCTTCCTGAGCTACTGATTAATGGAGAAATTGAAGTGGTGGAAATTATTGATGACTTTTCCTCAATTCATATTTAATTTCTAACTAAATCATATAGGATGGAGATTACAATGAAGAAAAAAGTATACTTCAATCATGATGGCGGCGTAGATGATTTAAATTCATTATTTTTATTACTTCAAATGGAAAACGTTGAACTTACCGGTGTATCTGTTATCCCAGCAGACTGCTATTTAGAACCCGCAATGTCTGCCAGTCGTAAAATTATCGATCGCTTCGGCAAAGGTAATATTGCAGTAGCCGCTTCAAACTCTCGCGGGCAAAACCCGTTTCCGAAAGACTGGCGGATGCATGCATTTTATGTAGATGCTTTACCAATTTTAAATGAGTCTGGAAAAGTTGTAGCACCCATGGCAGCAAAGCCTGCACATCACCATTTAATAGAAACACTTCTACAAACGGAAGGAAAAACAACTTTATTATTTACCGGGCCCCTAACTGACCTTGCTCGTGCGTTATATGAAGCTCCCATAATTGAAGATAAAATTGAATGTCTCGTTTGGATGGGGGGTACATTTCTTACAGCAGGCAATGTACATGAACCAGAGCATGATGGAACAGCTGAGTGGAATTCGTTTTGGGATCCTGAAGCAGTGGCTCGTGTATGGGATGCAAAAATTAAAATCGACTTAGTGACACTAGAAAGTACAAACCAAGTTCCGTTAACTATAAACATACGTGAACAGTGGGCAAAAGAACGAAAGCATATTGGTATGGATTTCCTTGGTCAATGTTATGCAATGGTCCCCCCTCTCGTTCACTTCTCAACGAACTCTACTTATTATTTATGGGATGTACTAACTACCGCGCTTGTCGGAAACACTAGCCTTGCAAAAACTGAAACGATTAATAGTATCGTTCATACATACGGACCAAGCCAAGGACGTACAGAGGAAACTGCTGATGGACGACCTGTAAATGTCGTTTATGATGTAAAACGTGATGTATTCTTTGAATATATTACTGAATTAGCAAAGAAAGCTTCTACTTGAACCACTATCTATACGAAAAATAAATAGAATAAAATCACTTCAGACGATGAACCCCTATATTTAGAATTTAGTTGAAACTACATATTTAACTATTGAAAAGAGTATTGAATTAAATTTCAATACTCTTTTTGTGCAATTTAATTATATTGGATTAATGTAGTGTCTTATTGATTATTCACTTCATAACCATTGACAAAATAAGTTATTGTTTCTAACTCATCTTCATTTAATTCTCTATCTAGTTCTTGTTTATACGCTGCCTTTATCTTCTCTTCATCACCTTTATGAGCTTCTGTATAAGTTCCTACTGTTTTTAACATACGAATCTCTTGTAAAAACTCCTCTCGATTTATCGCTTCCCCATGAGAAAGAATATATGTCTCAGCATCAAATTTCTCTAATTCATCTATCAATTTAAACGTTCTTTTCGTCGTATAGTTCCACTTCGAAGAAAAAATATCTGCATATATACAGTCTCCTAAAAACAATATCTTTTCTTCTTTTATGTACATAACAACAGAATCATGTGCATGATCTCCGCCCACATGTTTTAACACGCAGGTCACTTCACCAAGGTCTAATTCTATTTGATCCTGGAACGTTAAGGTTGGAGGAATAATGTTAATATTTCTCGCTTTCTCTTCAAACTCTTTCTTGATGCAATCCGCACAAAATTCAATTTCAGTACCCTCTTTTACGCGTGCGTCCAACGCTTCATCTGTCCATTCATAAGATACTATTGCCTGCATTTCTTTTTTCGTTTCAGCGTGCGAAATAGTTAATGCATTCCGTAATACAGATAATCCAAAAATATGATCCCAATGCCAATGCGTTAGTGCTACAAAATCAGGATTCGATACATTTTGTTCTTTTAACATTTCTAAAAATAATTGTGCATGTTCTTCTGAATTCCCTGCATCAATCATTAAAGTTTTTTCTTTTCCAACAACCATTCCTAATATAGGTCTATCCGTTTCAGAAACTGGTGTCATATACCAAAATGAGTTTCCTATTTTTTTAATTTGTTTCATAACCAATTCCCCTTTTCATTTTCTCACTTAAATTTAATATATAAATTATAACGAATCACTACTTTTTTCTCTATACTCAAACACAATTACTTGGACTAATCCAACTTAATTTTTCGTAAGCTAAAAATAAGGGAATAGAATCGGAGTGTGATACTATGGAACGTTTATGGATCCCAATGATTGTAACATTTTTTTCGTTCGGTGGATTACTGTTAGGTGGTGCTGTTGGAGTAGCAACACGCCAACTCATTGAAGAAAAGATGCATCGTTTATACGCATTATGTGGTGGTATTTTATTCGGGTTATTATCACTTGAAATTATCCCTGAAACATTTTCAAGCTATGAAATAATTGGGCCTATACTTGGTATAGCCATCGGTATTTTAGTTATGAGCTTATTAGATAACTATTGTCATCATCCAATGATACATAAAAAAGATCAACAAGCATGGCAAACCTTCCTTTTTCTCTCTTTCGCTATATTTATTCATAATATACCTAGTGGATTTGCGTTAGGTACAGCTTTTATAAATCATAATGACTCTGCCATTCCCTTTTTAATAGCAATCGTCGTGCACCATATTCCAGAAGGATTAGCTTTAATTATTCCATTTCTTTTTACAAAGCATAAATATATTTCCTTTTTATTAACGACTTTATTACTTTCTCTTATTCTCGGTACTGGTACGGTTTTTGGAATTTTGATGGAAGGAAAAGCTCTTCACCTGCAAGGCCTCATTATGGGAAGTGCTATTGGTTCACTTGGATATGTCACAATTCATGAAATGCTTTGGAAAGCTAAGAAACCGCTCTCTTTCCTTACATTTCTAATGTGGGCAACTAGTGGTTTTCTCCTAATAATAGCGTTTACTCTACTAGCTGGACATCACTAAATTAAACAAAAAAGATAGCTGAAAACAATTTGTCTTCAGCTATCTTTTTTATTCTTTCTATCTCTCTATAGAAAGAATAATTCCAGCAATCATAGAACTAAGTCGCTCTAAAATATTCCCTAGAAAAAACGTGCATACACTTTGTTTCGAAATAACTGTAGCATTTCTTTCATACTTCGGGTCGTTTCTCTTAATAAAACATTATCATTTTAGTAATTTATTGGAAATAACATTATGTTTTTCGATCATTACCAATCTTTTCCTTCTTTATAAAAAACATAAAAAGAGCCCTATTTTCAAAACAAGGACTCTTTTCATAAACTATTTAGCTACCTCTTCTTTCGGCATTACCATCCCTTTATAAAGTTGAACAGTTATCCAGTAATAGATGAAATAAATGACTAAGAAGATTCCTATTGGCACCCACACTTTTACAAACGGATCAACTAATATAAAGCTGAATAAGTTAAGCCCCACTAAAACGTGAGAGATGCCAATGATTGCTGGGAAGATAAATAAATATGAAATTTCTTTATATATACTTTTCGTTAACATACTACGTCTTACGCCGATTTTTCGTAACATTTCATAACGGCGTACATCACGAGAAGCACCTGTTAATATTTTGAACATAAGGGAACTCGCCATCATTGCTAAAAAGGCAATTCCGAGGAAAAATCCCATAAACATTGTTCCGCTCATGAAGCTGTTCATAAACTGATAAATTGTCATTTTCGTAAATAAGTCTACCTTTGCACCTGTTGCTTTTTCAATTTGTTCTTTTTGTCTCTTGTCTATTTCGATCAATAACGGTTTATATTTTTTCATATCATCTACTTTTGCTAATGTTACAGTGTGTTCTGTTCCTTGAATCCCTTTATAATGCTCTTCGTCTGCAATTCTTACTGGTTTTCCGCTAAATTGATTATGCGTAATTTGTATCTCTCTTACAACTGCGTCTTCCCAATCCTTTGGCATTTGAGGGAATTTTGCTAATTCAGGAGCCTCTAAAGCTGAATATACAGGTTCAGTTAAAGGTTCAGTCACACGTTTACGAACAGGCTCTTTTAAAGTTTTTGTATCAAAATGGTCTGAAACAAGTGGTGGTTTCGCAGTTAAGTCGTTACGTAAATAATAAACCGCTTCTCCATCTACTTTATATTTGTAATTGCTCTCTTCAACAATTTCCATTTCTTTCAAGGCCGCTTTGTCTTGATCATTCGGATCATGAATTACAACATCATATACACGAGAAAAGTCTGTCATAATACCTACATTTTTTTGGAACGCCATACCTGCAGTCATCGCACCTGCTCCTAATGCAATTAACATCGCTACAGTACCTAATACTCTCGATAAACTATTTACTCGAAAGCGTAGCTGTGCATATGTAAAACTATTTAGACCAATTTCATTTCGTTTTTTATTCCCTTTAATTTTCATCACAAAAAATGGGAGTAATGAACTAAAGATAAAATATGTTCCAAGTGTTGTAACGATGGTTGCTATAATAAAACCTAATTCAGCATATATTTTTACATTGATCATAAAATAGTACCCTGTACTTACCAGTAATACACCAAGTACTGTCATTATAATAATGCGAGTTTTACTTTTCTTCACTTCATCTAGTGTTTCATCTTCACGAATTAACTCTAGTTCAGTTTTACGTAACAATCGGACGCTGTTCATTAAGCCAGTAATGAAAAATAGTATTAAGAAGAAAATAGCTGTAACTAAAATTGCTGGTGTGTATACAGATGCGTAACTACCTTTTGCTGAAATTTCCATTCCATTCATTAAAAAGTTTCCTGCTACACTTGCAAGTAACATCCCTACTACAATACCGATAATAATACTTACAATCCCCATACCGAATGTTTCAATAAATAATAACTGTGCTACTTTTTTCTTTTTCGCACCAAGCATCATGTACATACCGAGTTCTTTTCTTCTTAACGTGAGCAAGAAAGAGTTGGCATATATAATATAAAATACAGTAATGAAAGATAATAGTATTGCACCTACCCAAAAGACGAGTCTAATACTACTAATTAGGCTATTATCTTTCGTAAATTCACTATTCATCGCCATCGTTTGGAACATGTAGAAAATACTAATACTAATAACGAGACCAATAAGTAAAACCATATAATCTTTTAACATCTTTTTCATACTATGACGTGATAATTTAAATAACATAGTTTCGCCCCCTACTTAGACTCAGCAGCTGAGCCCATATGAGCGAGCACACCTAAAATGTCTTGATAGAAATTCTCTCGAGTGTCTTGACGATTTAATTCTTTATAAAGAAGACCATCTTGAATAAATAAAATACGCTCACAATAACTTGCACTAAATGCATCGTGTGTAACCATTAAAATACTTACATTGTGATTTTCATGTAAATCTTGCATCGCTTCTAATAAACTTTTTGCGTTTTTACTATCAAGCGCTCCTGTCGGTTCATCTGCTAATACAATTGCCGGATTATGTACTAAAGCTCTTGCCGCCGCTGTTCTTTGTTTTTGTCCTCCAGAAACAGCAGTCGGATATTTTGTTAAAATTTCAGTGATGCCTAATTTTTTTGCAACGTCATTTACCTTTCCAGTAATCTCACTGGACGGTACGCCTTGCAAAGAAAGTGGTAAAGCGATATTTTCATAAATTGATAAATTTTCTAGTAAGTTAAAATCTTGAAAGATAAAACCTAATTTTTGAGATCGAAAATCTGATAATGCATTACCTTTCATAGAAGTAATATTTGTTCCAGCTATCGTCACACTACCACCTGTCGCCTGGTCAAGTGTACTTATCACATTAAGTAAAGTCGTTTTTCCAGATCCAGAAGGCCCCATAATCCCGACAAATTCTCCTTCTTTAATACTTAACGATACGCCCCTTAATGCTTTTGACTGATTCTCATTTCTTTTCCCATACGTTTTTTCTACACTTTCTACAGTAACTACATTTGTTGACATCTCTTTCACTCCATCCCTTTTGTATAAAATCAATTTCTCACATATTTCTTATTATTTTGTCATGTGAATTCTTAAGAATTTTTTAATTATGCATTCAATAAGAGTTACATCCGTAACATGAACCTATTTCCTACTTCATATTCTCATTTTTCTACAACTCGTTCCCTCGATTTCGCTTACATTTACCTTACATTTTTGTAAGATAAAAAAGAAAACACACTAATTTTTAATAGTGTGTTTTCTTTACAATCAATATTCTCTATTCTTTATTTCCTCTTCAATCCTTGCCACAAATACATCTAGCGCAACAACTTCTGACTTCTCTTCCCCATATTTACGTACATTTACAGCTCCGCTTTCCATTTCCTTATCCCCAATAACAAGAACATACGGTACTTTTTGCATTTGTGCTTCTCTTATTTTATATCCTAATTTTTCATCTCGTGCATCCTGTTCAACACGAACTCCAGCTTGTGCTAATTTATGTGCAACCTCACTGCAATATTGTTCATGTACTGCATTTGAAACCGGAACTATTTTCACTTGAACTGGTGCCACCCATGCCGGGAACGCACCTCCAAAGTGCTCAATTAATATTGCTAAGAAGCGATCTAATGACCCTAAAACTGCCCTGTGAATAACAACTGGTCTTTTCTTATCATTATTTTCATCTATATAATTTAAATCAAATTTCTCTGGCATTTGGAAATCAAGCTGGATTGTTCCGCACTGGTGACTTCTATTTAAAGCATCTTTAATATGAAAATCAATTTTCGGCCCGTAAAATGCACCGTCACCTTCATTTAGTCTATATTTATAATTTAGCGATTGTAATACATTTTCTAATGCTGCTTCTGCTTGCTCCCATAATTTATCATCACCCATTGAATCTTCTGGACGAGTAGAAAGCTCTACTTCATATTCGAATCCAAAAGTTTTATATACGTAATCAATTTGCGCCATTACGGATTTAATTTCATCTTCAATTTGTTTTGGAGTTACAAATAAATGTGCATCATCTTGGCAGAAAGTACGTACTCTTAATAATCCGTTTAACGCACCACTAAATTCATGACGATGTACTTGACCAAATTCACACATACGAATCGGTAATTCACGATAAGAATGCAATTTATTTTTAAACATAAGCATGTGCCCTGGGCAGTTCATCGGTTTTAATGCAAAACTTTTATTATCTACTTCAGAGAAATACATATTATCTTTATAATGTCCCCAGTGCCCTGATCTCTCCCATACTTCTTGGTTCATCATGAACGGAGTGCGTACTTCTTGATAATTGTACTCTTTTTGAATTTCTCTTAAAAATGCTTCCAATTCGTTTCGAATAATTTGTCCTTTCGGTAAATAAAACGGCATTCCCGGAGCCTCTTCAGAAAACATAAATAACTCAAGCTCACTTCCCAACTTACGATGATTTCTTTTTGCTGCTTCTTCAACGAAATGTAAATACTCTTCTAATTCTTTTTGAGAAGAGAATGCAACACCATATATACGCTGAAGCACTTGGTTATTACTATCACCTCGCCAATATGCACCGGAAACGTGAGTTAATTGAAATGCTTTCAAATAACCTGTAGATGGTAAATGTGGTCCTCTACATAAATCTACAAATTCACCTTGTTTATATAGTGTTACACTTTCTCCACTAGGAATTGCTTCTAAAAGTTCTAATTTCAAACTATCATCTATTTCTTGAAACAGCTTAGCTGCTTCTTCTCGAGAAACCTCAACTCGTTCTATCTTTATATTTTCATTTATAATCTTTTTCATTTCTTTTTCAATTTTTCGTAAATCTTCTATGTTTACACTACTTGGAAGATCCATATCATAATAAAATCCATTTTCAATAACAGGCCCTACTCCAAGATTTATATCACCATACAATCTTTTTACAGCTTGCGCTAAAATATGTGCCGCAGAGTGTTTTGCAATTTCTACACCTTCATTTGAATCTATAGTAATGATTTCCACTTCCGCATTTTCTTCAATATTTCGGCGTAAATCATATAATCCATCATTTACTTTCCCCGCGACTGCTTTCTTTTTCAAACTACTGCTAATGGATCCAGCAATTTCTTCTAAAGTAACTCCATTTACAAATTCTTTCACGCTACCATCTGGAAATTTAATTTCAATCATTTGTTCTTTCATTTTTCATCTCTCCATTTCATAATAAAAAGCACACTCATCCCTAAAATAGGGACGAGCGTGCTTATACCCGTGGTTCCACCCAGATTCCCATTGTAAACATACAATGGCTTCTTTTACGGTAACGTCGTTTATACGGCACTAGATACTTAATTTCCCCAGTGCAGCTCTAAGGTGGTAAGTTATTTTTCTGCGTTTGGAAGTTCTCAGCTTTCCTTCCTTCTCTGTATAACCGGGTAAAATAACTCGTGTCCTTTTCTTCGCTTATTATGAAATTGAATGCAAAAAAGCATATTCATCCCTAAATATAGGGACGAATATGCTTATATCCGTGGTTCCACCCAGATTCCCATCACAAAAAACATAATGGCTTCTTTTGCGATAACGTCGCATACACGGCACTAGATACTTAATTTCCCTAGTGCAGCTCTAAGGTGGTAAGTTATTTTTCTGCGTTAGGAAGTTCTCAGCTCTCCTTCCTTCTCTGTATAACCGGGTAAAATAACTCGTGTCCTTTTCTTTGCTTTTTGTAAAACATCCATTTATTGTTATTTAATATATCTTATTCATTTTATTTTTGCAAGTGTTTAAAAAAATTATTTATTTAATTAAAAAAGTGAAACCAAATTTTTTTGGTTTCACTTCACAATTTTACCAATCTTGTGGTTCGTAATTTAAGTCTGCAAATAGACGTCTTTTCTCTTTCTTCGTTAAATCTCTCCACTGCCCAACTGGTAAATTATTCAATTCGATATTCATAATTCTCGTACGTTTTAACGTGTATACTTGATAACCTAAAGCTTCACACATACGGCGAATTTGGCGATTTAGCCCTTGGGTTAAAATAATTTGGAACTCATATTTTGATAGCTGTGTAATCTCACAAGGAAGCGTTTTTGTTCCTAAAATTTTAACACCCGCTGCCATTTTCTCTAAGAAATCAGGAGTAATTGGCTTATCTACTGAAACGATATATTCTTTCTCATGTTTGTTTTCAGCACGTAAAATTTCATTAACGATATCACCATCATTCGTTAACAAAATTAAACCGTCTGAGTCTTTATCAAGACGTCCAATGTGACTAATTCGTAAAGGATGGTTCACTAAATCGATAATGTTACCTTTTACAGCTTTTTCACTCGTACATGTAATACCTACTGGTTTATTTAAAGCGATATATACGTGATCTCGAGCAATTCGAAGCTGCTCTCCATTTACTCGTACATCATCACCTGGATTTACTTGGTCACCAATTTTTGCAACCTTACCGTTAATAATTACTCTTCTCTCATTAATTAGTTTATCCGCTCCACGTCGAGACGCTTTTCCAGCTTCACTAATAAATTTATTGATACGCAAATTAGGCACATCCTTTTCTAAAAAAAATTTCAAGCTCACACTGCTTCTACCGTACAATACAAAAGGGTAAGCCTCCTATTATAACTTAAATATATTAACATGAAAGGGTATATAACGTCTTCTATTAATTACTTGTTTATAAGAAAATATCGTTATTATACAATCATTTATGCACTTTTTCAGCGTTTAATATACAAGCCATTCTTCCTTACATACAGCTTGTTTTCCTTTTATCTCTTCTATATCTTCATGAATATTAGCTAATTTATATAAATCTGGGAAAATCTCTTCCACATAATGTTGGTGCGCTATTTCATCTTTCCAATACGTTAACACTATGTAACGATTTTCATTTTTTAAAGACTTCCCAACTACTCCACCTAGCATTCCTTTTGCTTTTTCCATTCCTTTATTCCAAATTGTTTCTTGCTTATGTAAAAAATGCTTTTCCTTTTCCAACTTTACATCACATATAGCAACTCTTACGAATGCTCCCTCTATTACAACGTCTTTCAAATGCATATCAGTTATATCATACAACGTTTGAAATAATTCAATTTCACATGAAAGAAACGTATCCTCTTGATTACTATTTAAATAAATTGTATCGTGAGCTCCATTCATAAATGATTGATATACACTTCTATCTTCCCATAAAGTAAATACACATGCCTCATCTTCATTCCATCCACCAAATTGTCCATGAAAACCATCTAGGTGTTGTATATCACGCCATTTTTCTTGCGCACTGGAAAACAATTCTTTTTTCTCTTCTTCCACCTTACAGTAGATTGTTTTTAGTAACATTTTTAATTCCCCCTTATGATTCGATCCATTTCCCACTCGCCATACTTTCTATTTTTCCATATACACAAACGTTAATTTATTTTGTTATCAACTCCATTACTTATTCAAAGTTTGATGCCCTCCGTAAATGTTGTAAGTTGATTATTGGAATACTTACCGTGTAAAAATACATCTAAAATATAAAAATTAAAATCTCTTGCTTTGCTTTCTTACCCCGCTTATAGTTTACATAACATTATTATGTATTACCAATTATCTATATCATTCAATAAAACATATTATTTTATACTATACGCATAATAATTTTAATTCAAACAATTCAGAATTAAAATCCAAAAAAGATAGAAAGTAAACAATCTTACATTATCATCTACTCCCTATCTCTTTTATCATCAATTATTTTTCAAACAAATAATACGTAATTTCTCCTGGATAATGTAATACAGTTACCTTCCGCTCCCCCTTTTTAAAACTAACAGTATGCCCGTTTTCCCCTAAGTTCTCCCATCCACTCGCCTTTGTAATTGGCATTACACTTATATATTGATAATCCTCTTCCTTATCATCGTTAATATGAATTGCTGACATTGGTACTGGAAAACCTTTAATTTTAGATTCTTTATTCATAAATATGAATGCAATTACACCAACTAATAACATAGCCATTGAAATACTTGAAACTAGTTTTCTTCTATTCATTTTCACTAAAAACCCTCTTTTCTCACATATAACTTTCATCATTTTACTAAATTTAATTATTTATGTATAGAAAAGACATAATTTAAATCATTTCCAACCTATTTTCTCTACTCCAAACAACATTATTGTTATATATTATAATTATAAGTTTTTAAATTTTGGAGGCGTTACATATTGCAGAAATTACTTTTTACTAAATGGACAGTTATTATTTCTATTTTCATCATTTTCGGTACAATTTTCTACGTTACTAATGTTAAAAATAACAACGAAAAAGCACCTGTAGAAACAGCGGATACAAAAACTTTCAAAACGAAATTACAACCTAAAATTAATGAATTGACTACTAATTATAATGAAATCATTGAAAAAGATTGGTTGCCTGCCTGGGAAGAGATTAACACGAATGGAGATTCAGTAGATCGAAATAAACTATTAGTTACAATGAATGCCGTTTCCAAGCAGTATGAAACAATTATGAACGAAATAGACACACTTAAAATTGAAGAAAACATAACAGATATAGATATACAAAAACAACTACTTCAATTCACAACTCAGTTTAAATCCGCATCAAATTTCATGAAAAATGCAGCAAATTTGATTATAGACGGAGCAAATAACTCTACTCCAACCAATGAAACTATTGAAAAAACAAAACAAGCTTTAGGACTTGCGGATCAACATATTGTCATCGCTTTATCTACTTTAAATGAAGTTGAAGATAAATTAGGACTTACAAAAAAATAAAACTATTTACTATTTTAAAATAAAAAATGATTGCAATTTACAATTTGTCTGTCTATAATATTTTTATTGATTTACAATCAATGTGTTTGTAAATTTTATAATTCGGATGAACCATTCAGGAGAAGGTCTATTGATCTACCGACGGGGCAAAAAGTTGTTATACCAACTTTGAAACTCTCAGGTCTTGGTTACAAGTAGAACTGCATGGGGACGAATCTCTGGAGAGACTCCCTCTCGCTTTTATAGAGCGCGGAGGAAAACGAGCACCGAAGGAGCAAATCCGCTACTTTAGCGGATAATCTCTCAGGTAAAAGGACAGAGACAAGCGAAAGAAAAAGCCGATTGTATCGGTTTATTTTTCTATCTCTTGTTTCTCCAGAGACCATTTCATTTACTTGAAGTGGTTTTTATTTTTTCTAAAAAAGGAGAATAAAGATGGAGACATTAAGTAGAGTATTAGAACAACTAAATCAATACGTGTGGGGATTACCAACTTTGTTGCTACTCGTTGGAACTGGTGTCATTCTCACAGTGCGTTTAAAAGGTTTACAGTTTAGTAAACTATTATACGCTCACAAACTAGCATTTAAAAAATCAGAAGATACCTCTTCTTCTGGAGATATTAGTCACTTCCAAGCACTTATGACAGCTATGGCCGCAACGATTGGTATGGGAAATATCGCTGGTGTTGCAACAGCTGTTACTATAGGTGGACCTGGTGCAATATTTTGGATGTGGATTACCGCATTGTTCGGTATGGCAACAAAGTATGCTGAAGCAATACTTGCAGTGAAATACCGTGTTAGTAATGAAAATGGTGAATATTCAGGTGGGCCAATGTATTATTTAGAACGTGGTTTGGGTAAGAAATGGCTAGCAGTATTATTCGCTATATTCGGTACAACTGCTTCTTTCGGTATTGGTAATATGGTGCAATCTAATTCAGTTGCAGAGGCAATGCGAATTAATTTCTCTTTCCCTCCTGCTTTAACTGGTATACTAATGGCATTTTTAATCGCAATTGTTATTTTAGGCGGTGTAAAAAAAATCGGGAAAGTGACGGGATATGTCGTTCCTATTAAAGCTTTCTTTTATATCATTGCTGGCCTTATTATTATTTTCTATCACTACGATCAAATTCCAGAAGCATTTTCACTTATTTTTTCTGGTGCATTTACTGGTACTGCAGCTGCTGGTGGTTTTATCGGAGCAACAGTTGCATCAGCTATTCAAATCGGAATGGCGCGCGGTGTATTTGCGAACGAGGCTGGTTTAGGGAGTGCCCCTATTGCCGCGGCGGCTGCAAAAACAGATTCACCTGCAAAGCAAGCATTAGTTTCTATGACCGGTACTTTTCTAGATACGTTTATTGTATGTACAATTACAGGACTTGTATTAATTACAACAGGTGCATGGAAATCAGGTAAAACTGGCGTTGAAGCTACAACACTTGCATTCCAATCTGTATTCGGTACTGCTGGTAGTATGATTCTCGGTATCGCAATTATTTTATTTGCCTACTCTACTATTTTAGGCTGGTCGTATTATGGAGAGAAATGCGTGGCTTATTTATTTGGAGAAAGTGCTGTTAAATATTATAAAGCAATCTTTATCGTCATGATTGCTATTGGTGCGAATTTAAAATTAGGCATCGTATGGACATTTGCGGATATTGCAAATGGACTTATGGCAATTCCAAACTTAATTGGTCTAATTGGATTAAGTAGTATTGTTGTCGCTGAAACGAATCGCTTTTTACATGCAGAGAAATTAAAAGAAAGTCATAAAAAACAGGCAAGTTAATCTCTGAAAAAAGGAATGACTCATACATGATGAGCATTCCTTTTTTTGTTTTCTTACTCAGTAAATATCATTAAAAATATATTTATATCAATCTTTCCCTTTTTTATTCCACTAAAAGTTTTTCACATAAATGACATAAATCGTATGGTCTAACTATATAGTTGAAAAGGAATGCGACATTAAAGCGTCGCTGAAAAACTTATCCAAGAAAAGGGAGGAAAAATCTTTTGAAAAACAAAATCATTGTTTTCCTATCTGTTTTATCATTTATTATTGGTGGTTTCTTCTTTAACACGAATACTTCAAGCGCTGAAACATCATCTACTGATTACGTTCCTAACCAATTAATCGTTAAGTTCAAGCAAAATGCATCTTTAAGTAACGTGCAATCTTTTCATAAATCTGTCGGAGCTAATGTCTTATCTAAAGATGATAAGTTAGGTTTTGAAGTCGTTCAATTTTCGAAAGGTACTGTAAAAGAAAAAATAAAGAGTTATAAAAATAATCCAGATGTAGAATATGCAGAACCGAATTATTACGTTCACGCCTTTTGGACTCCGAACGACCCATATTTTAAAAATCAATATGGATTGCAAAAGATTCAAGCTCCACAAGCTTGGGATAGCCAACGAAGTGATCCTGGTGTAAAAGTAGCTATTATTGATACAGGAGTTCAAGGCTCACACCCTGATTTGGCTTCGAAAGTAATTTACGGGCATGATTATGTTGATAACGACAATACATCTGATGATGGTAATGGTCATGGTACACATTGCGCTGGAATTACTGGAGCCCTTACGAATAACAGTGTCGGAATTGCTGGTGTTGCCCCACAAACTTCAATTTATGCTGTCCGCGTATTAGATAATCAAGGAAGTGGTACACTTGATGCTGTAGCGCAAGGTATTCGAGAAGCTGCTGATTCGGGAGCAAAAGTAATTAGTTTAAGTTTAGGAGCTCCAAATGGTGGTACTGCATTACAACAAGCCGTTCAATATGCATGGAATAAAGGCTCTGTTATAGTTGCAGCTGCTGGAAATGCTGGAAATACAAAAGCTAATTACCCTGCTTATTACAGCGAAGTAATTGCAGTTGCTTCTACAGATCAAGCAGATAAGAAATCTTCATTTTCTACTTATGGTAGCTGGGTAGATGTTGCAGCACCAGGTTCAAATATATACTCCACTTATAAAGGAAGCTCGTATCAATCATTAAGTGGTACTTCTATGGCAACACCTCATGTTGCAGGAGTCGCTGCTCTTTTAGCAAATCAAGGATATAGCAATACACAAATTCGCCAAATTATTGAGTCAACTTCTGATAAAATTAGTGGTACAGGTACGTACTGGAAAAATGGTAGAGTCAATGCATTTAAGGCTGTACAATACGCTAAGCAATTACAAGAAAATAAAGCTTCTTAAGAAAACTTTAATCAGTCGATCTACCATGAATGCGGAATAAAATAGAAGGAGAGACTTCTATAATTAAAGCCTCTCCTTCTTACAAACTATATTACTCTCCCTGCTTTTTAACCATATGTAAATACAGTACAAAATCCATCATTGTCGACGAATGACCAAGTTGACGAATCATCGCTGTTATATTTCCTCTATGATATGTACCATGATTTACGACATGTTGTACTAACTCTAAAATTGAAGTTTCTAATGCCCCTGCATATGGGTTCTCAATAACAAATACAGCATTCACGTCTTGTATTGTAATTAAAAAGTCTTTATATTGATTTGCCATGTTTTCAAACATTTTTTCTAATTCATGTAACGATTTAGTTTCAATTTGTTTTCGTAAATCTTCTCGGTCTTGTATTGCTTCATTCATACTTTTACCATGCAATATGTGTAACCACACTTGATCTGTAATATAAATATGCACAAAAGTATCCTTAATGGATGGGAATACACTCTGTATCTGCTCATTAAAAATTGTCTCATAGTTTGGTAACTCTTTTAATCGATTGAATAATCTAGTATTAGCCCAAGCATGGTAATCATACTGTTTTAATATATAATCTTTCAATTTATATTACCTCCTTATTGTATGAAACGAATGGTTTGTTTCTTCATTTCCGATTCTCTATCAGCCTTTGCAATCCCTTTTCCTTTCATTTCATGTTTATTTATCGTTTTATATTTTACATACGTATGAAATTCCGTTTGAAATGGAAATGGTGTAATCCGAATTGTTTCCTCGTCCACCCATTCAGCTTGAATAAGTTTCTCCTCCTTACTATTAAACATTTCTGTTCCTTCAAAACCATCTTTAAATAAATCAATTTCATCTTTCTTTTTTACACCAGGCTTATTCATACATACGTATAAAGAAAGTTCATCACAAAACTTTAATAATCTATAATGTTTATCAAACATCGCAAACTGTTCCTTTGTTGACGTTTTCAAAATTCTTTTTTGTCGTTCTAATTCATGTTTATAAAATGACATCATCTCTTCATCTTCCTCGTTTAGTGGAAATGATAAAAAATGTTTACTGCAAAGCAATGCCCCGTATGGATTAGAATTTTCAATTTCATTCAAACCAATCGTATAAAAAACAAAACGTAATGGGCTTGGACAATCCATAAATGTATATGGAATATTTTTAGCATCATTCAAAATTGGTACTTTATCAAGCTCTATCCATCCTCTGTCATGCTCATATATTGCATCAACTGTTTCTTTTAAATATGTTTTACCTTCAAAAAAGTCCTCTTTTATATGCTTTGCAATCTCTCCAGCTAAAAAACCATGATCATGTTGACGAATTAATATACTTTCCTTCTCATTTTTTTCACGAAAAATCATTCCTATACTCCCCCTCATCCTCATACTTAAGCTTTTTATATGCATCGATTATTAATTAATCCCTAAATAATAGAAGGGATTCAGTCTCTTGCAACGAAATTAACATAATTATATAGTATTCTTTCTAATCATAGTGATAGCTTTATCTTTACTATCTATTATACTAAAACATTCATTCCAAAAAATTTTTTATGAGGTGAAAACATGAACAAAACAGAATTAATTAAAAACGTAGCACAATCAGCTGATATTTCTCAAAAGGACGCTTCTGCAGCTGTACAATCCGTATTTGACACAATTGCTAATGCATTACAATCTGGCGATAAAGTTCAATTAATCGGATTTGGAACTTTTGAAGTGCGCGAAAGATCTGCTCGTACAGGACGTAATCCGCAAACTGGCGAAGAAATTCAAATCGCAGCTGGTAAAGTTCCTGCATTTAAAGCAGGTAAAGAATTAAAAGAAGCTGTTAAATAAACAAGAAACCAGCCATTTTATAGGCTGGTTTCTTGTTTTCATTTAAGCAATTGCTTTATATTCTCTGCATGGTACACTTCACAAATATAAAATACACATTTGCAGTTACTTACAATTTGATACTTTCTAGTTGGATACACATTCGCTGTAACAGAACATCCATCAAACAATTCGATAATATTTCCAGATGGCTGATATCCTTCATATAATACGTTTCTTCTTACTTCCATCTTTTCTATAAGCTTTTCAACAGGAATATTTCCACTCTCTAATTCACTCTTTATTGCGTCCGGTAAAAACGAAGTGTCTGCAAAAATTAGATTTTCAGATAAAACCTTACCTTTATAACTAACATTAGATACACGGTAAAGAAATGTTCCATCTTTATCAAAGAAATTCTTTGCTTCTTTCGGAATGTACTGTCTACCAAGTGCCTCTTGTTCAAGAACATCAAACTGAACTGTATCATTTAAAAGCTTTTCTAAAGCGTGAATGGATGATGTATCTCCAGAAAATAAAATATTTTTAATTGCTTGTATATTATAAGTGAATTCATTCTTTCTATTTTCCGCCACTAACATGAGGAACACCTCTTCTATAATTTTTTATTTAAGATTTAAAAGTGCTACCGCGTCTAATTGCGTAATTTCAGTCACTTCCTTACTGAATATTGCAACAGAAGCCATATAATCTAAACTAGGCCTTACATCTTCCATCATTGTATTATTTGCCAACTCTTGCTTATCCTTAAAAACTAACAATCTTGGAGGATTATTTGGAGCTGATACTGTAATATGTACTGGTGGAATCATTAGTCCTTCACCTGTCGCTTTCAACACCGCTTCTTTTCGAGTCCAATATGTTAAAAAACCTTCTATTTTCTGTTCATTTGGCAGTTTCATAACTTGTGCTATTTCAATGTCTGTTAATACACCTTCTGCCATTTTCATAACATCTACATTTGGATTCATTTGTTCTACATCTATGCCAACAGGTGCAGATTTTGTAAATGCAACGACAACCCACTCACCTGAATGCGAAACAGATAATTGCGGCATACCTTCTGGTAATTGTGGTCTTCCATGCTGCAATTTACATACGGAACACATTCGATCAATTGGTACTTGGACTGGTGACATAGAAAGTATCTTGCCGAGAACTAATCTACTAATTACGCAACCTATTATAAAACGAGCTCGATCTGCCGAATGATGATACGAATTTGCTTTCTCTCGCTCTATATTATTTAGTAAATTGTAATGCCATGATTGTAAATCTGAAATTCTTGCCCACCATATTTGACAATCATTCTCATTCAAAGTTGGAATAGAATCTACAACTTTACTTTCTATCATGTAAACTCTCCTTTATTCAACGAATATCAATTTTCATAAAAAAGCATACGTATATTGTTATTCATTGACAAGTACTTTCTCTTTTTCTGATACTGATAATGTTTTTTCTTTCTTCTTTGACATTACCTCTTTATCGGAAATACGTAAAGAAAATAGTAGTGCTATAAGCAAAAATATTGCTGATCCAATTAATGCTGCTTGATATGGTAAAAAATCGGATTGAACGTTATTACTTCCAAAACCAGCTAGTATACTAGCTAAAACAGCTACTCCTATTGCTGAACCTAATCGATTTTGCACATTGAATATAGTAGTCGCTCTCCCCATAGAAGGCGGCGTGATATTGTTAAAGGCAGAAAATTGAACCGCACCGACAGATTGACCTAAGAAAATACCAATGCCAAACAATAATGCCCGGATTTGCCACGGATTCGTATGGTGATTTACAAAACTCAATAAAACAAATATAACCGCCGTACATATTAATCCAATAGAAATTACCTTTCGAGCTCCTAATTTCTTATATGACCATGGCACAATTTGTGAAGAAATTATTAATCCAATCGCCTCTGGAAATGTCGTAAGTCCTGATTCTAGCGCGGAAACTCCTATCACATTTTGATACATAAGTGGAAAAACAAATAACATTCCTAATAAACCAGCTGATGAAAATAATGATATAATGCTCATCTTTCTAAATACTGGTTCTTTTAATAAGCGTAAATCTAACATCGGTTGCTTTACTTTCAGTTCTACGATTATAAACAACGCAATGAATCCAAGCCCAGCTACCCCGGTACTCATAATTTCTGGAGAAATCCACCCTTTTGATGGTCCCTGGCTGAGTGCATATATAAGCATCGCAAATCCTGGTGCTGATAAAATAAAGCCAAGAGAATCAAAGCGACCAGCTGATTTTTCAACATGCTCTGCTAAAAATAGAAGTCCAAATAGCAATGCAACGATTCCAAACGGTACATTAATATAAAATGCCCAACGCCAAGACATTTGATCTACAAAGAAACCACCGATGATAGGCCCAACTGCTGGCGCTACAGCAATTGGAAGTACAATGAACCGGGAAATCTTCGGTCTTTCCTTTGGTGAAAATGTTCGAAATAACATCGCCATTCCGACCGGTGTTAAAAGCCCTCCACCAGCACCTTGAATGATACGAAAAATATTCAATGAAGTAATATCGTTAGCCATTCCGCATAAAGCAGAAGCGATTGTAAATACGAAAAGAGCAATTAAAAATACTCTTTTCGTCCCAAAACGATCTCCTAACCAACCAGAAATTGGAAGGAAAACAGCTAAACTAACTAAATACCCAACATTAACCGTCCCCATTGCAGATGCAGGTACTTGTAGTTCTCTACTTATCGTTTGCAGTGCTACATTTACAATCGTTGCGTCCATCGCAGCCATAAACATCGCAGTTATATACACGATACTTACAACTACTTTTGGATTTAGTTTTGCTTTCATTATCGTTTTCCTGCTAATGTTTTTTCGCGAACTTGATTACTTTTCGGATTCAAATCTTTCCAGTTATATTCAACATATTCTAAGCAGCTCTGCCTACTAGCTTCTTCATATACGACATTCCAGCCAATAGGTACATCGAGAAAAGCAGGCCAGAGAGAATACTGGCCCTCCTCATTTATTAATACTTTATATGTGTAATTATCATTTTCAAATGGATTCGTCATACTCTACTTACCCCTTTCTTATTCTGCAAATATTTCGCTAATACTTGTCCAATTTCCGTGAGTGGACCTGGCTGACATAGATCTTTATGTCTACAATCAATATCGTGCTGCACAATTTGCCCGTCTAAATAATTTAGCCACGTATTTGGAGAAATAGGATCAAACCAATCTGGTATAATAGTAGATCTAAAGAATAAGATATCTCCGTTATAAACTTTCGGTACATACTTCCCTAACAACCCTACTGAATTTACATATGTTTCTTTCAAATTCAATATAGTCTCTTCTTCAAGACTTGCTAATGCACTTCCATCTTTACGAAGGATTTCAACTGCACTTTCCATTGTAAGTGGTTTACCATCCATGTTATCTGGGTCATATCCGCCTAAAGCAAGTAATGCTATTAACGCTTCCTCTTCAGTAGGCGCTTCCGTATTCGGTAAGAAGTGTCCAGGATAAGAATCAAGCATAACGAGTAATTCTACTTCTTCCCCTTCATTTTGTAGTTGCGCCGCCATTGCATGCACAACATTTCCTCCAAGCGACCAGCCTAGTAAACGATATGGTCCATGAGGCTGTACTTCACGAACGTGTTTCAAGTAATCCGCCGCCATCTCCTCTAAAGTTTTTGGAAGTTCTTCATTTTTAGCAATACCACGTGCTTGTACACCATAGATTGGATAATCTGTTCCTAAAGATTTCATAAGTCCTGCATAGCACCAACTTAATCCACCTGCTGGATGTACACAAAATAGTGGTAATTGATCCCCGCTTGCTCGTAATGAAAGCAACACATCAAGTGCACTTTGACCATTCCCCATCTCAAGTCTTTCAGCTAACCCTGCAACAGTCGGTGCTGCAAATAAAGTGCCAATGTTTAGTTCCACTCCAAGCGCCTCTTTAATGCGGCTCATAAGCTGTACTGCAAGGAGTGAATGCCCACCAAGGTCAAAAAATCCGTCATCAATTCCAATTTGAGGTACACTTAGCACTTCTGTAAACAAGTCACATAACATTTCTTCTTGCGGTGTTCTTGGACCACGACTAGAAGATGATGCGATAAATTCTGGAGCTGGCAATGCCTTTCTATCTAATTTACCGTTTGGAGTTAAAGGTAACTCATTTACTACTACAAAAGCGTATGGAACCATATAATCTGGTAAACTACCACTAGCAAACTGACGCATTTCATTCGTATCAATCTCTTCATCATTTGATGCGACGATATAAGAAACTAACCGTTTATCCCCTGGTTGATCTTCCCGTACAATAACGGCTACTTGCTCAACTTTAGGGTGCTTCATTATGACTGCTTCTATTTCTCCTAATTCAATTCGGAATCCACGAATTTTTATTTGATGATCTGCACGTCCTATATAATCTAGCGTCCCATCTTTACGCCAGCGAGCTAAGTCTCCTGTACGATACATTCTTGTACCTGGCTTGCCAAATGGATCTGCGATAAAGCGTTCAGCCGTTAATCCTGCTCTTCCTAAATATCCACGCGCAAGCCCTGCACCTGCAACATACATTTCTCCAACTACTCCAGGTGGCACTGGTTGTAAATAGTTGTCTAACACATACACTTTAAGGTCAGGTATACTGCACCCAATTAAACTATTTGCTCGTAAAGAGACGATAGTTTCATCTAATTCAATATAACTAACATGCACTGTCGTCTCCGTAATACCGTACATATTAATAAGCTTTGGTGCATTATGAGGATGTCGACTATACCAATCTTCTAAGCGACTTAGCTCAAGTGCTTCTCCTCCAAAAACAACATATCGTAAAGATAATTTTTGGCCAATCTCTTCATTTTCACGATCTGCTTGCATCAATTGATAGAACGCTGATGGAGTTTGATTTAAAACCGTAACCTTTTCTTTAACAAGAAGCTGTAAAAATTCTTTCGGCGAGCGACTTACAGTATGTGGCACTACAACTAAACGCCCTCCGTATAATAAAGGTCCCCAAATTTCCCAAACCGAGAAATCAAAAGCGTATGAATGGAACATCGTCCAAACATCGTTTCCGTCAAACTGGAACCAATGATCAGTTGCCCCTAAAAGTCTTACTACATTTTGATGAGGTATCATAACGCCTTTCGGTCTACCCGTTGAGCCTGATGTATAAATAACGTAAGCAATATGTGATGGAGATAATGGCTTAATTCGTTCCACTTCATCAATATTGTCTTCACTATATTTCTCAACTTCTGCTATTACTTTCACATCATCAACTAAAACTTTTAGTGCCTCGTCACATTCAATTTCCACTTCTGAATTCGTTAAAACACATGATGGTTTCGCATCGTGTAGCATAAATGAAATACGATCTGCTGGGTAATCTGGATCTAACGGAAGGTATCCAGCACCCGCTTTAAGAACAGCTAATAAGCTTACCACCATGTTTAATGATCTTGGCATCGCTAAAGCAACGAGTTGATCAGGACCAATCCCTTTTGCTATTAGGAATCGAGCTATTTTATTTGCTTTTCTATTTAACTCTTCATAAGTTAATTTCTTATCTTCAAAGACAACAGCAATAGAATTTGGATTTATATGAGACTGTTTTTCAAATAATTGTGGCAATGTCATTTCTGGTGCAATTTGAAAACCACCATTCCACTTTTCTAATACTGTATTTTTCTCTGCTAAAGTTAATATTTCTAATCTGCCAATGGATTGATCCGGATTTGTCGCCGCATCATCTAATAACAAAATGAATCGTTCTATTAGTTTTTGAACCGTTTCACGTTTATATAAATCGGTACTAAACTCTAGTAATCCATGTAAACCGTTCGGAGTACCATCATCCCCGTTACTCTCACTAATTTCAAATGTTAAATCAAATTTTGCAGAACCGACGCTTTGAATTTCAAGGCTCGCTTCTAAACCTGGTACATTAAACGTTGCTTCTGGTGTATTTTGAAAAGCTAACATAACCTGAAACAACGGGTGGCTGTTTCGAGTACGTACTGGATTTAACACTTCAACAAGCCTTTCAAATGGAACATCTTGATTTTCATAAGCTGCAAGATTTACCTGCTTCACTCTATTTAATAATTCTTTAAAACTTGGATCTCCTGAAGTATTTGTACGTAACACTAATGTATTTACAAATAAACCAACAATATCTGAAAGTACATCATCATTTCTTCCAGCAATGGGACTTCCAATTGGTATATCAGTGCCTGCACCTAATCTTGTAAATAGTGCACTAAGCCCTGCTTGTAACACCATAAACAAACTAACTCCATTTTTACGTGCAAGCTCTACTAACCTACTATGCATACCTTCATCTATATGAAAATGAATTGTTTCCCCGCGGTAACTCGTCTCAATTGGACGCTGGAAATCTGTAGGTAACTCCATTTGATCTGGTAAACCTTTAAGTTCTTCTTTCCAAAAATCTAATTGTGTTGAAATAAGACTCTCTGGTGTCGTTTCATCACCTAGCAATTGTTGTTGCCAAAGTGCATAATCTGCGTATTGAACTGGAAGTGTCTCCAGCTGAACTCTGTCACCTTGACATCGTGCTTTATACGCCGCTGTAAAATCTCTCGTTAACGGCTGTAATGACCAGCCATCACCTACAATATGATGTAATAAAATTAATAATACATGTTCGTTTTCACTCACTGTAAAAAGTTGCAAACGAACTGCCGGCTCAATATCGAGGTTAAAACTATATCTTACCGCCTCTGAAAGTACACTTTCTAATTCATCTTTACATGTTTTTGTTATAATCATTTCTAGATTTAAGTTTTCCATATCTAAAATTTTCTGATAGGAACTACCTAATACGTTAGGGAAAATTGTTCTAAGTGTTTCATGTTTCGCAACTACATCATAAAAAGCACCTTGTAATGCTTCCTCATTCAATATTCCATTCATACGAATGACTAGCGGAATATTATAAGTAGGACTTGGACCTTCTAAACAATTTAAGAACCATAACCTGCGCTGTGCAAATGAAAGTGGAACTTCATTTGGCCTACTTGCTTTCTGAATAGCTGGTCTTGCACTTTTTGCATGGTTTAATTGTTTCGCCAGTTCGGCAACAGTTGGTGATTCAAATAGTTTCCCGATACCTAATTCCACACTTAACGTTTCACGAATTCTTGCCATTAAACGAGATGCAAGAAGGGAATGTCCACCCATTTCAAAGAAATTATCATCAATACTAATTCGAGAAACACCAAGTACTTCTGCAAATAAATCACATAATATTTCTTCTTTCGGATTTCTAGCAACCCTCTCATTGTTCATTCCATTAAAATTAGGCGCAGGTAATTTCTTTCTGTCAACCTTACCATTTGGCGTTAATGGTAATTCTTCTAGCACAACAAATGCCGATGGTATCATATAATTCGCTAAACTTTCTGAAACATAAGAACGAATTTCTGAAAGATTAATCGGTTCCTTTTCTTCTGCAATGATATATGCAATGATGCGTTTATCATTTGGACGATCTTCTCGTACCATTACTACCGCTTGTTGAATATTTTCATGTCGTTGTAATACCGTTTCAATTTCAGCTAATTCAATTCGGAATCCACGAATTTTAATTTGATGATCTGCGCGACTAATGTACTCTAACGCACCATCACTACGCCATTTCACAAGATCTCCTGTACGGTACATGCGCTTCCCTGATTCTCCATAAGGATTTGCAACAAACCGTTCAGCTGTTAACTCAGGTTTTCCTAAATATCCGCTTGCAAGTCCTTCCCCTGCAATATATAATTCACCAATAACTCCAGGTGGAACTGGTTGTAACCCTGCATCCAATACATACACTTCTGTATTGGAAATTGGCTTTCCAATAGGAGGTATACCCTTTTCACTTTCATCAATGTTCATGAAAGTAGACCAAATCGTCGTTTCAGTTGGTCCATATAAATTAGTTATTGAGCAACCTAATTCTTTTAATTTATTTGCTAAATGCGCTGGAAGAGCTTCACCACCAACAAGTATGTTTAGCCCTTGTAGCTTCTCTGGATAATCAGTTACTAACGCCTGCCAAAGCGTCGGTGTAGCCTGCATAATGGTCACTCTTTCTTCTTGTAAAAGTGTCGTTAATGCAGAAGGCTCTTGTATGTCTTCTTTTTGCGCAATTGTTAAACTTGCACCACTAATAAGAGGTAAATAAATTTCTAGAGCAGAAATATCAAACGCAAAAGTTGTAACTGCTAATAAATGATCATTTTCATTTAACGAAAACTTTTGTTGCATAGCCATTAAAAAGTTACTTAAACCTCTCATAGGAACAATTACACCTTTTGGGTTTCCTGTTGAGCCTGAAGTATATATTGTATAGGCTGGGTTTAAAAGTAATACATCATTCTTACATGCTATATTCATACGAGAATATGTATGTAACGCTAGTTTCGTTTCTTCGCCATCTAATACAATTTTTTTCATACCATTTTCTATAACTAACTTAGATGAAACAGATGAATGTGTTATGATACAAACTGGTTTTGCATCATCTACTATATAATTAACTCTTTCTGCTGGGTATTCTGGATCTATTGGTAAATATGCTGCACCAGCCTTTAAGACTGCTAGCATACTAACTACCATTTCTATTGATCTAGGGAATACTAAAGCTACAAACTGATTTGGTCGTATTCCTTCTTCTACTAAATAATGTGCTAGTTCATTCGCTCGTTCATTTAGCTCTTTATACGTAAGGTTTATACCGTCACAAGTAATCGCTAGTTTATTTGGATTTTTTTGCACTTGTTTTTCAAATGATATAGGTAGACTGATTAACTCATCATCTTCCTTCGTTTTGTTCCATTCCAATAAAACCTTATGATTTTCTTCAGGCAGAGTAATATTTATTTTTCCAATCGACTCGTTTTTCTCATAATTCTTTATTACTAATTCAAATAGATTCATAAATCTTTCTTTATGCAATGCTAGCTCCGCGCCATTATATACTTCGGGATTCGCATCAAAATGAATCATTAGCTCATTTTGATCAAAACGTTTATATACATTTATCGATAAATCATCTACAGGTCCTGCTGATAAGTTATGCGTAATACCACGATTTCCAGCAAAATTAAGCCCGTAATCAAAAGGCATAACATTCACTAACGGTCCAAACAACCTTTGATTTTCACCTAGTAACTTTAAGTCTCTTCTTAATTCCTCGTGACGGTATTTATGATGACGACGTACATCTCGGATTTCTTTAGAAACTTGCTGCAATAATTCCGCAAGAGTTATATTTGGAGTTACAGTGAGACGCAGTGGTACTAAATTCATTACCATACTTGGTGTATGAATAGATACAGAACCTAGACGCCCCATCATCGGTAAACCTAAAACAATATCATTTTCACCTGTTAATTTATGCATATAAATACTTGTTACAGCGACAATGAATTCCGGCCAACTTGTTAACGAAATATTGATATCTTCTAGTAAAGTTTTCGTGCTAGAACTAGATAAATAAGCTGTTTCTCGTGAAAATCCATTTGATGTTCTCGGTGCTCGTTCTGCCAAGCTTACAACTTCTGGTTCATCAGCAAACTTTTCTAACCAAAAAGTACGATCTTCCTGAAATTGTTTAGACTCACGATACTCAATATCTTCTTGTACAACTTTTGTAAGAGAACCAAATGGCTTTTCATTCTTGTTTGTTTCTTCTATAAGTGATGTATACTCATTCGCTACCTTTTGGCTAAGAAGTGAAAATCCATAGCCATCCATCACAATGTGATGGATGCGCTGATACCAAAAGAAACGATTATTTTCAAC
The DNA here is from genome assembly GCF_054788175.1 of Bacillus sp. NEAU-Y102. Lineage (NCBI taxonomy): Bacteria > Bacillati > Bacillota > Bacilli > Caryophanales > Bacillaceae > Bacillus > Bacillus sp. NEAU-Y102. Next base: position 383,622 of record NZ_JBTWFK010000004.1, on the reverse strand, counting down.
TTGAATAAGTGCTTCCGTAAATAAAATATCTTTTTTCAAATCGACGGGCATAGATAAATCATTTTTCATCCATACTTTAGCAGCTTCTTCAGGGTTTTCTTCTTTACGAACGTCAATAAAATGCATATAAAACTGTGATTCTTCAATAACTTGCCATGGGCCAATTTCATCCTCTTCGAAGCGAACATGAAGTGCTTCTGCTTCTATTACAACTTTACGTACAGCTAATTCGAAAATTTCTTGATGAATATTTCCGTTTATTTCTACATATTCCCCAGTATTATAAATTGGGTTAAGCGGATCTAATTGTTGCGCAAACCACATACCAGACTGCGCAGATGATAACGAATGACGAATCTTTTGACTGTTAGGCATTCTTTACTACCCCTTTATTATGTAGTCTATTTGTTACAGCACCTGTGCTGTTTGTGAAGATAGTAAACTGTACCAACCTGCAACAGTTGGATGTTCTGCTAAATCTGCAAAAGTGATTTCTTTCCCTTCACGACGCCACTTCTCTACTAAACTCATAATTCTGACCGAATCAAGTCCTCTATTTAATAAGTCCTCATCAAAATCAATACTTTCTATTGGCTCACGAAGTAGTTGTGCAACTAGTTCATGCACTTCCTGTATAGTGATTCCTTCACTCTCATCACCTTTTACACTTTGCAAATCGTTTAACAGTAGGTTTGTTGATGTCGTTACTGCACATCTATTAGATGCATACTCCAATGCTTGTTTATGATGCTCTAGTGAAAAATCAGCAACTGCATCTGCTACAAAGAAGGGCTCTATACCATCCATAAATGCTTCACAAGCTGTTAAAAGACAGCCAATATGCGCATAAATACCGCAAATAATAAGTTGATCTCTTCCTTGTTCATTTAAAATTTCTAATAGATTTGTCTTTTTAAATGCACTATATCTCCATTTTGTTAGGAATATATCATCTTCATCAGGAGTAAGTTCATCAACAATTTTCTTTTTATCCGGTCCAGCAGGAATACCGTCACCCCAAAAGTCTTGTAATAAACCTCGTTGTTCTAACGTTTGCCCACCAGGTTGTGCTGTATAAACAACTGGTATACCACGTTCCTTACATTTTTCTCTTATCATTTTAATATTTGAAATAAGTTCTACTTTTGGTGATTCTTTATCGCTATATGCATCAAGAAAATATTCTTGCATGTCATGAATTAAAAGTACTGCACGTTTCGGATCTGGTGTCCAATTCACTTTATTTTTTGGTAGTTCTGATTCAATTGGCATTTTATATACTGAAATAGATGGGATAGCCATCTAATCACTTCCTTCCGGTTTTTATTATTGTTTTACTGTAATAAGTTTTTCAGCAATGACTTTACGTAGTTCTTTTTTGCTGACTTTTCCGACTCCTGTTTGCGGGAATGATTCAATAAATTCAATTCGATCTGGAATTTTATAAGCCGCTATACCACGTTCTCTTAAAAACATTTTTAATTCACTTACAGTTGGAACTTGCCCGCGAGCTATAACAAAAGCACAGGTGCGTTCACCTAAATAATCGTCAGGCATAGATACAATTGCTACGTCATGAACCGCATCGTGTGCTAATAGATGATTTTCAACTTCTTCCGCAGCAACTTTCTCACCACCACGGTTAATTTGATCTTTATCTCTTCCTTCTACAATGATGTATCCTTGTTCATTTACTTTTACAAGATCTCCTGTGCGATAAAATCCATCCTTTGTAAATGATCGTGCATTATGCTCTTCGGCTTTATAGTAACCACGAATTGTATATGGACCTCGTGTTAATAAACTACCTACTTCGCCAGGTTTTACATCGTTGTCATTTTCATCAACAACTCGTACTTCATCGTGTGCAGACATTGGTCTACCTTGTGTATGAATAATAATTTCTTCCGGATCGTCTAATCTTGTATAGTTCACTAATCCTTCCGCCATACCGAATACTTGCTGTAACGTACATCCAAATGTAGGGCGTATACGTTTTGCAACCTCAGCACTAAACTTAGCACCACCTACTTGAATAACCTCTAGGCTCGATAAATCGGCATTACGAGAAGATGCAGCATCAAGCCAAATCATTGCTAATGGCGGAACGAGCGCTGTAATTGTAACTTTTTCTTCTTCGATAAGAGCAAATGCCTCATCTGGGCTACCACCAGTTGCCAATACCACTTTTCCACCCGCATAGAAAGTTCCAAATGTTCCTGGAGAACTCATTGGATAATTGTGTGCTACTGGAAGAACTGTCATATAGACGCTTTCTGCATTCAAATTACAAATTTCAGCGCTAACACGTAAACTATAAATATAGTCATCATGTGTTCTAGGAATTAATTTAGAAAGACCTGTTGTGCCTCCTGATAATTGGAGAAATGCAACATCACTTGGCTGAACTTCTGGTAATGAGACGGGATCCATATACAGATCATTTATGTTCACAAACTCTTCCTCTTCTCCCACTACAATTACATGTTGTAAAGTTGGCACTTTCTCTTTCACTTCTCTTGCTAATTTTCGATAATCAAAACCGAGAGCCTTATCTGAAATAACGTAAGCGCTCGCCTCGCCAAACTCACAAAAATAACTAATTTCACTGCTTCGATGTGAAGGTAGTGCAAAGACAGGAAGCGCTCCAATTCGAAATAGTGCAAAACATATTTCGAAAAACTCGATAATGTTAGGTAACTGGATTACAACTCTGTCCTCTTTCTTTATTCCTAAATTCAGTAAACCTGCTGCTAAACGATCTACCTTTTTATTAAGTTCACTATATGTTATATGCTTCTTACCACTTACAACCGCGATTCGATCTCCATATTTCTCAGCCCGCTCTCTTAACACTCCTCCAAATGTTTCACCAAGCCAACATCCTGCTTCTCGGTAACGATCGGCAAATTCTTTTGGCCATTCTGTATAACCTACTAGCATTCTTTCTTCCCCCTATTTTTCATTAAGTGAACTATCTCTTAACCCTAAAGCTTTTAGCATTGTTTGGAACTTAGCTGATGTTTCTGCTAACTCATCTTCTGGTTTTGACTCAGCAACAACTCCAGCTCCTGCATATAAACGAAGTGTATTTTCTTGTACTTCAGCACAACGAATTGTAACAATCCATTCTCCATCTCCATTTAAATCGCTCCATCCTAGCATTCCTGTAAAGAACTCGCGGTCAAATGGCTCAATATGCTGTATAGCCTCTCTTGCTTTTTCCATCGGAGTTCCGCAAACTGCTGGCGTAGGATGAAGGGCAATTGCTAATTGTAAAGAAGAAGTATTTGGATCCTTAAGTTCACCTTTCACTTCTGTAGACAAATGCCACATCGCTTCACTATGAATAACTGATGGCTTTTCTGGAACATGTAATGTATGACAATACGGACGAAGTGCAGCGGCAACCGCTTCAACTACTACCGCATGTTCATGTAAATCTTTTGGCGAAGAAAGTAATTCCTCTGCTCTTCTTTTATCTTCTACTGGGTCCTCACTACGTGGCCTTGAACCAGCTAACGGGTTAGAAATAACTTGCATACCATTACGTGAAACAAGTAATTCAGGGCTTGCTCCAATTAGCGTCTTACTGTTCTCTTTTTCATCTTTCGGTAAATTTACAGCAAATGTATAACCATGCTTATTATGCTCTGCTAATTCTCGCAAAAGTTTTTGCTTATCAATCTTTTCGGAAGATTTAACATCTAACGATCTAGATAGAACGATTTTCTTCAAATCACCGTCCTGTATTTTTTTAATTCCTTGCTTCACACCATTCATATAAACTTCAGGTTCTGGTACTGGCGTCATTTCAAATGTTACGTTCTCATTTGTTTCAAGCTGATTGGTTGTATCCAATTGTAAACGCTCAGAAATTCTACTATATTCTGGTACGATAAGTTGGACTTCTTTTCTACGATCAAATGGCAAAGCACCCATAACAATAGGATTTGGATTTCCAGCTTGTTTCGCATTACTTAATGTCGCTTGCACAAGCTCTGGGAAACTTTCAATTTCACGATGCTTTACTGTAGTAAACTCTCCTTCTGCTAATATCGTTCGAGTTGGTGAAGCAAAAAAGAACGAAGATTCAGTCTTATAATCTTCTAAAAGTTTTTCTGACAATTCCTTTACAGCTGTATGTTCACTCATAATATAATAACCTCCTGAATTTTTATTAAACTCCTAACGTAGCACCGCCATCGACACATAAATTGTGCATTGTAATATGACTTGCTCTATCTGAAGCTAAAAATAACACTGCTTCAGCAACTTCTGAAGGTTGTGCAATTTTTTGTAATGGAATTCCGAGTCTATATGTATTTTGAGAACCAGCAATTATATTTTTAGCTCCATTCTCATCAGCCCATAGTAATCTTTGCATCTCAGTTTCAGTAGAACCTGGAGAAACTAAGTTGCAGCGTATATTGTATGCTGCAAGCTCTAATCCTAAACACTTCATAAACATCGTTGTTGCAGCCTTTGACGCAGCATACGCAGCCATCTCCATTCTCGGCGTATTTGCCGCATTTGAACCGACTGTAACAATTGCCCCTGATTTTCTTAACATCATATTTTTACTTACCGCTCGGGACATATTGAAAACCCCTGTAGTATTTACAGAGAATGTTTTATTCCAATCTTCATCACTTAACGAATGAATTGCTCCCATACGTAAAACCCCTGCAACGTTTACTAAAATATCTATTGGCGCTATTTCATTTGCAATATGATTTACAATGTCTTCAACAGCAGTGCTATCACTCACATCTAAACGAAACGTTTTCATACGTGTTTTATTTAATTCATTTTGATTTAAGAGTACATTTAACCCCTCTTCATTTTGATCAACCGCAATAACTGTGGCTCCTCTTTCTAAAAACATTTCGGCAACGACACTGCCTATGCCTTGTGCTGCACCTGTTACTAAAACTGTTTTCCCATCAAATTCCCCTAAGTTCATTTTCTCTATCCTTTCACATAAACATTAATTTCATTAAGTAACACTAATAATAATGATATTGATTTTCATTATCATCAGCGTTGTAAAAAATAATACACTTACTAAACTAATTGGTCAAGTGCGCATTACTTTAAAATCTATTTTATTGATAATGTTTTTCATTTACTATCTTACACCGAAATGATAATGTTTCTCAATAAACTTGTCAATCTTTTTTTATTTTTCAGATAAAGTATTTTAATGTTTCTTAATAAAATCATATGTAAACGCATTAAAAGTACTTATATTATAAATAAAATTCAAACTCCTCTTTTTAAAATTGAAGAAGATAAACTAGAGCTACGTTCATTTACAACGCTTTATGAAAAACTCAAGTATATATTTTCTCAATATTTTTCTGAAAACAAATCTTGCAAATACTAATGAATGTCTTCTTTATTATTTAAGATTTAATATATATTTTGAATGCGATGTATTAATTTATTATATTCCAATATAATCCAAATAAGTACTTCACTCACTTTTACATCTATAAAAATCCAAAAAGTAATTTAACCTTGTTAAAATAACTCATAAAAAAAGCATCCTAATTAATAGAATAGGATGCTTTTTCGTAATCATAGTGTTATAGAAGATTTATATACTTATGCTACGCTGCGATACTCTTCTTCTTGTTCTTTTTTATGTTTAGGTGCTTGAATTAAAATTGCGATAATGAATGACACGACACATAATACACCAATCACCATGAACGTTGGTTTGAATCCACCCAGAAGTGCACCGATAAAGGAACCTGCAAGCGCCCCAAATCCAAATCCTTGATACACAATTCCATAGTTCTTACTATGGTTTTTCATACCGAAGAAATCACCAACAATAGCTGGGAAAATAGTGATATTTCCACCAAAGCAAAACGCTACACTTGCTACACATACGAAGTAAATACCATAATTTAAATCTACAAAACTTAGAACTAAAACTGAACTCGCCATAACAACAAAAGTACCAGTAACGATTTTTAAACGACCAATTTTATCCGATAACGGTCCTAAAATAATACGACCTAATGTATTAAAGATTGCAACCATAGCCACCGCATTAGCTGCTGTTGCTGCGCTAAGTCCCACAAGTTGAACACCAATGTCTTTTACCATACCAATTAAGTATAAGCCACTCATACATGATGTAAATAACATTATAAATAATAAGTATACTTGTTTTGTGCCTAACATTTCTTTCGTTGTGTATTCCTTAGTTTTTGTTTCATGAACTGCTCCTTGATCTGCGGCTTGATGGATTAAACAAGCGCCAATTACAATCATAGCTGTAACAATTAAACCCCAGTATATAAATGCTTGCGATACACCAACTGATTCAATCAACTGTGCGTTAACATATTTAAAAATTAAGCTACCTGAACCATATGCAGAGACAGAAATACCAGCAATTAAACCTTTACGCTCCGGAAACCACTTTATTAAATTTGATAGTGAAGTGATATATGCTGTACCATCTGCATAACCTACAACAACTCCTGCTAGTACATAAAGCAATATTAATGAGGACGCTTGTGAACTAAGTATTAATCCTAGTCCTAATGCTAATCCAGCTATCATAATAAGTTTACGAAGTCCCCATTTTTCTTGCAATTTACTCGCAAATAAAGTTGAAAATGCTAAAGAAAGACTAGTAATTGAGAAAGTTATCGCAACAGCGTTAAGACTCCAACCATATTTACTAACTAAAGGCTGATTGAATAAACTCCATGTATATATCGTTCCAAGCCCCATCTGTACTATAACTGTGCCAAGAACAACAAACCATGGATTAACAGTTGATTTTTTCATACCTTTCCGCCTCCTCTTTCTATTTCAATGCTATTCGCTAAATTTACTTTTTTTATGTTCATTTTGGTCACCTCTTTTGATTTAACACCTTCATTGTATAAGATGTTTCCGCCTATGTAAGCACTTACAAGATAGAGCGTCAAAAACATGGAATCAGTTACAGAAAACGAAGGACGAAATACAAAAAACTACTGATTAAATACATAAGTAGCTTTTATAATGTTTAGCTTCAATACAACTTACAACTGTTTTATCATCTTCTTTTATAAAAATTATGTCTCATGTTATACAATTGCTAAATTAAAATTTCCCTTTACAAGTAGAAAAAATTTTTATACTTCGATGTACCTTATTTTTTATAAAATCACAAATTTTTTTCCAATAAATAAAACTAAATATTCACTAATATATCTATCCGTGGTTTAATATATATAATAAAAAATATTTCTGTCTTTAAGGAGGTACTATGAAAGCAAACGTAGGGGATACTATACTTTTTCAACGAAACAATTTAAAGATTACAGGATCTGTACTAAAACTTTATACTGAATCGGTCTTAGTTGAAATTACAAATGTAAGCGGTGGTACTTTTGAATTTGATCGAACAATTGTAAATCATAAAAACTATAAAGTTTTAAATACAAATACATAAAACAACACAAAATAGCCCCTGCTCAACAGCAGGGGCCATTTTATATAAAAATATTTCACTAGTTTATATACCCTAAAACATTAACAATCTTACTCGCTTTTAAATTGTTAATATGATAATAAATTTCTAAACCTCTTCTCTCTGCTCGTAACACTTTACCCTTCATTTTTGATAAATGTTGTGAAACAGTAGATTGCGGAATATTCAGTAACTCTGTTAATTGTGTTACATTACAAGTTTTTCTCGTACTTAATTCATTTACAATTTGCAGGCGGATTGGATGCGCCATAATTTTTAAAATATCTACATCTTCTTCTGAAACTAAAGTTTTTCTCATTTCACTCGTATATGTTGTCATAAGACATTCCCCTTTTATATGAATTCCATATTCATAAGATCTATTTCCAAATTTTTTAAAACCCTTGATTAAAACTTTCATATAGAAATAAAAGGATTTTAAATTTTTGAAAACAGAACTTACATTCACTTTATTTATTTATTTATTTGGTACATATACATAATACAATGTTAATATGTGCTCTATGTGAAGTTCGCATAAATTTGTGATGAAGATTTATTTAGCCACTCGCATCCTACTCATCTAATTACCCACTGCATAAAATCATCAGTTATTTTAACACATTTTAGGCGTTTGTATATACTATTTATAAAACAACTTTTATAAAGGGGAATTCATATGCCTACAGCGTTACAAGAAGAAGTCGAAGAAGCACGGGAAACATATGTCAGTCGTATCATCTTAGTTGGAGGATCCGCTTTATTTTTAGTAGGCGGAGTTATCTCGGCAATTTCAGCCTTTAAAACTTATAATCGTTTAGAGAATACGCCGCCTTCTACAGATAATTCATAGATATTTTATAAAATAAAACGTCGTCTCCAATGAAGAGACGACGTTTTATTATTCATACATATGACACTAAAAGTATCGGTAGGTTCCCTACTCCATTTTCTAGGCTTACTTCACCACAAACCTAGTCTGACTACACCCATCCTTCTGCTTCGTTACTTCTAATACAGCCGGCATTGCGTTTTTCAGCTCTTGTACGTGTGAAATGACACCGATAAATCGGCCTGATTTTTGTAAGTCAATTAAGGCATCTACTGCTTTCGTTAATGATTCTTCATCTAATGAACCGAACCCTTCATCGATGAACATTGTTTCGATGGAAATACCACCTTCATATGCTTGAATTACATCTGCCATTCCTAGCGCTAAGCAAAGTGATGCGTTAAATTTCTCTCCGCCAGATAATGTTTTTACATCACGTGTTTGACCAGTGTATGCATCGTACACATCTAATCCTAATCCACTTTGACGGTTTCTCTTTTCAACTCGCTCACTTCGTTTTAAATAAAATTGTCCATTTGATAATTTACGTAGTCGTTCGTTTGCGATTTGAACAATTTGTTCTAAATACTCAATTAGGATGTAACGTTCAAATGATATACGACTTTCGTTATCACCTTTCATTACTTCATATAGATCAACAAGTTCTTGGAAGGCTTTCTCTTCATCGTGAATTTGTTCGTCAATACGTCTAATATTTTCATGTAAATCAGAAATATATGTTACCGCATTTTGCGCACGTTGACGTTTTTCTTTAATTATATCGAGATTAATTTCTAGTTCTTTTATGTGTTCACCTAAAGATGTAATATCCATATACTCTTTATCTTTTAATTCTGAGTTTAACTCTTCAATTTGTTTTGCAAGCACTTCGAGAGATGAATAATAACCTTGAATTTCTTTTTGTAACATCTCCATCTGGGCATCGCTTAATTTGGCTTCTTTATACGTGAATTGATCTGTAAACCCGCTTTGTTCTAGCTCTTTCATAAAGCGTGCGAAAGTTTCTTCTTTCTTCAATTTTGCACTTTCAAATTGATTAGAAGCACCTTTCTGTTCAGCTTGAATACGTATATTTTCATTTTGCCAATGCTGATACGCTTCCTGCACTTTCTTCCATTCGTCCTCCATTAACCTAAGTTCCTGCATAGCTTGGTCCAACTGTGCTTTCCAAGCTTGTACTGTTTGTAAGTTTTCTGGAATATTTCGTTTATCATGTTCATATGACGTACGAAGTTGCATGCACTCCATTTCTGTACGGTGCTGCATTGTTTCTACTTCCCGTTTTTGTTTCTGAAGTTCTTCTATTTTTTCTTCTACGCTTTTCATGTTCACAGCAATCTGCTTACGTGTTTCTTCACTTGCTTTTAACGTATTCACGTCTGCTGCTAATTGTTTTCCTTTTTGAACAAGTGCACTATATGTTTCAGCTAATTTTTCCGAGTTGTAGCCGCGCTTCACAACTTCTTCTATCACTTGTTCATATTGTAGTCGATAGAAATTCCATTTCTCCTCTACTTGCACATTTAATTTTTCAGCAATGTTCTTCTTATCTCTTAAATCGTTTAACTCTTTTTCATCGATCGCATTACTTTGCTCTGTAGCTTTTTGCGGGTGATTCGTACTACCACATACCGGACAAGATTCACCATCATGTAAATGAAGAGCTAGTATACCAGCTTGTTCACTTAACCAGCGGCGCTCCATGTTTTCATACGCACGAACTGCCACTTGCATTTTATTATTTGCCGCTTCTTTTTCTTGCTCAAATTTTTGTTTTTCTTGCCAAACATCATATGCTTGCTTTAAAACTTTTGCATCTTCTCGCATATTGGTTAGTTCTTCTACTTTAACTACATATTGCTCAAGTGCTTGTTCTAATTGCTGCAATTCATCAGACATTCCCTGTTTTTGACTTGTATGCTCTTCTAGTTGTTGATCCAACTTTTGCATACTTTCTTTTAATTTCCCTATTTGAATTTCGGCATTTTGTAAATTCAGCTTTCTCTCAGCTAATGATTCAATGATCGCTTGTAACTCTTCTAATCTTTGAACAAGTTTTTTAGCCTCTTCTCGTTCAAGTTCTTTATTCTTTACTACTTCATACTTCTCCTGAGCAAGCTCAAAACTATTCATTATCTGTTCTTGTTTGACGATTATCTGTTTTAACAAACTTTCAGCTTTCTGCTCATTTTGCATCGCTTCTTCATACCATTGTTCAAATGGTAATAAGCGTTTTGCTTGTTCCGCACGTTTAAAGGATTTTTCTTTCCCTTCAATTGCTGCACGGTTCTCTTGTAAAGTGTTATATTTCTCATTCTTTTGTTGTAAATCTATAAATTTCTCATTTACAGATTTTGCTGCATGAAAACGTGTTTCTGCATCCTTTAATTGCTTCGTTTGAACATCTTGTTCTACTTGTAATTGCTCAACCTCTGCCTTATACACGGTTGTTTCTTGTTCTAACACTTCTACTACTTGATGCGTATTTACATGTTCTTGTGCCACTAATGTCTCTAATAATGCTCCATCACGGATTGGTAATTTAAAAACATTACGGAAATAGAGCTCTCTCTCTTTTTGTTTTTCTTGCAAGACGTCTTTCCATTGTTTTCTCTTTTGATCAAGTAACTCACGCATTAATTTATAACGATCCGTTTTAAAAATACGACGTAAAATCTCTTCTTTGTTTTCCGTCTCAGATGTTAATAGTTTTCGGAATTCCCCTTGGGGTAACATAACAATTTGGCTAAATTGATGTTTACTTAACCCAATTAAATCTTCCATTTTTTTGTTTACGTCTGTTACATGAAAACGATCGACGGCTGGAACGTTTTCTCCATCAATAACTTCATATAATTCTACTGCATGTCCTGTAATAGTCTTATTCCCTTGTTTTTTATGTCCAAGTTGTCGTTTTATTTCATAGCGTTTCCCTTTTAACTGAAAGGTTAGTTCAACACTTGTATAAACATTATCATCAGCAAATTGACTTCGAAGCATGCTCGTATCACTACGTTCTTCTCCGCTAGCCTCACCATATAATACATAACAAATCGCATCAAAAATCGTTGTTTTTCCAGCTCCCGTATTCCCAGAAATAGCGAAAATACGATGTTCTCCAAGATCTTCAAAATCGATTACTTCTTTCTGTTTATATGGCCCGAATGCTGTCATAATAAGCTGAATCGGTCTCATCCTCGTTCACCTTCCCGCTCTTGCACTGTTTGTAATACATCTATAAATAGGCGTTCTTTCTCTTCTGATAAATCTAACCCTTTCATTTCTTTATAGAAAGCCTTTAAAAGAGATAAATCATCCGTTTTATGTCTTGAAACAGTTACTTCATTTGTATCTGTGAGTTCTCGCCGTTGCATCGCTCTTTCAACGTGCATTGCATTTGGATATACAGATCGTATTTTCTCCATTGGCTGTAAGACAGGATTTTCGTCTAATAATTTTACAAATACGTAATCTTCACTTACTGGGTGCTGTAATAATTCATCTATTTTCGCTTCTACTGTTCGCATTTTACGACGTGGTAAAAGTAACCTTTTTTCAATTGCTACTTCACCGGTTTCATTCATTTCTACAATGTAATAACCTTTTTTATGTTTCTCTTCAGAAATAGAATAGGCAAGTGGTGAACCAGAATATCGAATCGTCTCATTACGTACAAAATGCGCTTGATGTAAATGTCCAAGCGCTGTGTAATGAAACTTATCAAAATAATGACTATTTACATATTCAGCACCACCAATTGAAAGTGGTCGTTCTGCATCACTTGTATTCTCCTCCGCTTCTCCTGAAGAAGTTATAAATGCATGTCCAACAAATACATGTCTAGCTTCTTTATCCATCGTTTCAGAGAGCTCATTCATAAAAATGCGCATCGCATCATCATGAGAACGTACGTCTTCATTTTTCAACACGTGTCTAACTATGCTTGGGTCTGCATACGGTATTAGATGGAAGTGAACCTCTCCATATTCATCATTTAGTACGACAGGTTCATACGGGAATTGAAATTGACCTACAATATGTAATCCCTGTTTTTTCATTAAACCACTTCCAAAATGGATACGATCCGGACTATCATGATTACCAGCTACTGCAATAACTGGTGTTTGTAATTCAATAACTATTTTTTGCAGCACATCATTTAATAAGTCTACTGCTTCTGTAGGTGGAATTGCTCGGTCATATAAATCCCCTGCAATAATTACGGCATCTGGTTTTTCTTCTTCAACCGCCTGTACAAACTGATCTAATACAATCTTTTGGTCTTCAGTCATATACACGCCATGAACAAGCTTACCTAAATGCCAATCCGCTGTATGAAATAACTTCATATTTTTCTACTCCTTTTAATTTACTGATTTTAGTGAAACGAGTTGATAGTTTATTGTAGTTTTTCCATTCTCCCACTCTAGCTTCAATATCGTTGCACTTCCAATTCTTTCTTCATTTGATTTATATAAAGGCAATATTTCTTGAATTGTAAATAAGTGATAACCATCCAATATTAATTGAAATATATTTTCTTCAATATGTAATCTTACTTCTTTTTCATTTGAAATAATTTTTGTGTGCATCTCAAATTTCATGATAGATACAACCCCTTTTTATAATCTCTACATTTTAATAGTATAGTGGCTATGCAAGATTGACAAGTACATACACAGCAAAGTACACACTTTTCTATTGTTATATGTTTTATGTATTTTATATAAAATACGGTATGTGAAATTTTATATTTTCCCCAAAATAAAAATGTCTATTGTGACATCTTTATTTTTGTATAAAGTCTTTCATTACATAATATAAAACGGTAATTAAAACGATTGCGACGAAAAATGAGAACACTGCGACAATGTACCCATCTTTATTTAATAAAATACAGAATGAAATAGATATTATAAAAATCGGAAATACGAGACGTACTTTATCCTTCACTTCTTCTGTCGTATCTGTATGATGAAAATACTGCGTTATTCCTATCATTAAAAAAGACAAAATAATAACCGACAATAGTAAAGGTCCTGGCATTCCGATTTCTCCTTTCTCTATTTCTAATTCAGTGTAAAGTTTTTTATTACAATTGTACGATTCATTTTTTCTTCAAACACTCTTTTTAGAATTGATAATGAACAATTCACACCTATATAATAGCGTTTTTATCATTATAACTTCAAATAATTACACTTACAGTAATGTTGTAATATTCCCCCTTAGTCTCTGAAATCCTGCAAAGATAACTCGTCAAAATATGCGGTGACCAAATTAATATTTACCGTCAACTTTTGACAAAATTTATAAAGGACATTTCAGTACATATCAAGAATTAAGAATAAGAAGATATGTAAGGGAGGATGCATTATGACTGAACACGTTTTATTTTCTATTAGTGAAAACGGCGTTGCAACAATTACTTTAAACCGTCCAAAAGCACTTAATTCTTTATCTTATGACATGTTACAACCTATCGGACAAAAACTTAAAGAGTGGGAACACGATGAGCGTATTGCACTTATCGTGTTAAAAGGTGCTGGCACAAAAGGTTTTTGTGCAGGCGGCGACATTAAAACTCTTTATGAAGCGCGTTCCAATGAAGTGGCATTGCAACATGCAGAACGTTTTTTTGAAGAAGAGTATGAAATTGATACATATATTTATCAATATACAAAACCGATTATTGCTTGTTTAGATGGAATTGTAATGGGCGGTGGTGTCGGTCTTACAAATGGTGCGAAGTATCGCATTGTAACTGAGCGTACGAAATGGGCAATGCCAGAGATGAATATCGGCTTCTTCCCAGACGTCGGAGCTGCATATTTCTTAAATAAAGCACCTGGATATACAGGACGCTTCGTTGCTTTAACAGCATCTATTTTAAAAGCTTCTGACGTATTATTTATTAATGCTGCTGATTACTTTATGACATCTGATTCATTACCAGAGTTTCTTACTGAACTTGAAAGTGTAAATTGGCATAAAGAAGATGATGTACATACTAATTTAAAAGAAGTTATTCGTACATTTGCAACTGCTCCAAACTTAGAAAGCGAGCTGACTCCTTCATTAGAAGCAATCAATTCACATTTTGCTTTCGATACAATTGAAGAAATCATCCATTCATTGGAGAAAGATGAAAGTTCCTTTGCTCTAAAAACAAAAGAAACACTGTTATCAAAATCCCCTATTTCACTAAAAGTAACCTTAAAACAGTTTATTGATGGACAAGATAAATCCGTTGAAGAATGCTTCGCTACGGACCTTATACTTGCTAAAAATTTCATGAGACATGAAGATTTCTTCGAAGGAGTACGCTCCGTTGTCGTTGATAAAGATCAAAATCCGAATTATAAATATAAACAGTTAAGTGACGTTTCAGAAGAAGATGTGAATCGTTTCTTTAACTTACTTAATGCATAAAATGAAACTGTAATGCGTGGGTGTTTTGTTCATCCCCCACCTAACTTCTTTGCTTCAGCTAAATCTTGTGCGGTGGAAATCTTACTACCCGCAAATAGCGGGATAAAATCGAGGCTATATAGTAGTGTAATTACAGCTACTATATAGCCTTTTTATTTAATGATTTTTAATAAAATTTAATTTTATTAAATACACTTTTGTGCTACACTGATTTTAATCAAATATTCTAAAAATAAAAAGGAGGGACGGCTATGATAGAAAATTATCTTCTTTTCATCATTATGTCTATTTGTCTTATCATTTTACCTGGTCCAGATACAGCAATGGCTATGAAAAATACATTGATTGCCGGTAAAGTCGGTGGAGTAAAAACAGTGTTCGGTACATGTATCGCGCTATTAATTCATACTTTAGCTGCTGTAATTGGTCTTTCTGCACTTATTGTAAAGTCAGCTCTTTTATTTTCTATTTTCAAGTACGTTGGGGCTCTCTATTTAATATATATCGGTATTAAAGCCCTTTTAGCAGTAAGAAATAAAGAAGGCGTAGATACAAATGATATATCTTTAAATAATGAAAACAAACATACTTCTTGCTTTCGCCAAGGATTTCTAACGAATTTATTAAATCCTAAGATAGCAGTCTTCTTTTTAACTTTTTTACCGCAATTTTTAAATCCAAATCATAATACATTTATTCAACTTCTTGTAATGGGCCTTACTTACCTCGTTTTAACCGCCTTTTGGTTTGCGTTTTATATATTTTTAATTGATAAAATTAGTGCTTTTATGAAAAAACCGAAAACGCAACGTTATATTCAAGGGCTAACAGGAATCGTCCTAATTGGATTTGGTGTTAAACTAGCTTTTGAAAAAAGTAATTGATAAAAACGAAAAACACCACTATTAATAGTGGTGTTTTTCATTTCACAACTAATTTGACAGTCTACTCTTTATTAAAACCAGCGCTCAGTTACAACTTTTTTACGTGTATAGAATTGAACGCCATCTGTACCATTTGTACCTAAATCACCAAAGAATGAAGCTTTATTCCCTGCAAATGCGAAGAATGCCATTGGTGCTGGAACATTTACATTTACACCAATCATACCAGCATCGATGTTATCACGGAATGTTTGTGCATGTTTACCATTTGACGTATAAATAACCGCACCATTTGCAAATTTAGATTGATTTGTTAGTTTAATACCTTCTTCTAAATCTTTAACACGTACAATGCTTAATACTGGAGCAAAAATTTCATCTTGCCAAATTTTCATTTCTTGATTCACGCCATCAAAGATTGTCGCACCTACAAAATAACCTTCTCCAACTTCTTCATTAATTTTACGGCCATCTACTAATAAAGTTGCCCCATCTGCTACACCACTATTAATATAGCCTAAAACACGCTCTTTATGAGATTCACGAATTAATGGTCCAACATAGTTATCTTCGTTAAAGCCATCGCCTACTTTTAATTTTTTCGTTTCTGCTACTAATACATCAATGAATTCATCAGCAATTTCATCCACTACTGCTACTACTGAGCATGCCATGCAGCGCTCTCCACTACTTGCAAATGCAGATCCAATTACACCTTGTACTGTTTTCTCAAGATTGCAATCTGGCATTACAATCGCATGGTTTTTTGCACCCGCTAACGCTTGTACACGTTTTCCGTGTTTCGTACCTGTTTCATATACGTAACGAGCTACTGGCTCAGAACCGACGAACGAAACAGCTTGAATATCTTTATTTTCTAAAATGCTATTTACAACATCTTTTCCGCCTTGTACTAAATTTAATACGCCTTTTGGGAAACCTGCTTCATAGAATAATTCTACAAGTCGCTCCGCTAAAAGTGGCGTTCTTTCCGATGTTTTTAATACGAATGTATTACCGCAAGCAATTGCAAGTGGGAACATCCATAACGGAATCATCATTGGGAAGTTAAATGGCGTAATACCAGCAACAACTCCGATTGGGTAGCGCCAAATTGATCCATCAATTCCACTAGCAATATTCGGCAGCGCTTGACCCATCATTAAATTAGGTGCCGATGTTGCAAGTTCCACTGCTTCAATACCACGCTGTACTTCACCTGTTGCATCCGTTAGCGTCTTACCATTCTCTAGCGTAATGATTTTTGCAAGCTCATCTTTGTTTTCTTGTAATAGCTGTAAATATTTATATAAATTTCTTGAACGATTCGGAACTGGTACTTTAGACCACGTTTCGAATGCTGCTTTTGCCGCTTCAACAGCTTTTTCAACATCTTCTTTTGGAGATAGTGGAACGTAAGCGATAATTTTTCCAGTCGCTGGATTTGGAACTGCTTCTACTTCCGTACCTGTCGATTCAACCCACTCACCGTTAATGTGATTTTTTACTCGTTTAATTTCAGTTGTAATCATTGTATTCTCTCCTTTGTATAATTTATTTTTGATTAGAAATTAATTGCTCGCTAACTTTCTTATATAAAGCAGCCATATCGTTTTCACCATATCCAGCTTGACTCGCTTCGTCATATACGTTTAATAACATTTCGCTTACCGGTAAATGGAGTTCGCTTTCCTTAGCTAAGTCAACTGCAAATCCTAAATCTTTCTTCAATAAGTTCACAGTAAATCCTGGCTCGTAGTTTTCAGGTGCTATAAAACTTTTAAAATTACGTTCATAAATTCTACTTTGACCGTAACTTACATTTAAAATATCAAACATTTTATCTAAATCCATATTGTTCTTTTTCGCTAATGTTAAAGCTTCACTCACTCCAGCTGTATAAAAACCAATTAATAAGTTATTAATTAACTTAACAGTTGTACCACTATCAATCTGCTCACTAACGTGGAAAATGTTCGCGCCTAGTACGCCCATGATAGATTCCGTTTTCTCATATACCTCTTTTGATCCACCAACCATAAACGTTAATGTACGGTTTTCGGCTCCGATTACTCCACCACTCACAGGTGCTGCTAAAAAGTCTACTTTCTTTTCCTTTGCAGCTTCCTCTAATTGTTTGTTTAACTGCGGCGATACCGTACTTGTATCAATGAAAACTACATTCGAGTGACCATTTTCAAATAATCCTTCTGCTCCAAAATATACCGCTTCAACAGCACGAGGTGAAGGTAAACTTGTAAAAACTACATCACATGTTTCTGCTAGTTTTAAGATTGCTAGACCGATAATTCCGCCTTCTTTTTCAAAGGACGCTTCTGCCTCTTTATTTAAGTCCACGCCATATACTGTGTAACCTGATTTAACTAGATTTTTTGACATCGGAAGACCCATGTTACCTAAACCGATAAAACCAATCTTTTTCATATCGCTTTCCTCCTATTTACACAATATATTTCCCACGATTTATAATAGCTTTCGCAATTTCTCTCTTCTTCATAAATACGTTCGTGTATAAAGGTACTAATAATTGACGGATTTCAGCTAAAATCACATGTCTATCTTTTTCTTCTGTGACAGCCGCTGAAAGTACAGAAATCGCCGCTTCTTCTACTTTACGATATCCTTCTTCACAAATAACATCCGTTATTTGTTGCTTCGTACGTTCTTTTTCCTCACCATTTTTACTTACTGCTTTTCTCGTACGTAAAAACGCTGATTCCATGACGTACACGTCCGTCAACATATTTGATATTACACGTGAATATTCTTGTTCTTGGTCGATTTTTAGACTTGGAGTTTTAGAGAGCGTTTTCAAAGATTGTTTCAACAATTTTTTCGCTAATAAAATGTAACGATGGTTTCTTTCGACATTTGCTACATCACTTTCTACTTCAGTATCTTCTAATTGTTCGATTTGCTTCATTAACATTTTGGCAACTGTTAATCTATTAATTTCGTTCGTTCCTTCAAAAATACGACTAATTCTAGCATCACGATACAATCGTTCTACCTCGTACTCTTGCATATAACCGTAACCACCATGAATTTGTACAGCTTCATCTACAATATAAGCAAGTGTTTCAGAAGCATTTACTTTATTTAGTGCACATTCAATTGCAAATTGAGACATTTTTTTCATAAGATCTTCATCGCTCTCATGAATTGCTTCATCAATTACACCTGCTGTACGGTAAGCTGCACTTTCGGCTCCATATGTAGCAATGATCATATTTGCAATTTTCTCTTGAATCATCGTAAAGTCTACTAATTCCGTTTGGAACTGTTTTCGCTCTTTTCCATATTGAACCGACAAACCAATTGCTTGTTTTGCTGTTCCAATATTTCCAAAAGCAAGTTTAAGTCTAGCAAAGTTAAGAATATTAAGAGCTACGTGATGCCCTTTCCCAACTTCCCCTAAAACATTTTCAACAGGGATGACAACATCTTCTAAAATAAGAGTCGCCGTTGAAGAACCTTTAATACCCATTTTCTTTTCTTCTAACCCAATGGATACACCTTCACATGTTCTTTCGACAATAAATGCTGTCATTCCTTTATTTGTCTTCGCAAAAACAACGTATACATCTGCCATATGAGCATTTGTAATCCATTGCTTCTCACCATTTAACTTCCAAGCTGTTCCCTCTTCATTCAATACTGCGCTCGTTTTTGCACTTAATGCATCCGAACCAGCATTTGGCTCAGTTAAAGCATAAGCCCCAATCCATTCTCCCGATGCGATTTTTGGTAAATATTTTTCTTTCTGTTCTTTCGTTCCGTAATATATGTAAGGCAATGTACCGACACCAGCGTGTATATTAAATGAAACGCTAAATGCACCAGCGTAACCCATTTTCTCTGCTACAAGACCTGAGACAGCCTTTCCTAACTCGAACCCGCCATAATCTTCTGGTACCTCAATGCCTAATAATCCAAGTTCCCCAGCTTTCTCAAATAATTGACGAGAAACTTTATAGTTATGTTGTTCAATATTCTCCATTTGTGGAACAATTTCTTGTTTAACGAATTGTTCTGTCGTTTTTGCGATTAAATCTTCATCACCTGAAAAATCTTCTGGTGTAAAGTAAGTATGATTTATATCTTTATTGAGTGAAAAAAATTCATCCCATGGTAACTTCGTTTTCTCCATATGTATCCCCCTATCATTCGGCTTTCATAGCTTTTTGCTTATGCTCGTCTACGATGAGTGGAATATCTTTTTTTGAAAATAGAAGGCGATGATTTTTCACATCAAGCATTTTATTTTGCCAAAGATGTATTTTCATCGCCTTCACTGCTTTATCTATTGATCTTCTGATAATACTGTTTTTGCAATACCAGTATCTAACTCTTCAAAGTCATGATATGAAATTGTTTCGTATAATTCACTTCTCGTTTGCATATTAGAAAGTGCATCTTTTTGAGAACCTGTTTCTTTAATCAAAGTAAACACATTTTCATACGCTTTCGCTGCAACGCGAAGTGAAGTTACAGGATAAATAACCATTTGGAAGCCCATATTCGCAAATTCCTCTGCACTATAATATGGAGTTTTTCCGAATTCAGTCATATTCGCAAGTAAAGGTGCATTTACCTTACTATTAAATAGACGGAATTCTTCCTCTGATTGAAGCGCTTCAGGGAAAATTGCATCTGCACCTGCTTTTACATATGCATTTGCTCTTTCAATTGCTTCATCTAACCCTTCAACGCCGCGAGCATCAGTACGTGCTACAATGTATAAGCTCGGTGCAACTTCTTTAATTGCTTTAATTTTTTGAACCAATTCTTCTGTAGTAACAAGTTTCTTACCATTTAAATGTCCACATTTTTTTGGTAATTGCTGATCTTCAATTTGGACAGCTGCTACTTTCGCTTCCATCATTTCTACAGCTGTTCTCGCTACATTTAGTACACCACCAAATCCTGTATCAATGTCAACAAGAACAGGTAAGTCTGTAGCTCTTACTAAATCTCTTGCTCTCTCAGCCACTTCAGTAGACGTCACGATACCTAAATCTGGTAACCCTTTACTTGCAGTATAAGCAGCTCCGGATAAATAAAGAGCTGAAAAACCTGTATTTTTTGCAACTAAAGCCGCCATTGCATCATGAGCACCTGGAATTTGCAAAATTTCATTTGCTTCTACTAAAGCTCGGAATCGATTCGCAAGCTCCTCTTGTGTTGACTGCTTTTTCACAACCCAAGCCATTCTAAATTCCCCCTATTATTAAATTAAGAATAGATCTACAAATTCGTTTACATTCATATTTTCTAGTTTTTCTTCATTTAAACAAACTTCATGAATTTGTTCTTGTTGCTTACTAGAATAATGGCCTGCCATATTTGCAGTGAACTTTTGAACAACTTTTGGGATTGCTTCGTCTCTACGGAAACGGTGACCAAGTGGATATTCACATTCCACATTTTCTGTTACTGTGCCATCTTTAAAGTGAACTTGAACAGCGTTGGCGATTGAGCGCTTGTTCGGGTCAAGGTAATCTAAACTGTACTGTTTGTTTTCAACAACAACCATCTTATTACGTAATTCATCTACACGTGGATCGTTTGCTACTGCATCTTCATAATCGTCTGCAACGATATCTCCTTTTAATAAACCAATTGCCGTAATGTATTGTAAGCAATGATCACGATCAGCTGGGTTATTTAATGGACCTTCTTTATCAATAATACGAATTGCTGATTCATGAGTTGTAATTGTAATACGGTCAATTTCATCTAATCTCTCTTTAATTTCCGGATGCAACTTCACTGCACATTCTGCAGCCGTTTGTGCATGGAATTCTGCTGGATATGACACTTTAAATAATACATTTTCCATTACATATGACTCTAGTGGTCTTGCTAATTTTAATTCCTGTTTATTGAATAATACATCTTGGAATCCCCATCCTGGTGCAGATAGGGCTGTTGGATAACCCATTTCACCTTTTAGAGCAGTCATTGCAAGATGAACACCGCGGCTCGTTGCGTCACCTGCAGCCCATGATTTACGTGAGCCCGTATTTGGAGCATGACGATATGTACGAAGACTAGAATTATCAATCCACGCATGTGATAATGCATTAAAGATTTCTTCACGTGTTCCGCCAAGCATTTTCGCAACTACTGCAGTTGTTGCTACTTTTACATATAATACATGGTCAAGACCAACTCTGTTTAAGCTGTTTTCTAAAGCGAGCACGCCTTGAATCTCATGTGCTTTAATCATCATTTCTAATACTTCACGTACTTTTAAAGCTTCTTTTCCTTCTGAAATACGAACAAGGCTAATATAATCTGCAACCGCTAAAATTCCGCCTAAGTTATCAGATGGATGTCCCCACTCTGCTGCAAGCCAAGTATCGTTATAGTCTAACCAACGGATCATACATCCGATATTAAATGCACCTTTTACTGGATCTAGTACATAAGACGTACCTGGTACACGTGTACCATTTGGCACGATTGTTCCTGGCACAACTGGTCCTAGTAATTTCGTACATTCTGGATATTGCAGTGCTAAAATTCCACATCCAAGTGTATCAAGTAATACGTAACGAGCTGTACTGAATGCTTCTGCACTAGTAACCTCTTTATTTAATACATAATCGGTAATCTCTTCTAATAATGCATCTTTTTGCTTAATTTCATTTGTTTTAATCATGCTATCCTTCCCTTTCTGTCGAAAATTCGTTATTATTAATGATGGGTGTCGGTCAAACACCCATCTGGCGGGCGGCGCTAACAACTCCCCAGTTGTTCTTATTTACTAAGTACATGTCGCTCGCCAATATAATTTACACGTGGACGGAACAAACGATTATTTGCATGTTGCTCAATAACGTGCGCACATAACCCCACTGTTCTAGAGCTAAAGAAGATTGGTGTGTAAAGTTGAATTGGAATACCTAGCATCCAATATACTGGAGCTGCATAATAATCAAGATTTGGATAAATTCCTTTTTCTTTTTCCATAATCTTTTCTCCAGCTTCACACATTTCATATAGTGTATAATCACCTTTTACATCACATAACTGTTTTAAAGCTTCCTTCATCATAAGTGCTCTTGGATCCATCTTCTTCATATAAACACGGTGTCCAAAGCCCATAATTTTTTCTTTGTTATATAGTTTCTTCTGTAATAACTCTTCAAATTTCTCAACATTACCAGCTTCTAAAAGCATGTACATAACCGCTTCATTTGCACCGCCATGTAAACTTCCTTTTAAAGATGCAACTGCACCTGTTAAAGCACCGTATAAATCTGATTGTGTTGATGCAATAACGCGAGCTGTAAATGTAGAGTTTGGCATTTCATGCTCACTATATAAAACAAGGGAACGATCAAAGATCTTTTCCTCAAGTTCAGTTGGTTTTTTACCAGTTAACATATAGAAGAAATTCGCACTATAAGATAATTCTTTAAGAGGTTCAATTGGCTCCTCATTATTTAAAATATGATAGCTATTCGCTACAATGTTTGGCACTTTACTTAACAGCTTGTACCCTCGGCTTTTATTCACTTCTAACGAGCGGTTTTCGATATCATTATCGTAACCAGCTAACGCTGACACACCTGTACGTAATCCATCCATGGGATGCGTCTCTTTAGGCAATGCCTTTAGTACGTTGAATACACCTTCTGGTACTGCATATTCTTCTTTTAGTTTCTTTTCAAGTGTTGCTTTTTCATCTTCATTCGGTAGGTGTTCCTCCAATAAAAGGTGCACAATGTCTAAATACTCTTTTGTTTTTGAGAGTTCGATTAAGTCATACCCTTGAATTACAATTTCACCTTTTACTGTGTCAAGAAACGAAATTTTCGTCTCCGCTGCCACTATACCATCTAATCCCGGGGAAAATTTTTCTTCAGCTTTCATCATTATTTCCTCCAATCCTAATAGATCTTCGTGCACATAACTGTAAGCCTTTACAATATTGTGAAACTACATTTCTACTTCAATGTATCAGAGTTTTTAGAAGATTTCAATTTATTTTATAATGATAAGTTTCCTACACTTTTCTTACTGTAACAATACAATTTTTTGAAAATAATTCTTATGTTTTATAAAGAAAGAATAGACTTCTTTGCGTATTTTAAAAAACAAGATATAAAGATTTTTCATATAACACCGCCAAATATACAATTATTCTAATTTTATTTGAGAAATAAAAAAAACGAGCTATACATAAATACAGCTCGTTACTATATGATATTTATTTCACTATCTCTTAAATATAATTTTTATATAAAACTTATTCATTTTTAATAAAGTTATTATTTTACATAATTAAATTGAATTTCTTCCATTTCCTCATGATAACTTACAAATAAATCATAGTTTTGAAAATACCAAAGATCATCACAATCTACAAAAAATATAATACCTTCCTTCTCAACTGACACTATTTCTCCATCTGGTTTCTCAGCAACAACCCCTAAAGAATATCCGGGCTGAATTGAACTATCCCCTCCGTACCTTACAGTAAAACGTACAGATTCACCGTGCTTTATACGTAATTCTTCCTGGAACCATTGCAGAGCTTTACGATCAATTGAAATTTCCATCTTTATTCCTCCAGTTTACACAAACTCTTTTTTTCTAATCGTTGTTTTACAAAGAAGACGAAAATAATTAAGGCTATCAATGCTGAAATTGCACTCCCTGAAAATAAAATACGATAACCAAACATTTGTGAAACAACTCCAAGTACAATAGCACCTAACCCGATTCCTAAATCAAACGCTGTAAAAAATGAAGCATTTGCAACTCCTCTTTTACTCGGATCGACAATTGTAAGCATTGCCGCTTGCAAAGCTGGCTGCGCTGAACCAAATCCAATACCGTATAATGTTGCTGCGATAATTACACCTATCAAACCATTTGAAATAGTTAAAACAACTATAGCTAAAATAGTAATACATAATGCTGGGAGTATGATGAATACTTCTCCATACTTATCTAATAGTTTCCCTGAAATTGGTCTTACAATTGTTAATGCAATTGCATATACAAGAAAGAAAGTTCCCGGATTTACATGAATTGATGATGCAAATAACGGTAAAAAGGTTGTTATTCCTCCATATGCAAACGATAAAAAGAATACTACAATCGTGATTGTTAATACGGATTTCTCAAATAGCTGAATTTTTCCTTTTTCTTTTTGTAGCGTAAATGGCATCTTCGTTATTAGTGATAATACGACTGCCATAAAAGATAACAACGTCGCTAATAAAAATAGACCATTAAATGAATAATTTTGCACAACCCATAATCCAATCATAGGTCCGATGGCCATTGCAATTGTCATCGCCATCCCGTACCAGCCCATTCCTTCTCCACGGCGTGAATCTGGAATAATATCAGTTATTGCTGTTCCAACAGCTGTTGTAGAAACAGCCCATGTTACTCCGTGAATAACACGTAAAACAGCTAAAAGGACAATAGTCGATGCTATATTATAGGAATACATCGTTAATCCAAAAAAGATAAGTCCGAAAATAATAAAGGATCTTCTACCATATTGATCTAGCATTCCTCCAATAATCGGTCGTATTACTACAGCAGCTATCGTAAACATCCCCATCATGAGTCCAACTTGCGATTCATTGCCACCTATCTCTTTAATAAAGAGCGGTAGCGTTGGAATAAGTAAATAAAATCCTGTAAATAAAAATAACATTGCGAAAGTCATTTGAATAAGTGATTTCGTCCATAATCGTTCCATAAAAATACCTCCATACACTCGTAAAATATTACGATTAACAACCTCATTGTACATTTTATTGATCTCTTTTCCCTCCGCAAATAGACGTATCTTTTCATATTAAATAGTCCACCATCAGCTTACATTAGTCTTAAGACTTTGTACGCATGTTTTAAACGAAAGTCCTATATATGTACCTTTATACGTGTGAAAAGAATATACTAATTTATTAACACAACTTAGGAGTGAATATTTTATGTGGGTATCATTAAGAGTAACTGCCGTAGTTCCTTCGACTCCTGGGATACATGTTCCTGCAGTTCATACAGCTAGCTCCGATGTAGGAATTGAACTTCCCGCAACTTGGCAACAATATCAAATTCCCGGTCAAGTTACCCCCTCATTTTGGCATCATGGTGCACACCCAAGTAGTACTACCATTTATAGCCATAGTTATCCTCCACTACCTCCGACTCAAGTCTTTTATCATTTCCCTTCAATTTATTTCCAAAATTTTCATGGTACGTTTAACATTTAATAGCTATCACTGTATTACCCTACATCTTAATAAAGCGAACCTTTAATCCAGTTTCAACATAAAAAGTCGAATTTCTTATTTAAGAAATTCGACTTTTTTATTGTTTTCCAAACGAAAGTAACCGTTAAAGAAAGACATTTATTAAAGACTTGAATATAATTCCCTCTTATTTAATGCTTTATGTAATCCATTACAGTTAGTCCCTTTCCGGAATAACCCATACGTACAATCATTTCTCTCTTTACGTTACATTTCACATAAACTACATTCACTCTTTTTCTTCTATCCGGCCCTTAACATAAAATTTTCTATAGCAAAATGAAAAAAGCACTTAAGATTGTAAATTCCCACAAATCTTAAGTGCTTTTTTGAAAACTTTTCTATAAATTTTTCTTATTGTCCATTATTGGCAGGAACCTCTCCTGCATTTCCACCATTATTTGGTTGTACTGTTGCAGGTGGGGTTGGAGTTCCTTGACCTCCATCATTATTCGCTGGAGGTGTCGTTCCTTGGCCTCCTCCGCTATTTGCTGGAGGTGTCGTTCCTTGGTTTCCTCCGTTATTCGCTGGAGGTGTCGTTCCTTGACCTCCTCCGTTATTCGCTGGAGGTGTCGTTCCTTGGCCTCCTCCGTTATTCGCTGGAGGTGTCGTTCCTTGGCCTCCTCCGTTATTTTGTTCATTTTGTTTCTTTTCTTCTTCTTGTTTCTTTTGCTCTTCTAGTTTCTTTTGTTCTTCTTGCTTCTTAAGTTCCTCTTGTTTCTTTTGTTCTTCTTGTTTTTTCAGTTCTTCTTGTTTCTTTAATTCTTCTTGCTTTTTCTCTTCTTCAGTTTTTTGCTGTTGATCTTGTTTTGGTTGCTCCGTTGTATCCGGTACGCTAGTATTTGGCGATGAATCACGTTTTTCACCTTTTATACGTAGCTCACTACCTTCTTGAATGACGCTACTTGGCATTTTAAAGCGTGATTTATCTGTAGCCATTTCGCTCATCATTTCTTTAAAGATCAACTGTGCAATTTTCGTATTTTTACTACTAATATACTCGTCTTTGCCATCTTTCATATACCCAGTCCATACTGCCATCGTATATTGCGGTGTATATCCAGCAAACCAACTATCACGAGTTGCACTTTCTGGAATTTTATATTGAGCTAATTGTTTTGATGAGTAGTTTGTCGTACCCGTTTTTCCAGCTACATCTAAAGATGCTACATTTGCAGATGTACCAGTACCTGATCTAACTACAGAACGAAGCATATCTGTAATCATATATGCTGTAGAATCTGTCATAACTTGTTTTGGTTTTTGTCCAAAACTTTGTGACTTACCATCTGGATAAACGACTTTCTTAACAAAATGCGGTTTCGTATATTTACCATCATTACCAAATGCCGCATAAGCGCCCGCTATTTCAGTTGGTGATACTTCATTTGTACCAATCGCTGTTGATTCAGTCGGTGCTGCATTAAATGTAATGCCTAATTTCTCAGAGAAGTCTTTTGATTTATTAATTCCGACTTCTTTCGCAGTCTTAATTGCTGGGATATTTCGTGACTTTTCTAATGCTACACGCATTGTAATTGGACCCATGTGACTTCTATCTGAATTTCGTACTTCTTGTCCCGTTGAATACTTAAATGGAGAGTCATCAATTTGATGGTACGTAGCCCATTTTAAATATTCAATTGCAGGAGCGTAGTCGAAAATCGGCTTCATCGTTGAACCAGCTGCACGATCTAATTCAATTGCCATATTGTGCCCTTTAAATACAGCTTTATTTTCTCCACGGCCACTACCTATAGCACGAACTTCTCCTGTTTTCGTATCCATAAATGTAAATGCACCTTGGAATTTATCGTTCGGATAATCAATGATATTATTATTTAAAATATTATCAGCAAGTTTCTGTGCTTTCGGATCTAACGTTGTATAAATTTCTAAACCGTCAGAACCTATATTAGCATCTGGCAATTCTTTTTCTACTTCTTTCACAACTGCATCCATAAATGCAGGATATGGCATTGTTTGTAGTTGAGTTGCAGGCTTGAGTCCCTTTTCTACGTCAACTTTTGATGCTTCTTCCATTTCCTGTTTTGTTATATATCCATGTCGATTCATTAAGTTTAGAACAACATTTCTTCTTTCTGTTGCTTTTTGAACATTTTCTTTTTTCGTTGGATCATAGTTATTCGGTGCTTTCGGTAAACCTGCAAGCATCGCAACTTCTGGTAATGTTAAGTCCTTCAATTCTTTACCATAGTAGTTTTGTGCTGCTGTTGCGATCCCATATGAACGGTTTCCTAAGTTAATTTTATTTAAGTACATCTCTAATATCTCATGTTTTGAATACTGTTGTTCTAGCTTATAAGCTAAATATATTTCTTGTGCCTTACGCTTTGGTGTTTTGTCCATTGATAAGAAGTAGTTTTTAATAACTTGCTGTGTTATCGTACTTCCACCTTGAGAACCATAATCTCCTTTAAGACTTACTAGAACAGCACGGGCAGTACCTTTAAAATCTACTCCGCTATGCTCATAAAAACGTGAATCTTCTGTCGCTAAAAATGCATTTTCTACTAATTTAGGTATTTGCTCATACGTAACATTCGTCCTTTTTTCTTTTCCATATTCATATACCAAATCCCCGTTTTTATCATAAATTTTTGAGGATAACGGATTAACAAGTTTTGCTTTCTCAAGTTTTGGTGCATCCTTAATCATTACAAAAAAGGTAGCAACCCCCGCCACTAAACCAACAATACCAAGTAATAAACAAGTAATTAAAAACTTGCGAAAGAATGATGTTTTACCTTTTGGTTTTTG
The DNA here is from genome assembly GCF_054788175.1 of Bacillus sp. NEAU-Y102. Taxonomy (NCBI): domain Bacteria; kingdom Bacillati; phylum Bacillota; class Bacilli; order Caryophanales; family Bacillaceae; genus Bacillus; species Bacillus sp. NEAU-Y102. The sequence continues at coordinate 354,879 of NZ_JBTWFK010000004.1, read as the reverse complement.
TGTTTTAGACGCTGGCTGTTTTTTCTTTTTAACTTGTCGTCGTTCCTCTCGAGAACGATAATTTTCTGACATGTTACTTTCTCCTGCCTTTCAATTCTCCCGTTGATTTACTTAAAAATATTGAGGTCACTTTCTAAAATGAATTTGATTAAGAAAGTATATTGACCTGGAGCATTCAATATTTTCCCAATTCACAGATTATAATTTTTAGAATACTTCTTATACAAACTATTTTCACTTCTATTTTTCCTAATAACGCTGCCCCTTTAAGCATAGAATGTAAAAAGTGAATTTTTAATACCTCGTATAAATAATATACCTTTTTTTCAAATGGTCAATATTTTCTTATTTATAAATCAAAGGTGAAATAAAAATAGCACAACGATATGTACTTCGTGTGAACTTCCTTATAATTACGTATAACAAACATTTAATATATTGCATATAAGTATAATACCTCTTAAATTATAAGGATTTCAACTTCATAACCTCAACATCTACAAGAAATTATTAAAAATGAAAAGTGAGGAGTTGCGTAATGATGAAGCTATCTCCCGTGATTTCAAAAAATATAGTTGCTGTTGGCTACAATCCTTTTTCTATGATTTTGCGAATCCAATTAAAGAATGGTATGTACGATTTCTTTAATGTACCAGAAAGTATCTATACTGGCCTATTACATGCACAATCTAAAAGTTATTATCATAAAACTTACATTAAAAATTCTTTCCGCCACACAAAAATTTAAACTTAACACCCACTAAAAAAAGGAGGTTAATCCTCCTTTCTTTTAAAAATATTTCACGGATAAATTACCTTCGATTCCTCTTATTAATTTCATCATATGCTTGAATTTGTTTTTTCAAACGCCGATCAGCTTTTTTATCATGCACTACAAGAATTGCATGTATAACTCCTGGAACCCAAAATATTAGTGTTAATATGAAATTTATTATTGCCTGAATTGGTTTTCCACAAAATAATACAGCAACAGGCGGAAGAAAAATTGCTAATAAATACATCATCCCTTGAAAACTCCTTATTTTGTATTTTATATATCACTTTTCAAAATATACGCAAAGAAACCTACTACTATTTTAATCTTAACTTGCCTCTAAAATCAATGTCTCTCCTTCTACTTATATAAGTATTTCAGACTTTTCATTGTTTGCTAGCCTATTTTCTTCCTCTATTGCAGTTACTCCAATTGCAGAAATTAACGTTCCAACCGCTTGTATCCAAATACCAATGAGTGCAATTATTCTCTCATCCTTCTTATCAAAAATTCTATCTTCATTTTCTCTCTCATCTTTCAATAAATTTGAAACGCCTTGATACGCTTGTAATCCAGCTCCTAAACTTTGCATGGAGTTACCTAGTATAATAATTTTCTGTAGTACATTTATATCCACCAAAGCTGCTTCTACTCCTAAAAAAGCACCGATTGATTGTAAACTGTTCCCTATAATAATAAGAAAATCATTTTCTTTCAATTGTTCATTTATATTAAAATATGTTCCTATTACATTTGATATATTCCCTAATGCTAATAACTCAATTCCTATTTTATCAAGTAATTTACTTTGATTCTCTAAGCCTATATTTTGATTTTCTCTTTTTTCTTCCCCGTCATCATACTTGCTCGCAATGATTTGTAATATATACCCGAGGGCTTGTAATGAGCTCCCTACAATAACAAGGTCCGATTCAACTTTCTCTTCTCCAATAAATCCTCTTGTCGTCCCAATAGCAGCTGTAAGGTTCCCTCCCACTTGAAACCATGCCCCTGTCACTCTTAAACCGCGTGGATTCATTTTTATCACCTATTTAAATATTTTCTAAAGCTTTCAAAACAAACAAATCTCACCCTTAATCGTTTATTTTATTTTTCATATGTAATTTTGTGAATGATATAATGTACTACTAATATAAAAAAGCACCTTAAAGGTGCTTTTTTATATGCATGCTGGACATGTCAACGAATCTCCATTTTTATCTATTGTTATATTCAATATATATTGAATTGCTTTATGTGACCAAGTTTCAGGTGTAGGTGATTCATTTATATATTGTGGAGCACATGACTTCAGCATTGGAGTACTAATACTCCCTCCAGGATCTAAAGCAACTACAGCCATGCCATGGGGTAATTCCAGGGCCATAGATTTAGTGATACCTTCAATAGCAAATTTCGAGGCACAATATGGCGCAAGCTCAGCCTCACCTTCTCTTCCCCAACTAGAACTCATATTAATGATAATCCCTTCTTTCCTAACTACCATTGCTGGAACAAACGCTCTTATTACATTTACTACACCATTCACGTTTACATTCATTACATTTTCAAATTCTTGAGCCGTAATTTTCCAAAGTTGTGCATTTTGATTTACAATCGATGCATTATTTATTATCAGATTGGGAGCCTTATGTCTATTAAGTATATAATTTGCCCAATTGTTAACTTGCTGAGAATCTGAAACGTCAATTACTTGGAAATCATGTATTTTACTGTACTGTTTTTTTAGTTCTTCAATTTTATCTTTTGAGCGTCCACAACCATATATGTTCCACCCTAATTCATGAAATCGATCAACCATCGCACGTCCTAACCCTTGTGTCACACCTGTAATAATTACAGACTTACCAATTTCTTTTCTCTTCATTTCTCTCATCCTCCTTCCCTATATATTACTCTCTTCATTTTTATTCAGCCATTTACTATGGTATCAACTCAACTCATACTTTAGTAATAGTTTTGTTATTGCATACATAAACAAAAAAAGTAACCATCATGGTTACTTTTTTGCTACCTATCTAAAAATTCATTGTTTATTTCATTATTGTTTTTACATTTCAACTTCTCTTTTCTACATTTCTCACACTGGTACATATAAAGTGAAACTTTAATCAGTGGGGGTTTTGTTCATCCCTCACTGATTATCAGCTCTCACCAATCGGGCTGTTTTTTAAATCCTCATTATCCTGCATCTTAATAAAAACATATTTATGTTTACAATGCGATTCACCCAAATAATTTTTAAACCACTTTTTCAACACAACACATTCCACCTTTATGATAGAACCTTTATTTAGCTGCCTTATGACATACTTTTATTTAAATATTCAATCTCATATTGCAATTTTTTAAATTGCTCAAAATGCATGGTAATAGATTGACTACTACCATAATCAACATTTTGTTTCACTAATATAACACCCGTATCATGAAAAAGCGCTTCAAGTTCTTTCCTAATAGAAACTTTCGCAATATGAGCTGTTTTAATTGCAGATAAAATTGCAATTTCATTAAACTTTAATTTTATTTCATTTGGACAAAATGCGTCTTCAACTAATATAACTTCATTACTATAAATTAGTGCAACAAGATTACTTGATTTGGCATCTGTTAAATCAACTTTTTTCATAATATCTTTCATTACATTTTGCCTCCTTTATTTTCATATATATTAATTATACAAATTTTTCAAAAAAATACTCAACTTTATTATATTAATTTTAACACACTTTTATTGAAATCCATGCTCCAAACGTTTTACTATCCCACAATTTTTATTGTATGAACCATCTGGACTATAACTCCATATAGTAATGTTAACAACTTATTATAAAGCAGGTGAAAATTATGCCATCAGTTGTAGGAAATTTAGTTGTACAAAATAGTAATGGTTCGTTTAATTTAGGTGATTTCTACAACGTTTCTCCGAAAGAAAATACGAAAGCTTATAATGGCTCCGGCGCATCAAACGTTGGTTTTGTTGTTAATACTTTTAGCGGTGTTAGCGCGACCAATACATTTGATTCTGACCTTGCAGATCAAAACCAAGTGGGTACAGCCTAATCTTTTGTTTAACTTTCTGTATAGAAAATTTTAATTTGTCTATACTATAATCAGGCTGTTTGACAGCTCTTGTTGATTTTGGAGTACCCTATCTTTTTCTCCCTTTCCCTGGGGCTCAGCAGCTAGCACGAAGCTAGCTGCTTTTTCTTGTATTATTTATTTCATAAATCAGAAATAAAAGAAGCTGCCATTTAATATTCAGCTTCTTTTACGTTATTTCAATAATATCCATAGCGTTAAATACGTAAGTTTTATAAAAGGCGTCTGTACAAATTACAATTTGTTTTACCGGATTAATATGTACAACTGTCATATAGCTTGTTAATATGTAGCCATCTTCAAAATATGTTACCAATATTTCTTTCTCAGACAGTAATGAATTTAATAATTTATCAGAAATTCTCTCTTTTGCTTCATTTGTTAAAAGCGGTTTTTGTACTTTTAATTTCTCTCCAATAATCTTTCTCATATTTAAAAGTTGTTCGGATATTACTGTAAACGGAACCCACTCTCTTTCTTCTTTTTGTATCTTTACATCGTTCATTTTTTATCTCCTTGATCATTTATACATTTATTTAGTCATACTATCCCTTAGTTATTTTTAATACTCACTAAACTCGGATTTACTTCTAAATTATAATTAGGTTATCCCTCGAAGGAACATTAGTTCTTATTATACACAAACTTACGTTCTTTTGAGAAGAGCCATACTTATTATTTTTTAACAAAAAACACAATTTTATTTACCTCTATACTTTCTTTTTCCTTTATCAAATAAACTTCTCATTTCTTATGTAAAATGAAATACATATAACAACTAAAAAGCGACTTCACACAAAGTGAAATCGCCTTTTTCTAAAAAATATTTCAAATTTTATTTTTCTATCCTAACTAATGTTCTTTCTGGAATACATAATTCATCTATATTAAAATGATTTATTTTTAATTTCAATTCCCCTACTCATTCCTTACCTTCATCACCAACCCAACAACTAAATAATTCGAAATAGTCTCCATCTTCCAAATAGCCTTCCATAATCTTGCATAAAGTTAAAAGTTTTTCTTTCGCTTCTTTTTTTCCTTTACGTTTTGCCACTCGACAAATTCAATTCCCCAACTAGTTGAAACCTCATATGTGAAATTTGTTTGGAATTGATACTCTTGTACAATTTCAAGCATACTTTCATCTGAAAAACACGGTCCAAAAACAATTACATCATTAGAATCTGGAACCGTTAACTGAATTTCTACATTACAGCCTATGTAACTAGCTAAACTCATTTTATACTCCTCCAATATTCGTATAAAAAATACTTCATAGTATATTTATTCATATATAAAATCCCTACCCAAACAAAAAAGTTTTAAATTTTTTCGTTTATTAACCATCTATAACTGAAAACATATACTATGATGAACGAACTCACAAAGCATAAGAAAAGAGAACATTTACAACACTCTCTTTTCTTACATACTCTATGAAACTTTGCAAAACTGAATCAGTGATTTTTATTATTATATTATATTTTATTACATATACATAGGTTGTACTATTATATGTAACTCTCTCTCTGTATCCGATTTTTTCGGATGACGAAAATAATTAAGTTCGTACTTTAACACTTTATACTCAACCATCCCTATTTTAATCCCTTTCGTTTCTTTTAATATTGCTAATAAATCACTTATATTTTCATCATATGACTCAAAAATTTTCGCACCGCCCTCTCCCTGAAAGATTACTTTCATATATTCTCCCCACCTAATTTATTGATGTGGTAAATGACGCGTTTAAAACGATTCATTCTTTATCCTAAAATGTTCATACTAAAAAGAACATCCTTTCCAATCGAATGCTCAGTTTTTTACTAATTATCCATGTTAAATATTTATTCAAAAACATTATATGTACTATTTTTTAAATTAAGTTCGATATCCATTATTAAAGAGTAAATATATGTAATAAACTTACATAATGAAAACCGTATCATATCTACTTCCATTGAAATAATTATAATTTCTTTAATTTAAACCCATAATTTCCCATTGTAATTCTTAATATTTAAATGTAATATTGTATTGTCTTACTATCTATTTATAACTCACACACTAATTAGAAAAGGGAACTCTATATGAGTTCCCTTTTCTAATTATGATTACAGTTATTATTTCTTTTCTAGAAATTTAAATGTATCTTTAAATTCTTTATTATTCACTTTAATATCAGCATCTTTCAATAAATCATTGACTACTTGTTGTTTCCATTTACCTGTCGTATCTTGTAGTCTTTGTTGTTCTAAATCTTTACGAATTTTATCCTTTACTTCATCAAATGGCTTCAATTCTTTTTTATCCGTCACTTTAATAATATGGTAACCGTAAGTTGTTTTAACTGGATCACTTACTTGGCCTGCATCTAATTTATACGCAGCTTCCTCAAATTCTTTCACTGTTTGCCCAGGAGCAAAACCAGATATTTCCCCGCCCTGTTCCTTTGAACCAGTATCTTCTGAATACTGTTTTGCTAAGGCAGCAAAATCTTCACCATTATTTACTTTCTCCTTTATTTCTTTAGCCGTTTTTTCATCTTTCACTAAAATGTGACTTACTTTCATTTCTGGTTTATAGTTATCTTTCACATCTTTTTCTGTGACTGTTGCTTTGATTGCTTTCTCAAATGCAATTTCTGGCTTCATTTTTTCTTTTAATTCATCTTCATTTTTCAATCCAAGTTGTTCTAAAGTCGATTTAAAGTTCTCACCCATTTTATCTTTTGCTTCTTCTACTTTCTTTTTTGCTTCCTCATCTGAAACTTTATATTTATCTAGCAATGCCTTACTTAACATCATTTGATATAAAGTACTTTCTCCATATTGTTGTCGTAATTCTTTACTTAATTCTTTCTCTGTAACATTTCCTACTTTTGATGTTACTACGTTGTCTGAGGAACCACATGCAGATAATGCTAGCATCACGCATGAAATAATCGTTCCAATAAATATCTTTTTCTTTTTCAATTCAAATACCTCACTTTTATCATTATGCAAATTAACTATACACAGTCATTGTGAAAACAGTGTGTTTTCTACATGTAATTCATTTCATATGAGTAGACTATGTATCATGTATTTTCATTTTTAAATATAAAGAGTTTTCTTACTATGTATAGTAAGAAAACTCTTTATGTGCTCCAAAAAAAATATAGCTTCTATAGTTACTTAATAATTACATGTTCTTCAGGTATCCAACTATTCTGCCCGATATCTAACGCATTTCCCACTCTACCCCACACTCGAAAAGATGTCGATCCATCTATATTTCCTTTATAATTCATACATTCAGGCTCTTCATAATAATTTACTCTGTAGCCGACAGGATATTTCGAAGTTGCATAAAACCATTTCACCTTAAAATGTTTTAAATATGCCCACTGCTTATCGTTCCCTAAACAAATCATATCTTGCTCACCGCCTCCCCAATAACCTGTTAAGATTAAATATGGAATTTTCTGAGTGAGTGCACCTGTAAATTGAGGATTCATGGGGTTCTCATATAAATTTATTCCGTATCCATCAGGATATTTCGAAACTGCAATACCAATGCCATTCGGTTGCTGTTTATACACTATGTTAGATTGATTTGCTTTGTTCGAATCTATAAACCAAGAAAGTGACTTATTTCCTACTAATCGATTCAGATCACATTTCCCAATCCCAGGAACATTCCCTGAATCCGTATATTGCCAAATATCACATGGATATGCTGGCTTATTCCCTCCATAACGAGGGATCCATACGAAATCAGCTTCAATATTACGTGCTCCAAATGATAAATACATGTGATGCCCTACATATAATCCTACTTTTCCCGCACCTAAACGGCGTAATTCATCAATAAATGCCTGTGTCCCGCCTTGCATATCTGCCATCGTTTGAACTTCTACGTCCGCCACCCAAAACTTAGCTGATTGATCACCACGATTCCAAAAATCTTGTGCCTCTTTCTTTGCATCAGCAATAGATATAAAACGGCAAAAAGCATAATTACCGAATGGGATACTATACTTTTTCATTTCACTAACATAATTTTGATACATAAAATCCACCGTATTAGAGCCATCTTGAACTCTAGCAATCACTAAATCTAGCTGAGATGCTGCAATATCCCAATTGATAGTTCCATTCCATTTTGAAATATCTACAATATAACCCATACATTCCAGCTCCTTTTTAATGTCTTATTCATAGCTTGTTTTATTGTAAGCCTTATCTCTCTAAAACTAGCTATCTATAATATAAATAAAAAGAATCGTTATTGTTTTTCAAAATATATTCTCTTTCAGAAATATTTCTATTAGCTTTAACATGTATGTCACAAAAAATATTATCATATTCGAAATATACCTTACTATTTGTTATGTAGTCTCATCCTATCAATTTAGGTATTGATCATTTTTACGGATATTAGAAAAAATCCTCTTATAGTATTAACTTAAAACTTCCAGTATCAATTCCCTTTCAGTTAATAAAAATCATTCCTCATTTTCTATATATTCTTAAATCAAAATTACTATCTTTCCATGAAATATGAGATTTAGAAAAGTTTTAATTAATTGAAAATTATTCCTGTTAACCTACAATTGTCCAACCTGAACACTATTGGTGCATAAAAAAGACATTTTCTATTACTGAAAATGTCTTTTTATAGTCTAATAAAACAATTTTGGTGTTAAATCTTTATTTTGTAATTGTGTATTTTCACTGTTCATAACACAACTTGTAGAAAATAATATTGGGCTATCACAAACCTCATCATTCATTACATCACGAAATACATTGGCAGCAACACCTGTAAACGTTTGACATAAGTTAGAAATATCGTCATTGAAAAACTGAATGACTTCCGCAGTGAACACCGGAAAGACAACATTCGGTCCGCCAGGGAACTGAGGCTGTACCACAACTTGTTCAAAATAAGGATTGTTTTCTAGTGCTACTTGAAATAAATGAGCTATTTCAAATGCATCTAGTGGACAAGGAAATGGATTTACAATTTCATTCTCATTATTCGTTACAATAACTGTCACACTTACATTCCCAAATTGTACAAAAGATTTTAAAAACGTTGCTAACGCTCTCGCTTTTTCATTACTTAACGCATGCACTAAAATAATATAATTACCACCAACAGGAATAAGTGGCCCAACTGTAACAGTTGGATCAGCACCTATTGAATTTTTTAATTCATTAAAATATGTGATCCACGGTGGCGAAAGCTGAGCTTGTACATTTTCTTCCACTATTTTATACTACCTCCTTATACAATTCTTACTAACATGATATGTAACAAATTAAAAAATGTATTAGTTATATTAACTATTTTCGTATTTATTGATTATATTAATTAAACATTTTATTTCGCATTCTCAATTTCCCTTTTACATCTTTAAGCACTTTTACTACTATGAAATTCTTTATTATAAGCAAATCCACTGAAATTTCATATTATACTAATACGACTCTATATCCATTAAATTATAATACTCAATATTAGGAGCTGATTTCATGGAAAAAAAGCCTATCGTGTTCAAAATCCCACCAAATTCAAAGCTAAAAGTTACATTTTTCGGTCCTTGTAACGAAGTAATTACAAATGTGTCTATTATTAATCAACTATGCACCCCAAAATGTCAAACTATCACGCAATATCCAGACTTTAAGAAATATGTAACTGAAGTACGATCGTTATCCCGTTGTTAGTCCGCATAATGCACGATTTTCACAACTTTGTTACCTAAAATAACTGAGAAAGAAAATGACTGCATTCCTAGACTAAAATTACTCATTTTATGATATTCCATTGATAATTCATTGATTTTTTACACGTTTTTATTAAAAGGACATATATTATCGTATGGAGATTATCCACTCATAAAACCTATCTTTCTTTGGAGCGTACTTATTATGTATGCTCTTTTTTTATGTAACCGTCCCCTTCTAAATTGACCAACAATATATTAAAATTCTTTATGTACTCAAGGAGGTCAAATATGTTCAAGCTGCATCCAATACTACTCATCTTAGGATTGATTTTGTTTTTATATAGTGTAATCGCCTTTATGTTATTCTTTTCAGTGTACTAGCATTCCCTTCACAAATTTATGTTCAATATGTAATTTCTATATAGTAGAGAAAAAACGTAATGATACGATCTTTTATGTATTTCGTCTTTCTTGTTCTATAAAAAAACTAGTAAACTTACTAACACTGAGTTTTCAGAAGCATGTTACTTATTTACATATTATTTTTTTCATTATCTGAATAAGGTTAAAGCCTCTACAAATTAAACTACACTTTACCTGTTTACTTATATATTTTAGAAAAACAATAATAATCCCCCACCATTTGGTAAGGGGATTAACTAAACCTACTAAAAAACATTTAATGATCTGTTTTATTTAATTGGAGAAGGAAATCTTGCCGCTTCAAAGTGAACCGTATTTAAACCATTAACATTTTGTACAATTACGCCCGCAATACTACTTTCTGCAAAAACTTCAACTGAATCTCCTGCTTCTAATTGAAGAATAGTAGTTACTGAAACATCATTATAAAAAAATACTCCTGTTCCAAAGAAATCATTATCTATCGCTATTGCTGGATTTCCATTTACACGAATTTCTACTCTAGCTCTGTAATTCACATTAAAATCATTTGGGGAAAATGTTATATTTCCTAACACACTATATACCCCTCTAGTTTTCGGAGTGAAAATGGATGTTACTGGATTATATTCATTCGCTAGATCAAATTGTTCATTTTGAAATAATACTTTAACAGGAGTATTTGCTAGAACAGGTTGATTAACTGTATTCACAGCTCTAAATGCCGATGCCCTTACAAGCTCCTCTTTCTTATCATCACAACACTTCACCTTTACATACTTCCTATCACATTTACTACTTTTTCTATAACAATCATGACTTTCCTTTTTGTAATCTTTACAATACTTACAGTAATAATAAGACATAGTTAGTCCCCCTTTACACTTATTTTTATATAGTATGCTATATAGATTAGAATAGCTTGGACGACCTGTTACTATTTTTAATAGAGTAAAAAACCCTCACCATTTCGGTGAGGATTTACCTTTAAGCTTCTGTAAACTCAATGTTTAATGACTTTATTTAATCGGAGAAGGAAATCTTGCTGCTTCAAAATGTGCACCATCTTCTAAAGGACTTAAAACTCCATCTATACTACTTTGTGCATAAACCTCAACTTCATCTCCTGCATTCAATTGAACAATCGTCGAAACACTTACTACATTTCCAAAACTTATTGGACCAAAAAAGTCATTATCTATAGCTATCGCTGCGTTTCCATTCACACGAATTTCTACACGCGCTCTATAATTTAAAGTTGGATCGTTTGGAAAGAAACCAATCGTTCCAATAATAGAATATACTCCTTTAGTCTTCGGCATAAAAATAGATGTTGCTGGATTATACTCATTCGCTAAATCAAATTGTTCATTTTGAAATAACACTTTCACAAAAGTATTAGCAGGAACATTTTGATTCACAGTATTTCTAGCTCTAAATGCCGATGCTCTAACAAGATTGTCCTTGTTATCATGGCACTTACTAGTGTTCTTACAACAATCATGGTGCTTCTTTTTATACTCCTTACAATACTTACAGTAGTAATAACAAGACATACTAATTCCCCTTTCAAACTTATTACTACATATTATGTAAGATTGATTTATAAGGTTTGGACTAGCTATTTTTATTGTTCATAAGGGCGCTATTAACCTGCACCCTTATTTATATACACCACATAATTCCTTACTAGTTATAAGTTGTATACAGTTCCATATGGAATAGTAAGAAAAGAACTTCCATACGGTGTAACATGATGTACTGGGTAAAAATACTCTACGGATGAGTAATATGGTTGTACTCCTTGCTGCTGCATTTGCATTTGTTGTTGCATTTGTAATGCTTGTTGAATAGCTTGGACTGTACTTTGTGCTCCACTATACGTTATAGACGTACCATACGCTGGTCGCATGCCAGCTTGAGAATTAAAATATGAATAAAACATGATTTTCAACTCACTTTCGTATAAGTTATTACAAAATATGTTATGATTCTATATTTCAGTGAGTGCAAAAGCTAATTCACTAGCTCTTATTAAGGTTAAACATTTTCAATATAAATATCATTCTCTAAATAAAAGCACACTCAACGGATGCTTTTTGTTTCTCGCTAAATTTTCCTACTGCCATAATTCATTAGCAATAATTTAGTTGTCCACGAATTTCACCATTAGGATGTTGTACTGTATGAACATTAATATATATGTTTCCAGATATAATCTCATTTATAAGAGTGCCTAATGTTTGACCCACTAGCGGTCCGACCAAATCTTCTTGAGTAATCATTCCCGTAAAAGTTGCACACTCTATTGAAATTGGATTTGTTATCGGTCCAAATAAAAAAGCTACAACAGGACCGTTCTTTCCTTTTAATCCAAGATGCAGATGTGCAGCTACTACATCCTCTATATCGAATAAATCCAACTTAAATTTTAGGCTAAGCTCGTCCCGGCTTAATTTAAAGAAACCTTCTCCTCGAGCATCTGTTTCTACTGGTGGAACTTCATTTCTACCACGCAACTTTGCAAAGAACATATCTATCACTCCTATAATTTTTATACTTCTAATATATTCTGACCCTTCTTATAAAGTGACAAAAAAGCAGCTGTTAGGTCAATTTTAATTTATTAAATATAATAGTTTAATTTATTAATTATATTGAATTCATACATTTAACTATTACACTTTTTAAGTTTAATCCATATACTATATTAGATTACTAGAAAGGAGGCGTAAGCATGGAAAGTTGTGTTTTGTTCGTTAATGGACAACCTCTTTTAGTGATTTCAGTTGCTGGAATCGAAATTGCTAGATTAGAACTTTCTCTTCAAGTAGCATTGACTTTAATAGCATTAGGAATTCCAATTTGCGCATAATAGTTAGATAATTATAAAAAAGAGGGTTTAAACTCTCTTTTTTATTTATTCCTTAACAATAAAAAAAGACACCACTTGGATAATGGCATCTATCGAAATATTCGTCATAAGTTTCATTACTACTAAACTAACAATCCTACTAATTCACGTGTAATTCCTGAGAACGAATAGCCATATGCAAAACCTACAATACGAACTCCTGTATTCCATTTTCAATAAGTATATGTTATTTTTCTAAAAAGCAGTTTCTATTACCAGTTTTCATGAAAACTTTTCGCTTTTGCTAACCGCTCTTTTTTATTAAACTAATAATACTCCTTGAACCCTTTTTACTTACTGCATCATATAATTTTAAACTTAGCATTCAATAAAAAAATTTCCTACTATCAAATATGCGCAATATGTGAGGCTCTTTTACAACTAGTCTATTTATCGCTCCCTTCTAACTCCTCACTTTCTTCACGTATTTGTCCAATTAATGAAAATATAGAACCTACGGCTTGAATCCAACTTCCTATGGTATCTATTGACTGGCCTTCTTTCTTTTTATCCGGTTGACTATTTGCTTGATTGTCTAAAATTTCCCCTGTATCATTTACTAGATTTTCTTTACTATCCTGCCGATCTCCTCTAATACTTTTTAGCTCATATATTCCTCCAATCGCTTGCAAGGAATTTCCTATAGCTTGCAATAAGTTTCCTACAACATTAAAAGACTCATCCTTATCTGAAGTATCTTCAAATTCATCTGCTAATGCTGTAAGTCCTCCTAAAGCCTGCGCCCAATTTCCAGAAATAACCAATTTAACTTTTGTTTCATCTGTAAAATCAATAACTAACCCTGATATTACAGTTACATTACCAATTGATTGGATTTCATTCCCAATTTTTTCAAGAGAAATTCCCCCTTGACCATCAGCCTCTAAAGCGTTACCAACTGCTTGCAATGTGTTTCCATATATATTCAGATTCTCCCTTACATTACTGCTTATAAAATAGAACGGTGTACTTCCAATAGCGGAAGTTATTGTACCTATAGCTGCTATCAATGCACCAAATATTTCTTTTAATTGGTTCTCCATTTATAACCTATCCCAACATTAAATAATTACTTTTATCCTATTTAATCACACAGCTCTCTGTTAGAAATTCAAACTGTCCCTTAACCTGTTCCTTCTTTATTATATTGTCTTATAAAAATAAACATCCTTAAAAATAACACCTATATATTGATCGTTTCTCTACATTGTTTTGTATAATACATATTACTAACACCGCTTTTTTTATGTTCCTATCTTTAAATGTATTAAACCACTCACTAGTCATTATTCTCTTCACATAAATTGCTCATTTTATGATTCGAAAAAATAAATAAATTTCCATTAAACTTTTTAACCTTTATTATATTTCCTATTAATAACCAAGCGTTGATATATATCCAATTAGAACCTCCCAATTTTCTTGAAAATTTTTTAAAAACTCAGAAGCGATAATAATTTATCTATATCACGATCTAAGCTAATCTTCCTAGCCATACATATTCTTCGCCTTCGAATCATGTCTCTATAAAATAAAAAAACAGCTATTAAACTGCTTTAAATTCATTTTATCCCCAAAAGAAATGATATATATATTCTCCCGTTACACTTTGATTGATTCCAACAATTCTAGCAAATCTCATCAAGTCCGCTCCCTGAAGAAAATACATTGTGAGCGTAACTGGCACTTGTGACCACATAAATTGATAAAACTCCTCGACTCTCCGATTTGTCGAAACAATTAAATCATTTACAGGTCCTTGATTCCATATTGAAGTTCTAACTGAAGTAAACGGAAGATCTTTCCCATTAACCACTATTCTGGCCATACTTTGAGTTATGTCCACACCAATTCCCTCCATCGTTATAAAAATCGGACCTGTTTCTACAGTCATATTTTATAAATATTCTTGGCTGTTATAAATGATTAAGGCAAATCCCTAATAAAATTTTTTATTAATTAATTTCCATTACATTTATATAAATTCTAGCCTTATACAGTTTTTATAATAAAATATGAAATATTCATGTGTTATCTTCAGTACGTTCTTTTCTTTTTATAATGTCGTGTGAGATATACCATGACTTGAAGCCCTAGCCTCCTAATCCTAGGGCTTCTCCATTGAAATAACAATTTTATTAAAACTTTTCACCTTTTAACTGGACAAGCATATATTATTGTATGGAGGCATCCACTCATAGAAATCTATCTTTCTTGTGAAAGAGCATGCTTATATGCATGTTCTTTTTCGATATTATGAAATAAAGACTTCACATACATTAGAGAAATACATACAATACTTATGATCATCTCATTATGAATCATTTAGTATCATTTTCCATACATTCCTTGGTCATGGAACGCCTTTCTCCCAAGGCGTTCTTTAATTTCCAGATAAGGGGTTTGTTAAAGAATTGAATAAAGTGAAACTCTAATCAATGGGGGGGGTGTTCATCCCCCATTGATTATTAGCCCTCACCAATCGGGCTTTTACGGGCAGCCCGACCCCCACCTAACTTCTTTGCTTCTGCTGAATTTTAAGGTGGGGTCTTACTGCTCACAAATAGCGGGCTAAAATCTTTAAATCCACTGAAACCATGTTCCTTTGTCTCTCTGATTCCATCAATTATAGAAAATAGCTAAACTAATTAACGCCTTTGTTCACTGTAGTAATTTTCTTGTATAATAAAAGTTAATTAATCTAAAAGGAACTGAATTATGCGCAGATATCAATATTTTTAAACTACCTATTCTTACAACATAACGGAGGTAAAAGTATTGATTACTGAACTACACACACAACGATTATATTTAAGGCAAATGAAAGCATCTGATTCATTAAGTATGTTTAAAATATGGTCTGATCCTGATGTTACTAAATTCATGAATATAAGTAATTTCACCGATGAAAGCCAGGCAAAAGATATGATTCAATTTCTTAACGAACTCGCTCAAAATAATAAAGCTATACGTTTTACTATTATTGAAAAAGAATCTAATCACATTATCGGTTCATGTGGCTATAATTCCTTAGATTTTGAAAACTCAAAGACTGAGATTGGTTATGATATTTCAAAAAAATTTGGGGGTAAAGGATATGCCCCTGAAGCAATATCCTCTTTATTAGATTATGCTTTTACACATTTAAAACTATATCGTGTTGAAGCAAAAGTTGAACCTGCAAATGTAAATTCCATAAAGGTATTAGAAAAATTAAACTTTACTTTTGAAGGGACTCTGAGAAAGAGCGAAAAATCAGCTGGAAAGCTTATCGATTTAAATATCTATTCGAAATTAATAAGCGATTAATTTTAGTCACTCTGCCCACACTCAATCAAAGTGTGGGCTTCTTTAATTGCTGTATAAAATTCAGAAGTTTGACACAATCCTGGAAAAAGCTTATAAAGAAAAGTGAGGTTCCGTTATTTTCACACTTAGAAGTCCAGTCATGTTATATACAATTTAAAATACAGTTTTATAAGTGTGAACGAACTACAAAACTAAAAAACAAATAATAAGTTTGCAACATGTTTGCAAATACGAATTTTGCATATAAATTCGTGTAATATTGAAAGGAGTTTTACTTATGAAAGAAATTAAAACAGAACAAGAATTCAAAGACATCATCGCAAGCGAGGAGCCTGTAGTTGTTAAGTTCTTTACTACATGGTGCCCAGATTGCGTACGTATGGACAACTTTATCGGAGATGTAATGGAAGAGTTCAATAAATTTGAATGGTATTCTATTAATAAAGATGAGTTTCCAAGTATCGCTGAAGAGTATCAAGTAATGGGTATTCCAAGTTTACTTGTATACCAAAATGGTGAGAAGCTAGGCCACTTACATAGTGCTAATGCAAAAACTGAAGAGCAAGTTACTGAGTTTTTAGAAGCATACTAAAATAAAAGCCCTCTGGAAAATATTTTTCAGAGGGCTTTCATCTGTTTTCACAATTATCTTTTGATGTTTTTCATCGTTTAATGAATTACACCCTGTCATTATAAGAATAGTACATATTAAGAAAAGTATTCGCTTCTTCATCCATCTACCCTCCTATCTCTTTAGTAAATAAACTCTAATTAGGTTCACACCCTGACTTTGTACTTTTCAACATATTTTTCCTTCACGAAACTTTGTTATCCCCTTCTTAAAAAGCTATAAAACGTCAACAATGTTTGTATAGACCCACACGACTTTCGTTTGATACTCTATTTATAGAAAGAAATTCCTTTAAAGAAAGGTGAGTGATTAAAATGGATACTCTTTCTCATAAAGAAGCTGATAAAGGTGCTATTGTCAGCATTATGGCCTACATATTTTTATCCTCTATGAAAATCATCATCAGTTATATTACCCTCTCTAGCGCATTACGTGCTGACGGTTTAAATAACTTAACGGATATCGGTGCTTCTTTAGCGATATTAATTGGTCTAAAAATATCTCGTAAACCTCGTGACCCAGATCATCCGTATGGGCATTCACGGGCCGAACAAATCGCATCACTTGTTGCGTCCTTCATTATGGCAACAGTCGGATTAGAAGTTGTTATTAGTGCCATTCAATCTTTCTTAAATCCGAAACAAGCAGCACCTAATGTACTCGCTGCATGGGTTGCTTTATTTTCTGCTGTCGTTATGTACTGCGTGTATTTGTATACGAAAAAAATTGCAGCACGAACAAAAAGTAAATCACTAGAAGCTGCTGCAAAAGATAATTTATCAGATGCACTCGTAAGTATCGGTACTGTAGTAGGTATTGTCGGTTCTCAGTTCCAAATGCCTATTTTAGACCCTATTGCCGCTTTAATTGTTGGTCTTATTATTTGTAAAACTGCATGGGAGATTTTCGTAGAATCTTCTCATATGCTAACAGATGGAATTGATCCTGATAAAATGGAGGAATACGCTGATGCTATTGAGCATATTGGCGGTGTGGAAAACATTGTAGATATTCGAGCACGTATGTACGGGAATCAAACGTACGTTGATATTACAATTGAAGTAGATGCTCGTATGGATGTTGGAGAAAGTCACTGTATTACCGACAACATCGAAGCTATGCTTCGCAAAAAGTTTGGAATTTACCATGCACACATTCATGTTGAGCCAATGAAAAAAGAACCTATTATGACATAGGTTCTTTTTTTATGAACGTTTTATGGAATATAACACATAAAACGAGCCAGCTACCGCCAGCTGCCCATCCTGCTAATATGTCAGATGGATAGTGCACGCCAAGATATATTCGGCTAACTGAAATAGATAATACAACAAAGCTTGCTATAAGAATAATTAGCAATTTTTTATGCAACGAAATACGATCTTCAGTAATTGTGACGTATGCAATAAATCCTAAAAAAGCCGTAGCATTCATCGTATGACCGCTCGGAAAACTATATCCAGTTGCAGTAACAAGCTGCGTAACATCAGGTCTTGCTCGTTCGTACCATAGTTTAAGCAGACTGTTTAAATAACGAGATCCGTAGTAATTAATTGTTAGAAGCAATGCACTCAGCAACTTTTTTCTAACGAGAAAATACATTACAAGAATAATGAGTAATGGGAAAAATATCCTTTTGGAACCGATAAAAGACACCCAAGTAAAATAGGTCGTCAAATAATCGTTTCGAAAACTTTGAATAAAATGTGCGACTATATTGTCAAAATTCTCAATACAAGCGGTATGATACGAAAGTGATAATACGACAAAACAAATGAGTAACGTAAAACTTAGCAAGTATAAATGTCGATATCGTTTCACATACATAACCTCACTATGCAAAAAAATGGAGCGGTTGTTTTAGTTTTCCTCTCCATTTCTTTTTTATGCATAGTTTATTAAAAAATATAATTATTAATTTTTTGCTTCATCTCAGGGATATCTTCTCTTGTTACGGTAAAACGAATCACCTTCTCATCAAGATCAAGCGCCTCAGCGAATAATCCAGCTAAACCACGAGATTTTCTATCTACTTCCATAATAATTTCTAGTCGATCGTATGCACGTGGCAAGATTAATAATTCTAATTCATCTAATTTCCCATAATACTCTCCAGAAACTGGAATAAACTCAAATTCTTGTGCGAATGGAACTTGCTTACGTAATCGATGCGGTAATTCTTCACATTCTATATGACGTGCTTTAAACCCTAATTCATTTACACTATCTAAAACACTACTTAATAATGCATTGGGTAACACTTGAACGTAGTCGCGGTCACTTGGGTCTATACTACGTTTAATATCAAGACCTGTATGAATCCAAACCGTTTTCATACCAAGTGTAAGTGGTGCTTCAATTGGCATTGGAAAAGAAAATGGAATTTCAACTTTTTCATTCGGTTCTATAGAAAATGGTTCTGTTAAGCGTACTCGCTCTAAATCATACGTTGCTGTTACTTTTTTATCATCCACTTCTCGTACATACGACGTCGATAATGTTAAGTAAATGCTTTCAATTTGCTGGCTAACTGAACCTCCAGTTATATGAACCTTTCCAACTATTTCTTCCCCAACAATATACTCATCTTTTTCAAGAACAGTATCTACCTTTGCACTTCCAATACCAACGCTTGCTAAAAACTTTTGAAACATGGAGTCTCCATCCTTTCTAAAGCAGAAGCTACATCTTGTTTTAAATCTTGTACATTCTCATAGTACGGCGTTTTTATTTGTAACATTCGCATAAGCATTTCGCGATTATAATTTTCCAAAGTTAATTCTTCGTACCATGGTTTTTCCTGTTTTTCATTAGATTCATATCCTGCATATAATAAAAATAACGAGAAATGACCGAGTGCATAAAAGTCGCTACGAAAGTGGACTTCTCGCATCAAAGCTTGTTCACCTTCGTAAGTTGTAGCTCTCTCATCACCCTCACCTTTCCATTTAGCCAATCCAAAATCAATAATACTAATTTGATTTTCTTTCATTAATATGTTTGGAATGCGTAAATCTCGGTGAATAATGCCTTCACTATGAAACACCGATACAATTTCTAATATTTCATATAAAATCTCAAAAACTTCACGTTCTGTATATACATACCCATCTATGAAAATATAATCTTCAAAATTTTTACCAGGCATGTACTCCATCACAAAGAAGCTCTTTTTCTCCCATATGAAATGATCATACAGACTAGGAATTGCATGATGATTTAATGTTTGTAAAATCATTTTCTCTTGTTCAAATGATTTTCTACCAGACTCATATCTTTGTTTACTTTGTCTTAATTGTTTTAAGACTTTATATCTATTTACTTGTAAATCATTAACGACATATGTGACCCCATAACTGCCCATTCCAATTACTGATTCAACTTTATAACGTTCTGCAACAATTGTATTTTTCCGCAGTGGTCTATCAAATAATGCTAGTACACGACGCCATTTCATCAGCTACTTGAAAAGAAGCTACGGCTTTTACGTTTTCTTTTATAATGTTGATGTCCATAACCAGATGAACGTCGTTTATAATCGCTACTTGAATACGAGCGCCCTCTACGACGATAATCACTACTTGAATACGAACGATATTTTTTCTTTCCTAATAAAGAATCAATAATTTTTTTGAACATCCCTTCACCTCTTGAGTAAAATTTCATTTTAATTATACCAATAATTATTGACTATATTTGTGACAGGTTTGTAAAGAGTAAAAAAACGACGAGTTATGCCCGTCGTTACTTTCATTCATCCTCTTCATCAAAAACTTCATCAATCATGCATTTCTCTAATAAATACTCAAATGTAATATCTGCGAGATCTTCAATTTCTTCTCGTTTCGGGACGTACCCTCTTTCAATTAGTTGCTCATAAAAAAACTCCGCAATCTCTTCCGTATCAATCACGACTTCAATTTCCTTCATGAGCATCACTCCTTTATTTCTGTTTTATGAAAAAATCTCAAAATTATGTATATGAGATTAGAAAAATAGATTTTATTTTTTTATAGGTCATAAGCTTTGGACGAGATGCATACGATTGTAGTACAAGCTATTCAAAGGGGGAAATAATAATGGGAAATCAATATGAAGTAGGACAAACAAAAGAAGAGTTCATGCATGAAGATCAATGGGCAGACTCTCTTATAAAGTGGCTTTTTATTTTTTTAATAATTGTAGGCATACCTTATACTGCATATGTTGTTGTTCAATTTATTCTCTCTTTCTAGTTAACTATTTTTTCTCTGTCAATTTAACTAAATAATTATGAACAACATCCATTACAATTTTATATTCTTCATCTTTAAATGTATCGAACAATAATTGATAATCGTTATAAATATCAAGTAATCCATCAATGATTTCTTGACGATTCGTCTTAACACTCACTTTTTTCGAGTTGTTAATTGACTTTAACTTACCTAAATCTAATTTATTCATACCTGCTTTATCTTGTTTCAGTTTCTTCAAAATTGCATTTGCCGTTTGAGCATTGGCAAGTAACGTTAAATCTGACTCATCCGCTTCTAACCATTCACCATCCGTAATCCGTGACAATTCATAAATTGTATCTTCCCATGCGTCATTCTTATATCTCCATACTTCTGTACGAAAACCAACAATACGGAAAACATCTTTATCATATCCAGTTACTTGCACAAGATCACCAAACGTGAAATTATAATTTAATTCAATCCACTCCGTATCGCCCTTCTTCATATCTTGCTCTGTAACGTGCTGCAGCGTTTGCTCTACGTAAAATCCATCGTGATTATTGACTTCGTATACATAAACTCCATCTAAAACCTTCATATTTGTGATTTTCCCAACGGTTCCATATAGCGTAATCACGACTATGTCCCCTACGTTATATTTAGGTTGTTTTTTTCTTGCCATCTCTATCTCTCCTTTTTTTGACGTCGTGATTTTGATAACAGTATATGCAACCTACATAAAAACGCTTATCACAGAAGCTTATATTCATAAATTTTTTCAATAAAAATTATAATCTTATAAAATTTACGTTAAACCCAAAAGAAAAGCTAGTAACTAGACTAGCTTCAAATCAATAAAAAAAACATACAGAATACTTCACTTTAAATAAAGTAATGTATTCTGTATGTTTTCAAATAGTTTTTATCTATCTTGTATGTATAAATCCCAGGCTTCATCAAATATAGACATACTTTCTAGCATTCCGCTCAACTCTAAGTATGAACTAATTTCATCATAGTCTTCAGATTGCTTCGGAAAACTTAAATCATCATACATCGCCTCTGCTAAATCTGAAATTTCATTTCTAAATAAAGCTGCACGATGCTTCATCATATAATGGTAAAATGTCTTTTTCAAAAATATTCCCTACCTTTCTAACTTGGGTACATTATACAAGGCAAAAAAGAAAAAAACCAGCATAAAAGCTGGTTAAAAGTCGAAGTAATTTCTTTTTAATAGACGTGGTCTTCCCATTAATTCTTCATATGTTAGTTGTTTTGGTAAATCTTTCGTATAAATTAAAAATAACTGATCTTCAATTTCTTTTACTGTATGGTCTGATTGATAGTCCATCCCGCACGAGGAACAAGAAATACATGGTGTCTTTTGGATTTCAATGGCTTTCGTACCATCTGGTAATTCCCAATATACAGTATTCAAGCTTTCTTTCGCTTCTGTACTGTCACACCACATACAATTCATACTGCATCACCCTCAGTTTTTTTGTCGTTTTCTTCTAATTTAGCCATTTGTGCTTGATATTTTTTATCTTTTAATTGATCACGCTTATCACGTTTATCTTTTAAAGATGCATGAGTATCATTATCTTCGTAGTCTTTACGACGGTTCATACGCTGTAAGTCGTCTGGAACGAGGTTAAATTTCTTATCGCTCATAAGACCTGCGATACCAACATCTGAACGTTTTTCTTCGTAGTTCGGATAAATCTCTTTAAAGTATCCTTCCGCTCTTCCTGGAATATAGCTCTCTGGCTCTGGATACGTCGTAATAACACCTTCAAAGTTACGAAGTACAACTTTATCTGCACTTTGTGAGATTAAATAGTTTGGTTGAAGTGCAATTTTACCGCCTCCACCTGGCGCATCAACAACGAATGTCGGAACTGCATAACCAGATGTGTGTCCACGTAAACCTTCAATAATTTCAAGACCTTTAGATACTGGTGCACGGAAGTGACCGATACCTTCAGATAAGTCACATTGATAAATGTAGTATGGACGTACACGGATTTTTACTAAGTCATGCATAAGTTTTTTCATAATTGGAACGCTGTCGTTAATACCAGCTAAAATTACTGCTTGGTTTCCGACTGGAACACCAGCATTCGCTAACATTTCACATGCCTTTTTCGATTCTTCAGTAATTTCAATAGATGTATTGAAATGTGTATTTAACCATACTGGATGGTATTTTTTAATAATGTTACATAAATTTTCTGTAATACGTTGCGGGAATACTACTGGTGCTCTCGTTCCGATACGAATAATCTCAACATGCGGAATCTCTCGTAAATTTTTCAATACATATTCTAAAATTTTATCGTTAATTAGAAGTCCATCACCACCGGAGATTAATACATCTCGTACTTGTGGTGTTTCACTAATATAAGCAATCGCATCATCTAATTGTTTCTTCGGTACACCCATTCCAATTTGTCCACTAAAACGACGGCGTGTACAGTAACGACAATACATAGAACATTGATTTGTTACTAAGAATAGTACACGGTCTGGATAACGATGTGTTAGCCCTGGAACTGGTGAATCTTCATCTTCGTGAAGCGGATCTTCTAAATCATATTTTGTTTTATATAACTCTTCCGAAATCGGTACTGATTGCATCCGAATCGGACAGCGTGGATCATCAGGATTCATTAGCCAAGCATAGTACGGTGTAATGTTTAACGGGATCGTTTTCGTTGAAATTTTAACGCCCTCTTCTTCTTCAGGTGTTAAGTTTATCACTTTCCTTAAGTCATCTAACGTTTTGATCGTATTCGTTAATTGCCAAACCCAATCATTCCATTGCTCTTCAGTAACATCTTTCCATAATTCGATATCCTTCCAGTGACGATTTGGTTTGTATACATCATGTAACATTGCTATTCCCCCTTTTTATACGCTCACCCTTTATATAAGCAATAGTTATGCCAACTTTACATTGTTGATAAGTAAATGTGCGGAGAACCCTATTATATAAGCGAAAAAATATTTTTAAGCGTTGTATGAAATCAATACTTAACATTATATTCATTACTTTATATATATGTAAACGCTCTTTTATTCGTGCAAACACACAAAAACCGCCGATTATTCGGCGGTTTTGTCGTACTTGCTCAGTTTATATTGAAGCGTTTGACGAGGGATACCTAACATTTTTGCGGCTTGTAATATATTCCCTTCCGTTTCAATCAACGCTTGATCTATTAATTCTTTTTCTGTTTGATGAAGTGCTTCTCTAAGTGGCATTATACCCTTCTTCTTCGAAAACTTCTCTTTCCGAAATGTACGTGGTAAACAATTGGCTGTTAATGTATTCCCTTCTGCAATAATAACAGCATGTTCAATCGTATGTTTTAACTCCCGGACATTTCCAGGCCACTGATAAGCTTGCAGTCTATCTTTCGCTTCCTCATCAATTTGAAGTACACCTTTTTTATAACTTTTATTATATTCTTCCAAAAAATAAGATGCTAATAATAGTACATCCTCAGTTCTTTCACGAAGTGGTGGGATATATAATGAAAATACGTTTAAGCGATAATATAAATCAGTGCGAATTTTATTCTCTCGTAAACATATTTCTGGAGGCTGGTTCATTGCGGTAATAACGCGAACATCTACTTTTCTCGTCTTATTATCACCAATTCTTCTAATGACTCCATCTTCTAACACTCGTAACATTTTTGCCTGCAAATCAAGAGGCATTGAATTCAGTTCATCTAAAAATAATGTACCACCATCAACAAGTTCAAATAGCCCAGCTCTTTCAATCGCTCCTGTATAGCTTCCTTTTGTCGTTCCAAACAATAAACTTTCTAATAACGACTCTGGTAAAGCTGCACAGTTTTGTGCAATAAATGGCTTGTTTTTTCTTTTAGAAGCTTCATGAATTGCTTGTACGAACAGTTCTTTTCCTGTTCCTGTTTCACCATATATTAAAACATTTGCGTCTGTTGGTGCTACTTTTTGTGCTAGCTCTTTCGTCTGTTTAAACCGCGTATCATTTGTCACTATCGTCTCAAATGCAGCATGCTTTTTAATCAATTTTTTTCTAGATGACCGTTTTATTTTCGACTGTAAATCAACAATTGTGTCAGTAAGTTTTTGAATTGTAGAGTAATCCTTTGCAATTTCAACAGCCCCGGCAATATTCCCATCTATAAAAATAGGTAACGTCGTATTTACTGTACAAACATCTTCACCATTTAAATTTTGATAATGCTGTACTTGATGTACGATAGGTTTTTTTGTATCTAATACTTTCATCAATGTACTCGTTTCCCTTGATAAAGACGGGAACACTTCTAACAAATGCTTCCCTAACACTTTTTCAATCTTGGATCCATCGTGTTTTGCAGCTACAGAGTTATAAAATATTGTAATTCCATTTTCATCTACAGCGTGTATAGCCTCATCAATGCTGCCCAAAATCGCTTCAATGACTTCTTGTGTCGAAACTGCTAGCAATGTCATCCCCCCTTTTGCCGAAAATCCAGCAATTACATGCCGAATTTTCGGCATACCTATGTGCGATTGTAAGCATGACGATTCCGTTCTATAATTTTGATCAATTTTATATTTTAATTAGTACGGCTTTTTCAAACACCCAGCTCCACCTAACTATTTTGCTTTACAGCCGAATTTTGAGGCGGAATTTTTACTGCTTTCGAATAGCTAGATAAATCTTTCACCCATATATTCATATCTTCCAACTTATCGAAAATGTAGCAATTATTCGCCAGTCTTCCTGTATACGTATAGCCTAATTGATGAAATGCAGCATTCATTCCGAAAGAAAGCGATCGAGCAATTGTATAGGAACAGAAAATAGATTTTTCTCGGAGCTCTTCCTCTAATTTAATTAGTAAACTTTTCATAAATCCATGTTTACGATATTCAGGTAAAGTAGCACAATTTGTTAATTCTGCATTCCCTTCTTTTATATTCATTTCTGCAGATGCTGTACTAATAATTTCCCCCTCAAATTCATACACGTAGTAAATTGTATCGTCTTCTTTCATCGTCTGTAATACATAACTCGCTTCATTTAAAGGTGTCGGATACACTTCAAATACTTTTCCGAATACAGTTGCTAATTCTTCTGCATCTTCTTCAGTCGCTTTTCTCAGCAGAAATTTCTCTGGAACTACTTTTTCTTTTATTTCTTTTCCTTTTACACCGCTTAATATAGTATCTTCCTCAGTCCAATGCATACTATTTCGTCTTTCATCATTATTATATTTCACAAAAAAGTATGCATCGTGTCCTTGAAAATAATGAGGTATCGTTGCTTCCAACAAAAAACCGAAAGAGAGCCATGTTGAAACATGCTCTCCCTTTCCTTTAATAATACATTTAGTGAAAGAATGTTTCTCTGCTAGTTCGTCAATTGTCTGTATAATACTTTCAACATTTCCTGTATAGTGGTCTACTCGGATACGTTTATTAAAATAATCTAAAACGCCTTCTACTGTATAACAATTCGTCTGTTCTCTAAAAGATTCATAGTATTTCATTTTTTCACCTCACACCAATCTAGTAATGTACATGCAATAATTTTTGCGGCAGCTATCATTTTATCAACTTCTATATACTCGTTTGGATAGTGCGCTACTTTTGTCTCTCCTGGACCAAATACTATAGTTGGTACACCTGAGATTTGTGTAAATAAACCTCCATCAGTCCCCCAAGGAGATGCTTCAATAATTGGTTCGTTCCCTTCGATTTCAACAAAGTTATGATGAAGTGCGGTAATAAGTTCATGATTTTCTTCTAATTCACCAGGAACCCATCTCGCTCCAAACCATTCTACTTCTACTGGATTTTCAACAAACCAATTGTCCACATCATTTAATTCAGCAATCCAATTCTCAAATTCTTCTTTTGCCGCCTCTATAGTCTCATTCGGCGCAACACCGCATCTTCCTTCTAAAATTAATTCATCGGGAACAGAACTTGGCCAACTCCCTCCTTCAATTTTCCCAATGTTAATTGGAATTGGAATCGGAATTCCTTTAAATAACGGATCTGTGATTCGACTATTTCTTTTCTCCTCTAGCTTTCTTACATGTTCTATAACAAACATACTTTTTTCAATTGCACTAATCCCTTCATAACGCGTTCCACCGTGTGCTGCTTTCCCTTTTACACGTAGACGAAACCACATGGAACCTTGTTGTTTCGGAAAAAACTTCATATTAGTAGGTTCTGGAATAATGACACCATCTGCCTTATATCCTCGTAATATAGTTGCTAATGTCCCTGCTCCGCCACTTTCCTCTTCTATTACACTTTGAAAATAGATGTCTCCTTTTAATTCAATGCTAGATTCAATAATCGCTTCCATCGCAAGCATGAGTGCGACATTTCCGCCTTTCATATCCGTCGTTCCACGGCCATATATACGATTTCCTATTCTCTCACCACTATAAGGATGATGTTCCCACTGATTCACATCCCCTTCCGGAACTACATCAATATGCCCATTTAATATCATAGATTTCCCGTCGCCACTTCCTTTTAAAGTTGCTACAATATTTGGGCTATCTGAAAAACTTGTACGGGGTGATACAAAATAAGGATGACCTTTCATTTTAGAAAAAGAAGGCTCCCAAATATCGAGGTCTAAACCTAATTCACGTAATTTTTCAATCACAATCGCCTGCGCACCGCTTTCATCACCAGATACGCTCTTTTCTTGAATTAATCGCTTTAAAAATTTCACACTTTCTTCTTCATGACTCTCAATATAATCGCAAACTTGCTTTTTTAATTGCTCCACATATTACATCTCCCTTCATTCAATTACTAGTAAGTTAGAACTAATTTGAAAATCAGCTTCTGTATGTCGTTTTACATCTTCTACTGTGTATGGGCTCATTAATTCTTGTAATATAAGTCCACTCGGAGTTACCTCCATGACCGCCATATCAGTAATAATTAAATCTACACATTTCTTTGAAGTTAATGGCAATGTACACTCTGAAACAATTTTTGCATTTCCATACTTATCAACATGATTCATCACAACAACGACCCGCTTCGCTTTTTGTGCTAAATCCATTGCTCCACCAATGCCTGGAACACGTTTTCCAGGTACAATCCAGTTTGCTAAATCACCATTTTCACTTACCTGTAATGAACCAAGAATCGTTATATCTAGCAAACCTTTTCGAATCATACCAAACGCTGTACAGCTATCGAAATAACTCGCTCCTGTTATAAGAGAAGTTGGTAAACCTGCTGCGTTACACAAATTTTCATCTTCATTCCCTTTACTTGGTGTTGGTCCCATTCCGACGATTCCATTTTCCGCATGAAACATAACATTTATATCATCAGGCAAATGATTTGGTACAAGCGATGGTATGCCAATACCTAAATTTACAATCATGCCATTTTGTATTTCTTTCGCCGCTCGCCTAGCAATCTTATCTCTCACTTCTACGCCCATACCCATTTCCAGTTCACTCCTTCCGACGGTACAATATAATTTACGAAAACACCTGGAACGACGATTTCCTCTGGATCTAAACTTCCTAGCGGGACTATTTCTTCTGCTTCTACAATTGTTATATCCCCAGCCATTGCTACGTGAGGATTCATATTTCGTGCACTTTTGTCAAAAACAAGGTTACCAAACGGATCTGACTTTTTCGCATATACAATTGAAACTTCAGCAGTTAATGCTGTTTCAACTAAATATGTCTTACCATTCATTTCAACTGTTCGTTTTCCCTCTTCCACAATCGTATCAACACCTACATCAACTAAAACACCACCAAGACCAACACCACCAGCACGAATGCGCTCTGCTAATGTTCCCTGCGGAGAAAACTCAATTTGTAATCTTCCCTCGTTTAGTTGCCTTCCTGCATTTGGGTTGGAGCCAATGTGAGAAGTAATTAGTGATTTAACTCTTTCATTTGTAACAAGACGACCGATACCTACATCAGGAAATCCAGTGTCATTTCCAACCAAATTTAAATTTGTAACGCCTTTTTCTAAAATTGCCTGTATTAAAGATGGAGGGGATCCAATCCCTCCAAATCCCCCAAACATTAATGTCATATCATCATGGAACAAAGAAATTACTTCCTCAATTTCTTTTAATTTACCGAATGTATTTGTAATAGTTGTCATGCGATACTATGCCCTCCTTTTTGCATCATCTCTTCCACACTTTTAGAGAAAATTGAAAGTAATTCATCTAACTCGGAATATGTAGTTGTCATTGGCGGTGCTACTAGCAGTGCACTATCTTCTTTTCCTGCTTGCCCTGAAACTGCTTGGTATAAAAGCAGGCCATTTTTAGCTGCAACCGAAATAAGCTCCGACGCTTTTGTAAACGGTTGCAATTCTACTCCAATTAGCAACCCTTTTCCGCGCACATCAGCAATGATTGTCGATTGTTGTTGAACTTTCTGTAAGCCTTTTATTAAATATTCTCCCTTTTCTGCTGTTTTTTCAGGGAGATTATGTTTCTCCATATATTCAATAACAGCTAAAGCCGTTGCTGCAGACAATGGATTTGCACTTAACGTATGACCGCTCATTACTGAACGTGATCCACGTAATATTGGTTCCATAACACGATCACTTACAACTGTCGCTGCCATCGGTGTATATCCCGCTCCTAGCCCTTTACCAAGTGTCATAATATCAGGTTCTACACCCCAATGCTCCATCGCAAACCATGCTCCCGTACGACCAAGCCCAGTCATTACTTCATCCGCAATAAATAAAATATCGTAATGGTTGCAAATATCTTTAATGACTTTATAATAGTCTTTTGGCGGAACAACCGCGCCTCCAGCTGCTCCGATAATCGGCTCAGCAATAAAAGCAGCAATATGCTCTGCACCAATTCTTTCAATTGATCTTTCTAATTCAGTCGCACATGCCAGCTGACAAGTTGGATATACCTTTTGAACAGGACACCTGAAACAATATGGAGCTGGTATAGTCGGATAATCTTCCAAAATAGATACGAAGCGTTGTCTACGTAGTGGGTGACCAGACATCGATAACGCACCCATCGTAATACCGTGATAACTCATCCATCTCGATAAAATTTTATGCTTACCTTGAATACCTCGCTCTTGAAAATGCTGAATTGCAATTTTCATAGCTGTTTCATTTGCTTCCGTACCACTATTCACAAAGAAACTCCAGTTCAAATCTCCTACACTTAAATCACTTAACTTCTTCGCTAATTTTTCAGCTGGTTCACTCGTAAACTGTGATCTATAAACAAAAGCAATCTCCTCAGCTTGCTTTTTAATAACGTCTGCAATCTCCTTTACGCCATGCCCAATACCTGCCGTAATTGCTCCTGACGAACCATCAAAATATTTATTACCATTTTGATCATACAAATAAACACCTTTTCCATGTGAAATCATTGGATACGGCTGACCAACAAGTGGTTTAATTAAGTAATCGCGCATAGCGCTCCCCCATTTCTCCAATTTGTATATATATATGAAGAAAATTGACGTTTCTTTCATAAAAAAGAATCCTCTGCAAAAGCAGTGAATTTATCAAAAAACTATTATAAAAT
Organism: Bacillus sp. NEAU-Y102; assembly: GCF_054788175.1. NCBI lineage: Bacteria > Bacillati > Bacillota > Bacilli > Caryophanales > Bacillaceae > Bacillus > Bacillus sp. NEAU-Y102. The sequence goes on along the minus strand of NZ_JBTWFK010000004.1, from coordinate 324,197 downwards.
ATACAAATGAGTGCTTAAAAATACCTATAAAACAGAAAATTCAGAACTTAAAATGAAGACCAACCCTTTTCTATACGCCCAAGTAACCCTCCCTTTTATATGAAATGACTACATCACCAAATGTTTTTATAGCATAATGCCAGCTGCCCTCAAATGCCGACATTCTGTACACTTCGACGGAACTCCCGTTAAACTCCTTCCTATTATCCTACTTTAAATTGCATATTTTAAAACAAATTTCGACAACGCTACACCTTTCTAATCAGTTCAGATTCATATTTAATATGTAAATTTTTCATTTTTAAACTATAAAAAAAGAACCGATTAACCACATTAATCAGTTCGTCATGACGCTCTCTTATGGGTTAATACTGTCAATTGCTAAAATAAATAGAAAAATCAAGTTTACAAATTCATCCTACAGCCTATAACACAAAACCTTTTCATAACTTCATTCACAATTACTATCAGGATATCCCTATCCCGAAGTGGCACCCCTTTCCTCAGATTCAAACTACCTTTCCTTTATAATTTATGTAGGACAATTATCACTTTGTATGTGTATTTGCCTATAATTAAAAAAAACCCTAGTTTTCTAGCGATTGCTGGACATGTATTCAATATGTTATTGAAATGCACTTTCAATTTGGCATTTATTTTACTTTCGTGCAATCATATGTACTGCTTTACTCTGCGAAATACTCGTAAGCACAAGCACCTCTTTATGACAACATATTTGTTGTAAATTTTTAATTTTCCCCTTTATAAAATCATTTTTTCGCATAACCGCTTTCTTGCTTCGCATATAATTTTAATGATGACAAAGGAGGAATGTTCATGTCTCAATCTGAAATTGAAAAATATGGACAAGAAGTTACGCAATACGAACAGCTCGCACGTTACTATCAGTTTCGTAATCCTAAAAAATATATAGAATTATATATGAAATATTGCGATGCACTTTCAAAACTTGTACAGGCGCATGAAACAAGGGATTCACAAGAAGCTACTTTACCGTCACATATAAGAATTTTTCATGCCGATCCAAATATACCGGCGGTTGACATTTTAGTAAACGGACAAAAAGTTATTAAAAATATTTCATTTAAGCAATTCAGCCCTTATTTATCATTAGTACAAGGTAAATACCGTATAGATATTGTCCCTGTCGGAAATGAAACTCCAATCTTTTCAGCATTGGTACCAATAATGGGAAATCATACTTATACTCTTGCTGCAATAAATAGTGATAATCACCTACAATTACAACCTATACTTGATAATACACATTTACCAGCTGGTCAAGCCAAAATACGCTTTGCACATTTCTCTCCAGATACCCCTGTTGTAAATGTCGATTTAAAAGATGGAGATCATTTATTTGAAAATGTAATCTTTAAACAGATAACAGATTTTTTGCAAGTTAGCCCCGGTACAGCGGATATTGAAATTTCACTCGCAGATAATAAAAACGTTTTATTGACTATACCGAAATTCAATGTTGAACCAAATGTTATTTATACAATTTCAATAGTAGGTTATTCAACTAAAGATCCTAAATTAGAAGCCGTTATACTCACAAATTAAAACAGTCTACACCATTCATTTGGTGTAGACTGTTTATTTTTGAAATGCAATTTGAAATTCTGTCCAATCGTTATCTGATCGACACATAATGGACCCATTATGTTTTTCCACAATTTGTTTACATACAAATAAGCCAATACCAGTTCCTAACTTTTTAGTAGTTACAAACGGCTCAAAAATCGTTTCTACATTTTCAGCAGGAATCATTGGTCCATTATTTTTTATCACAATTCGAATAGCTTGATCTTCTTCAAATACATCAATGATAATTTTTCGTTCTTCTTTCATTGATTCAAGAGCATCAATTGAATTCATTAATATGTTTAAAAATACTTGTCTCACTTCACTTCGATAACCAACAAGCGGAATTGGATACGGTAAATTCTTTTCAATTGAAACATTCGCATTGACCAAACTCGGATATAAGAATTGTATAATGTCTTGAAACAAGTCATTAAGCCAAAACCGTTCCGATTCATTCCACATTTCTTTTTTCGATACGAGTAAAAATTGCGAAATACGAAAATTTAATTGATCTAATTCATGCGAAATAATATCTAAATACGATAAACTCGGATGATCTGCCTTTAATAGTTTGACAAATCCCATAATGGAAGTAAGCGGATTACGAAATTCATGTACAAAACTAGCTGACATTTGCCCTAAAATTGTCAGCCTTTCTTTATGTGTTTCATTAATATATTGCTGTTTTTCCTCTAAATTCTTCGATATAATTTCCGAGTATTTTAAAACGGTATAATAAATTAATTTGTCAAAACAAGTATGTATTTTTGCCATAATTGGTTTCAAATCACGAGCGCTAACATCTAATTCACACATCGCTTCGAAAAGTTCATTTCTTCCCACGTTTGCGTTATAAACAAAATCTCCAATATTCGCATCTGCTCCAGCACGTTCAATAGCAATTTTCTCGCATAACGGTTGAAGATAATTTATATCTTTATCTTCCATAGTAAGTTCGATAATCAACTCTAGTAAATCCTCTCCATTTTGAACTACTTCTAGTTTAAATGGATCTTTTTCGGAAATTATCATTTTGTTTTTCCAGTTCTCTACGAATTGGTGCCTATTGTTTTTCAAGTGTGAACAAAATATTTCTTTAATATCCTTATCGATTGGAAAAACCTCCATTCCCTCCATTTCCATACGACGAATACCCTTTATATTTTGAATATTAACACAAAAAAGATGATTAGTTAATAGATTTTTGTCACATTTTGTTAATTTCTGTTGATAAAATTATTTTTTTCTTTCTTATTTAACTAATTGTATGCAAATACCCTTTTTCCTTCACAAATTTTCATTATTTCCGTAGTCAACACGACTTTTTTTTGCATCATTTTTAATTCTTGCGTACAATAGAAAATGAAAGGTGTGAAAAATATGGTAAATAAAAATGTGGAAGATTATCTCCAAGAAGGCATTTACGGCCAAAAGCAAAACAAACCAGAAGAACGTAATATGTATTTAACTACATTACGTGAGCGTGTAGAAATCGCTTTAACGATCGGTCAAGTAATGCAAAGTAATGTATACTCTGAAGTGGCGGGTAGCATGCGCTCTTCTCAATCATTACAACTCCTCCTAAATGGTGGCATTGCTTACCCACATTTATCAAAATACATTAAATTAGCAAACGAAAAAAATGTTCCTTTTACAATTGTTCAAAATAAAGATACAAAAACACCAATCGGTTTAGTATTAACTCATGCTACTGCTGTAGATAAAGAACAAATTTATGTAGAAGATACTATTTTCAAACAAGAAATGAAGTAAAAGTTACACTTAATTAAATAGTTACTAGAAGCGTAAAAAACGAGTATGGAATCGTAAACATTTCCTACTCGTTTTTTTAGCGCAAAGTTTAAGTTTTTCTAATTTATTTTTTAATACATACTAATTTCATTTCTGTCATTTCTTCTATTGCATATTTAATTCCTTCGCGCCCCGTGCCACTTTCTTTCACACCACCATAAGGCATATGATCTACTCTGAACGTTGGAATATCATTAATCATGACACCACCAACCTCTAACTCATCGATTGCACGCATTGCTTTAAATAAATTATTTGTAAATACTCCTGCCTGTAAGCCGTAACGCGAATTATTTACTTGCTCAATCGCTTCATCAAATTCTTTAAATGTATTTACTGTCATGAGTGGACCGAATACTTCTTGGCACTGCACAGATACATGATTTGGAACATTTGTTAATACAGTCGGTTCAAAAATTCTTGCATCCCGCTTCTTACCACCGTGTAAAATAGTTGCTCCTTCCTTGATTGCTTCTTGAACCCACATATCAATTCGCTCTACATCTTTTTTTGAAATTAAAGCTGATACATCCGTTTCTTCAAGCAGTGGATCACCAACAACTACTGATTCCATCGCTTTCTTTAGCTTCGAAAGAAATTCATGCATTTTCGTTTCATGTACAAAAACACGTTGTACGGAAATACAAACTTGCCCATTATTAACAAATGCTCCCCATTTTACACGTTCAATGATTTCATCTGTTAACTCTACATCTTCATCAATTATAACAGCAGCATTTGATCCTAGTTCTAACGTAACTCGTTTTAACCCAGCCTTTTGTTTTATTCCGATTCCAACTTTTGGACTTCCGGTAAAAGTAATAGAAGCAACATAATCATTTTTAACGATTGCCTCACCCACCGTGGAGCCAGGACCAGAAATGATATTTAAAGCTCCATTTGGCAATCCTGCCTCTTCAAATAACTCAACTAATGCATAAGATGATAATGGCGTTTGATCAGCTGGCTTTAACACAACTGTATTTCCGGCAGCAATTGCAGGTCCAACTTTATGCGCAACTAAATTTAATGGGAAATTAAATGGTGTAATAGCCCCTATTACACCAATCGGCTTTCGGATTGTATATGCAATACGCCCATCCGCACCAGGTGCGGCGTCTAATGGCAATGTCTCACCATATATACGCTTCGCTTCTTCAGCTGCAAATTTGTATGTTTGAACAGTACGATCCACTTCTCCCCTAGCAGCACGTATTGGTTTTGCAGCTTCTTTTGCAATAATCTCTGCAAATTCTTCTCTTCTTTCATCCATTTTTTGTGCAACCTTCTCTAAAATAATCGCACGATCATATGCGGATAATTTATTCATTTTTGTCATTGCATTTTTTGCAGCAATAACAGCCTCTTTTACATCTTCTTCCGTTCCTTGTGCAATTTCTGCTAATATTTCTTCAGAATATGGTGCGTATAATGGTTTATACGTGTTTACAGATTTCCAATCTCCATTTATATATAAATGCTTTTTCATACTTCTTCTCCTTCCAAATATATGTATACAACAATAATTCACCTAGTGAAAGGTCTGGCTTATGTCATTGTATCATAGCCCCTATCCCTCAAAAAACATTATGCTCAAAAAAACTCTGCTATTTAGCAGAGTTTACGAGCTAATTTGCTCTTGTAATGAAATTTGTTTTTCATCTTCTAAAATAACAATCGATTCTACTATCTTTGTAACTTCCAATCTTTTTATATAGTGTCCATCTAATTCTTTCACACAAAACTTATAATTTTCAATTTCAATGGAATCCTCTTCAGCAATCTCTATATTCTTCGTTAAAATCCAACCACCAATTGTATCAACACCATCATCATCAATCCCTAAACCAAATAACGTATTCACTTCACTAACAAGTACTTTTCCCTCTAGTATCGTCTTCGTTTCACTAACTTGTTGAATTTCTGGCTGCTCATCCGTATCAAACTCATCCTGAATATCTCCAACAATTTCTTCCAGAATATCTTCAACAGTAACAAGTCCAGATGTCCCACCATATTCATCTATCAATATAGCAATATGTGTTCTTTCTTTTTGCATTTTTAAAAACAAATCATGAATTGGGATAGAATCGATAACTAAAATAATTGGTCTCATATATTGCTCTACTGTCTTTTTATTAACAGCTTTATGTTGTACAAACTCAGTAAAAATATCTTTAAAATTCACAAAACCTATTACGTGGTCTTTATCGCCATCAACAACTGGATACCTTGTATATTTTTCACGAGACATTTTTTGCAAAGCTTCTTCAGCAGGCATTTCTTTACTTATAATATTCATTTCGGTTCGAGGTACCATTATTTCTTTTGCAATCCGATCATCAAATTCAAAAATTTTATTTACATATTTATATTCAGATTGATTAATTTCACCATTTTTATAACTCTCTGAAACTAACAACCGTAATTCTTCTTCTGAATGAACCTCATCATGCCCCTTCGGCGGTTTCAACCCTAGCAGCTTCGTAATGATTCGAGCTGAACCATTTAATATCCAAATAAATGGGAATGCAATACGATAAAAGAAAATTAACGGCTTAGAAACAAGCAAACTTACTTGTTCAGATTTTTGAATTGCAAATGTTTTTGGGGCCAATTCCCCTATTACAACATGTAAAAAAGTAATTAAAAAAAATACTAAAATTACAGCAAAAATGTCTGTTAGTTGAGTAGAGATATTCCAATTTGCAAAAAGCGTATCAAACATTTGCTTTAACGCAGGTTTACCAAACCACCCAATTCCTAAAGCTGTAACAGTAATTCCTAGCTGACAAGCAGATAAATATTCGTCTAAGTTTGTAATGACTGTTTTGACCGATGTTGCACGATTATTTCCTTCTGCAATTAAATAGTCAATTCGTGAACTTCTCACTTTAACAATTGCAAATTCTGCTGCAACGAAAAATGCCGTTAAGGCAATTAAAACAATCACTATACTTATACTATATATGTCCAAATACTTTTCCTTACTTACATTGTAAGCAAGGAAGCCACCTCCTACTTAATTATATTCAAGTGAAGTAAGCATTCTAATACTCTAACAAAATTCTACATTAGCAACCACCTTTTTATATATTATATGCATACATAAAAAAGATATTTATCATTATGATAATCTAATTCATTTACACTCGTCAAATTATTCTAAATGTTACGATAAAACATTTTTATTTAAACGAACTATTCTTCTCAACTCAATTTCGTGAAAAAACACTTTCTTTGCCGATTCCACACTTCTTTTGTCGCACTAGAAGGGAACTTACTTCATAGCTCGAAATCATTCAACAGGATATATATAGGAGGGATTATTTTGGAATATAAAACACCATTTATCGCAAAAAAATTAGGTGTTAGCCCAAAGGCTGTTGTCCGGATCGCGCAACAATTAAATCTTACGATAGAAAAAAACAAATATGGCCACTTTATTTTCACACAAGATGATGTCGATCAAATGTTAGAACACCATCTATTTCAAATAGAGCAGTCTCAAAATCCTCAACCTACTCAAAAGGCTTCCTCAAATGAGGTTGAAGAATTAAAAACTCAAGTCAATACAATTGTTCAAAACATATCATCGAATGATTTTGAGCAATTAGCTAATCAATTAAACACTATTACAAGAAGGCTCGATCGAATGGAAGAACAAATGCAAGATAAGGCAAATGATGTCGTCACGTACCAACTTTTACAACACCGTCGTGAAATGGAGGAAATGTTAGAGCGAATTCAAAAGTTAGAAGCTGCGCTAACGAAAGAAGAACCCATTTATATTACTCCTGATTCAAAACCAACATACGAACGCGAAAGGAAACCGAAGCGCCGCAAAATGATTTTTAGTATATTTGGATTATAATTTTTAGACCCTTATTAAAATAATAAGGGTCTTTTTTAATGAAGAGTTATATCTTATAAAAATATTATTCTCTTTATTATACATATTCACTTCGTTTTATTTCGTTAACATAATATTTTTACTGTATTCTGCAATTAATGCCTGTGCATGAGCATTCCCTTGAATCACATCACGAAATTCTTTTAAAGAATACAAATGCGTAACCCCTTTTCGAGCATGAATTCTTACTGGTACACCTTGTAAAGTATCATGAAACTGAAATGGATTATCTATCGGTTCAATTGGAAAACCGAGTGTAAGTAAATACATATACATTCTTTTTGTCACTGCTGCAATGTACCATTCAGCTTTTGTTTCTAACGCATGTATAAATAAAATAGCTGTTAACCTTTTGAAATGTCCTCTCCCACGAGATGTTTTCGAAATACTTAACTTGCCTATTTCATACACATTCTTCAAATCTTTTACTAAATCATTTTTAGAAAACGGATAGAAAAACTCAGAATTTGATTGTTCAGGTACCGTATACTTAATACATTCTACTGTACCAATAGGATGTTCATCTTCTATTAATAAAAATCGTGATGGATTTAAATTACGTTCTACAAACATTAAGTTTCTTTCTTCACAAAAATCTCCCCATAGTTGCTCGAACCCAAAATGTTCTTCCTTTGTTTGAACACGCTGGAACATATTTAACCGCCTTTCCCATCGCCGCTCTGTTTTTGATAACGCTTTCACTATCTATCATATAAGAACAAATCTTCGTATGCAACTAAAAATATTTATGACTTATTATATTCTGCAAAGTGAATTAGATTCCAATTTAATCGACTTTTATCCCGCGCTCACATTCCTTTTAATAACACATTCGTATCACTTTTCAAACCTAAATTACATTATGTTTCTTTCCATACAGCATATAATTCTTCTTAATCTAAAAAAATCCTTTATGAAAAAGGATTTCTTTTACTTCTGAATGCTTTTTAACCATTTTTCAAAAATTTGTACCATCCCATGTTTTCCAGCTAATTTCTCTTCCCCTTGTTTCGTCTTATATGGATATAACTGCAAGAAAACACCGCATCCAGACTCAATTTTTTTACTATGCATATGGCTTCCTGGATATACACAAATGACTTCATAAATTGACCTTCGATAATAGACTCGCTTTCCATCCTGTTCTTCTACATACTTTATAGACCAGTACTTATACATTTGCTCAGTTGCTTTTGTATTTCCGACATGCTGAAAAATATTGTACATTGGACTGTATTTCACTTCAATAATAATAGAAGATTTATATACGTAGTTCCCATCTTCTTTTACATAACAGTCTAAGCGAATATCTGGCTTCTTCGTATCCTCACCATTGTAAAAATTACTACCTTTACTTAATGCAATAAGAGGATGTGTTTCAATTAAATCATTAAATGCGACATGCACCTTTATATCATCTCGTTCTAAAACTACTGTCGTTCCATCTTGTAATCCATCTACATAAAAATGTTCTTGTATTTGTTCACGAATTGAGTTTCTAGCCTCAAAACCAATTTGCTCTAAAATTGAAATAACGATAAAAAAAGCGTAATATTCATACACTAAAAACGTTGGCTTATAAACAAATAATAACGATGGAGATTGATCCGTATATTGCGGGAGTACTTCTAAATGATGTAGTAATTGTTGATGTGGTATCGGTAAATCATGTAAGTTCATGTTACTTGTTTCAGTAACTTCCCTCCAAAACGAAGAGTGCATTAACATTTGAAAGTATTGTACATTTTCATGCACGATATGCGCCAATATTTTATATTCTTGTATTTTCATTGAGCTCTTTCGTAAATCGGCTTCTTTTAGTAAATGTATATTTTTATATTTTTGCTTCTCTCTATCGGTTACCGATCCATTTCGCTCAATTGTTTGTATAATCGTTTTTACGGCTTGAAACTCTTCTGATTTTTTCTTTTTTTCTCTTTCTAAGATTTCAATTGTTTGACGTAAAAAACTTTTAGCTTCAATTAAATAATGATAAAATTGCATCGATTTATATTTAAGAAATGCATTTTCCTTACTATTTTTTTGTTCCATAAACTTACGATTATAATGTTTGGCATAAGGTTTTCTTTCTGCCACTATAGTTCCTCTTCTTGTTGGCTTTCGCTCTTTTCCTTCCCATTTATATGCATTTATAAATTTTGAACTTGATTCTATTTTCTTAAAGATTTGCTTTATCATTTTCATTTTTTGGGGTAACTTTCTAAGCAACACTAAATAAGAAGAATCCTCAATATCGCTAAGTGCAGAGAAAGTCTTTTTATAATAACCTCTATCCAAAATCAACTCATTTAAAATTGACTTCACATAGTCTTGAATCATTTCAAATTGATCATCAAAAAAGTTTTTCGGTACGATTTGAAAAGCGCCATAATACGTTGTATCTTCTATGCGCACTTCAAAATGGTATATACCGCAGCGCCATGGATAAAAGAATTCTGTTTTCCCATGTTCATATATTAATACTCTTTGTTTTTTTTCATTTATTTCATATTGAGCCTCTTTTATATTTTTCTGTCCCTCATATACTTTATTCCATATAAAAGTAATATTCATTGGGATTTCATAATTATACTGCAATCTAATTGGTTTTAATTCTTGTACTTTATAAATACATTGAACCAATGCTGTAGTAGATGTACAAAGACGATTTAATAAAATATAATCTCCTTTCCCCTCATTTCCAATGATTAACTTTAATACAAAAGGGAGCGTTTCATTCGTATCAACGATTTTTGTTTCGTAACGCCCTTCATTTTGCATATCCATACAGCTCCAGTTCCCTACGTTTTTCTCGTATATATGCTAAAGAATGTTCAAATGTAGATACTCTGTTTGCAAGTGCAGATTGCAAAAGAGGTACTAAGGTCGCTCCCCTTTTTGCTTCTTCAGAAAGTAAAGACCCAACCATCATTTCGGTCCCTCTGATTTTCGTTAATACACGCTGCTTTATTTGTAAATCAAACCCCTCTTCTCTACTGATCATATAGGTATGGTTATTTTGGAACGGTATGTTTTGCAAATAAGTCGCAATTGCATTTGCACATCGGAAAGAAATTCCCTTAGACGCATCATGTGATGACAATACGACATGCAACTTATCTAATAGCTCTAATTCTTCTTCAGAAAACACTTCAATCATCGCTTTATTTCTCATCCAATTTATCCGAAATTCTCCCGCTGTTACTTTCAAAGGTGGGTGTAATACGACTTTCCCCTGTTCCATGCCCATCTCACAAAACGGAATTTTCTGTAACGTTATTAGGTTCGTTCGGTCTAATAATCGATCGGAGAGCTCTTTCGTTGTTTCATCAAAATTCACAGTACCTACAAATATAATATTTTCTCCAATTTCAATTGTTGATGGAATTGAATTCTCAATGTCCTGAACACCCTCATACAAGTTTAAAATACGATTTTTTGTTTCAAGTTGAAGAACAGAGAGAAATGGAGTAAACCAATGCTCAATATGAGACATGTTCATTTCATCAAAAACGATTATATACAGTTGATTTTGATTTTCTTTCGCCTTCATTAACGTCCTAACTAACTTCGTTTCACTTTCAATAAAAGTACCATTCGGATGAAGGTAACCAAGTAAATCATGTGGTTCTTGATACGATGGCGAAATTGGAATCCAAACCAATTCCTCCCCATACTGTAACCCTAATGCTTCTGCATAAGTTTGCACAAAACGTGATTTCCCAACGCCCGGTATACCACCAAGAATCGTTAACATATTTGTTTTTACACTTATATGGAAATTATAAATATCCGTTTCATCCAAATATAGCCCTTTATTATGCACCATACTTTGTACATACTGTAAAAAGGACGATTCACGCTCATCCCATTCCCATTCCTCTTTTTGCACTTTTATATCCTCTACTTCAACTATCTTACCTTCTTCATGCATTCGTTTTTTTAATTGCTCATACACATGATCACTTACAAAATATAATTGATCTTCTACCGCTATTTCTACATACTTCGTCCAGTCACTGCAGTTTATATATTTACATTCCCGTTTCTGTTCAAAATATGCGATTGAGCTAATTGATGACTTTAAGGATATGTTTCCGTACAGTCTTCCATCATGCCACAATAATTCGGGAGGCTCAAAGTCTTTCGGAAATTTTGGCATAAGAAATGATAAATAACCGTTGCTAAGTTTTCGTTCTAAAGACTCTCTTTTTTTATTATTTGTAACTTTAGGTGCCGGAATCATTTTATAGCTGCTTGCTATTTCTTTCGGTTCTTCTGTACATATTAACTCCACGTATACATTTCCTCTTTCATAATAAAGACGAAACATCACTAATTGCTTTTCTAATTTCCTCTTCTTTAATTCCGAAAAGATTTTTTCATTCTTTTTATTACTACATACCCCTTCAAATACATATGGTTCATTTGCAAATTGTTCCTGTAAAGTGAATGGTATTGGCGATAAGCATTGTACAAAGAAATTCTCTCCACTCTTCTCTTTCTCAGCTTTTGTAAATTTCCCTAAAAATCTCATATAGTACATTCGTTTTATAAAACTTGGCTGAAGAGCTTTATGTAATCTCACCTTAGTCACCTTCTTTTTTCATACTATTCTTAGTGTATGAAAGAAACGAAAAACTAGAAATAAAAAACCTGACGTTATCCGCCAGGTTCAAAATTAAAACGTATATTAATGAGAAGGAAATGCTTTTTTCTCTTGTAAAATTGCATTATGAGCAATTTTCATTTTAGCAAGTACGTAACGTAATCGATCTTCAGCATTTTCATCTTTACTTTTTTGTAATTCCGCCAAATTTCCAACAGAACTTGCTAAATTTTCAATGACTCCTCTCAATTCAGGATGATGATTAAAAAAAGATTCTTGCACTAATACTTTCCTTAACTCACTAGCTAAATCAATTATTCTAGACAACTGTTCTTTTTCTTCCATTCTCATCCCTCCTGAATATCTTATGTAGTAAATATTCTCTAAACAAAGAAAAAAGCCCTTTAAATAAAAAGGACTTTTTACATTTTTATATTTCCAGTTAATAACATATACAGTGATGTGATAGCCGCAACAATAATTGCCCACATCACATATCTCTCTGCACCTGCAAAACAACGGTTCCCTTGTTCTTTTCTTGCAAACGTGTAAACAATAATTCCAATTCCATACACAATTGAAACGAGTAGTAAATTCTTTAAACCAGCTGCATAAAGAAGCCATACAGAGTAAATCGAAGCAATTAAAGCTAACGCTCCATTTTTTAATTTAGCGTCTTTTAGCTCGTTTGTAATGACTAATTTTAATTGGAATAACGCTGATAATAAATATGGTAATAAAATTGATGTTGATGCAATAAAATACATAATTTGATATGTTGATTCTGAAAACAGAACAATGATAAATATAATTTGGGCAACACCATTTGAAATCCATAATGCCATGTGCGGTGTTTGCTTTTTATTTGTTTTCGTAAAGACTTTTGGAAATACGCCATCTTTTCCTGCTACATGAGAAATTTCAGAAACAAGTAAAAACCAGCCAATTAATGTACCGACAAGTGAAGCAACTAACCCGATGTTAATCGCAACTGCCCCCCATGGACCAACAACATGCTCTAATACATGTCCCATTGACGGAGTTTCTAACACAGAAAGTTCGCCTCTTGTCATAGCTCCCATTGATAGGACAGAAATTAAAATATAAATGGACATTACTAAAATAAGCCCCATTACTGTTGCCTTACCAACGTCTCGGCTATTTTTCGCTCTTCCAGATAATACAACCGCTCCTTCAACTCCAATGAAAACCCAAAGTGTTACAAGCATTGTATTTTTCACTTGACCAAGTATAGCGGAAACTGAGATTGTTCCTTCCCCCCAAAAATCATGTGTAAATGTGTCCCAGCGAAATGCTGTTACCATTACTGCGATAAATAGTACGATTGGAACTAACTTTCCTATTGTTGCGATAACATTCATAATAGAAGCTTCACGAATTCCAAATAAAATTAGAAAGTGAAGTGTCCATAATAAAAGTGATGCCCCAACGATTGACGCAACATTATTTCCTCCTTTAAAAATTGGGAAGAAATAACCTAATGTACTAAACAGTAACATAATTGTTGCGACATTACCTAAGATTCCTGCTAGCCAATATCCCCAAGCACTATTAAACCCAATATATTCACCGAAACCAGCACGTGCATAACTATAAATTCCACCTTCAAGTTCCGGTTTTTGTCTTGCTAACGTTTGATATACGAGCGCAAGTGGAATCATTCCCATCGCTGTAATACACCAGCCAATTATTATTGCGCCACTGTTTGCTCCTACTGCTAAATCATGCGGTAAACTAAAAACACCGCCACCAACCATCGTTCCAACTACTAATGCGATTAATGGAAAGAACCCTAATTTCTTTTCTATTTGTACCACCCCATCTGTCATTCTAGGTGTTATGTTCGTTCAACTATTAAAGTCACCTTTTTCTCTAATAGACGTTTCTCTTATATTTTTTCAGGAAAACATTACTTATTCTAAAAGAAAATGAACAAAAATGGAATACTTTTTTGAAAAAATGTATAAGTATGCACAAAAAAACCGCTCATTTTGTAATGAACGGTCATTTCAAACATATAAATTTGTATATTTCTTGTAAATTTAACGAAGTAAATTCTCTTTTTGTAAAAATTGTTTTGCGACTTCTTCACTACTTTTACCATTCACATTAACTTCATAATTCATTTTTCGCATTTCTTCATCTGTAATCTTTCCAGATAATTTATTTAATACCTTTTCAAGTTCAGGATATTTCTGTAACGTTTCTTTTCTTAATAATGGTGCTCCTTGATAAGGTGGGAATAACCCTTTATCATCTTTTAGCACTTTTAGTCCGTATTGCTCCAATTCACTATCTGTTGAATATGCATCAATTACGTTAACATCTCCAGATTGAATTGCGCTATAACGCAGCTTCGGCTCCATCGTTTTAACATTCGAGAACTTATAGTTATATAATTTTTGCATTCCTTTATAACCATCTTCACGATCAGCAAATTCCAATGTAAATCCTACTTTGGCTTCCTGCGCAACATTCCCTAAATCAGAAATAGTATTTATATTCTTTTGATCTGCTATTTTTTTCGGCATGGCTAGTGCATATGTATTGTTATACTCCATTGGCATCAACATAATCATATTATATTTCTTTTCCAGTCCAACGCGAGCCTGCTCATATACTTCATCACGATTTGTACTCTTTGGTTCTTCTTTCACGAAAGTAGATAGCGCTGTTCCTGAAAATTCTGGGTACACATCTACTTCACCTGATTTCAACGCTTCAAATACAAATGCTGTTTTCCCAAGACCTGGTTTTAATTGTACGTGTAAATCGGTATCTTGTTCAATAAGCTGCTTATACATTTGAATTAAAATTTCAGGTTCTGATCCAAGTTTGCCCGCAATAACAATATCTTTCTTTTCTGTACTCCAAAGAAATGGAGAAGCAATCATTACTACAACTATACATATCGTCAATATAACACGCTTAGAAGAGCGTTTCGGTCGTTCAAGTATGCGAAGTACTATATCAAAGAATAAAGCGAGTAACGCGGCTGGTACGGCCCCTAAAATGATAAGTGCATGATCATTTCGATCTATACCTAATAATATAAGCTTACCTAGCCCACCAGCACCAATGAGAGCTGCTAATGTAGCCGTTCCAACAATTAATACCATCGCTGTACGAATACCGGCCATAATGATAGGCAATGCAATAGGAAGTTCTACCTTCCACAACCTTCTCCAACTATTCATCCCCATAGCTCTCGCGGCTTCTATTAGTGATTCATCTAATTCCCTTATTCCTGTATATGTATTTCGTAAAATAGGTAATAGTGCATACACAACTAATGCGATAATCGCTGGAAGTTTTCCGATTCCTACTAACGGAATTAATAGTCCAAGTAATGCAAGTGATGGCACTGTCTGCATTACCGCAGAAGTTCCTATTATAAATTCAGCCATTCGTTCTTTTCTTGTTAATAAAATGCCAAGTGGCACCGCTATAATTACTGCAAAAAATAATGAAATAAGCGATATTTGTAAATGCTCACTTAATGCAGTTAGTAATTCTATTTTTCGTTCTTGGAACGTTTGTATAAAATTAGTCACTGTTTAACCTCTTTCCTTCATTTGTTCAACAATGTAATTGACAATATGACGACTTGTTAACGCTCCAATATATTGACCGTTTTCTTCAACTGGAACGACCTCCTCGTCACGCACACGAACTAGCGCTTCTTCTAAAGAAGAATGTAATGATAGTGCCTGCCCTTCTAATTGCACACTTTGATCAAGCGGCAATACATCTGCTACACTTTTCTCCTCATACCAAGTTCGTCCACGATTTCCAATGAACTCCTCTACAAATTCATTTTTCGGATTATGTATAATTCCTTCTGGTGTATCTAGTTGAACAACTTTTCCTTCTTTCATAATACAAATGCGATCTCCAAGTGATAATGCTTCTTGCATATCATGTGTTACGAACACGATTGTTTTTTGAATCTTTTTTTGCAACTGTACAATATCCTTCTGAAGCTGTTCCCTACTTAATGGATCTAACGCACTAAATGGTTCATCCATAAGAACGATTTTCGGGTTTGCGGCTAATGCTCGCACGACACCGACACGTTGTTTTTGTCCTCCTGACAATTCATCAGGCATACGATCTCGATATATATCCGGATCTAATCCAACCATATGTAACAAGTCATCGACGCGTGCTTTTATTTCCTTTTTGCTCCATTGCCTCATTTCAGGAACAACTGCAATATTTTCAGCGATTGTCATATGAGGAAACAAAGCAATCTGTTGCAACACGTATCCTATATCCCAACGTAATTCGTTTATATTATATTGTTGAATATCTTTTCCATCGATTAAAATCGACCCTTCAGTCGTTTCGATTAAACGATTAATCATCTTCATTGTCGTTGTTTTCCCGCAACCACTCGGACCGATGAGAACGAAAAATTCTCCCTTTTTAATTTCTAAATGCAATGAATCCACTGCTTTCGTGCCATCTTCATACGATTTTGACACATGATTAAATTGAATCACAAATACAACTCCTTTACTGTTGTTTCCTTTATTTTGATGGAATATGGCATTCATTTCAAATGATACGCTTTTAAATTAAAAAAGAGCTCGCATTTGAGCTCTAACGATCGAACAATATTGTTTTCATAATAGCAGCATATTCGCGAACATACATTTTTCTCTTAGAACGAATTGGTGTTTCAGCAGCTAGTGCCTCCATCTTCATGCCTAAACGCTTTGCAATTATTTTCGTTCGATATAAATGATACGTATTACTTACAACTACCGCATGTTTCACATTATATAAATCCATACTAAACTTTAAGTTTTCATACGTATTTGTAGATTGATCTTCTATTAAAATACGACTCTCATCTATACCATGTACCATTAAATAGTTTCTCATGCTGTGAGCTTCCGATATATCTTCATCTTCTCCTTGACCACCTGAAACAATTACTTTCGCTTCAGGATGGGAAAATAAATACTCCAACGCTACATCCAAACGATTTTGAAGAGATAAAGACGGTCTATCTCCAAATAACTTTGCACCCAGTATAAGAACGTACGGAGAGTGATAGCTCAACTTTTCACGAGCAACTTTGTTCATTCGAAAGGTCATATAAATGATGTATAGTGGCGGTAATAATAAAATCATAAGAAAGATCCATTTGTTCATAAATAAGTATTCACTCCCTTTCTTGTTATTATATAGAAAAAGAAAGGGATGCAGAAGTGTTTTTTCAAACGATTGATTTATTAGAAACATGCGCCGCTACTTTACGTTGTGATAGTACATAATAAATAGCGATTCCTAATGAGAAGATCAATATGCAGCTTAATACGTAAAACGGCAGCATGACTCCAACTTTAGATACACCCGCTGTAAACAACATTAATAATAAAATTCGTATTCCAGTACCAATTAGGCGAAATAAGCTGTCTACACGTCCCATTACTTCATTTGGAATTTCCTCCATCATCAATACATTTCTCGCCACTCTTGTACCCGCATTTCCAACTGCATGAAAAATTGCAAGTCCATATAAGAAAATTACGGAAGGTTCAATACTCATTGCGGTAATTGAAATTACATAAATGAACATCGTCATAACGATTGAAACTTCTGTTTTTACATATTTCATTATGAGTGGAATACAGATTCCTGCAACAACCGCTCCAACACCGTACATCATCCCCTCTATTGCGTATACAGAGGCATTGGCTTTAAGTATATCCGAAATATAAACTGGTATTAAATAATTTGCCATCATAACACCTATAAAAGGCATATAAGTGGCCAGTAAGAACCAAAAGAGCTTAGGACGTTTTTTCATAAAGTGAATTCCTTCAAATAATTGCTTCTTAAATGTTATTTTTCTTTTCACTTCTTTTTTCTTTACGTACGGTATACATAAGAAAAGAAAAAATGCTCCAGCAAAAGTTAACATGTCTACTAACAAAATCCACTTCAAAGATACAATTTCAATTAAGAAGCTCGCGGCCGCTCCAGAAATAACTTGTGTTAACTGTCCTTGTATTTCCATCGTTCCACTTAAACTTTTATAATGTTCCGCTTGAAATATCTCTTGGTTGAACGCAAATATTGTAGGATAAAATAATAAATAGTAGAATGATCCGGCTATATAAATAAGAATATAGTGAATAGAATGATAAGGTTGCCCAGCAAATCCCCATATAAACATTATTCCAATTACAGCTATTCCGATTCCTTCGTTACATAGCAATAAAGATTTTCTTGAAAAACGATCAATACTTTGCCCAATGAATGGTGTTAATAAAAACATAATGAGGGTTGCAATGATAGAAACATAACCAAATGTTGTCTCTCCTCCACTCTCTTTAATTAACAGCCATGGAATCGTTATCATAACAATTCCGGAACCAATAGCAGATAGACTATTGGCCCCTAGAATGTAATACAAGCGAGAATCATGATAAAGGGAGGACATATCACTCCACTCCTAGTTGCTTTTTCACCTCTTTATATACGCTCATATATGCTTTTAACTCTTTAACTACATCATGAATTAATGGTTTCGCATCTTCCCCAAGTTCCCCATCTTGCACATGTAATCCATCAAGCACAACTTGTTTTGGAATTGCATTTGCATAAACACCTCTAGCGACCGTTCGCATGCTGTTTAATGCATTTATTCCACCTTTACCGCCACCAGCAACCGCTAACAACGCAACTGGTTTATGAATAAATTCACTACTACTTAAGTAATCTAAAGAGTTTTTCAGCGCACCGCTCATCGCATTATGATATTCTGGTGTACATAATACAACCCCATCCGCAGCTTTCACTAACATTTTTAATTTTTTTACTGCCTCTAAATCACGTTGTGACTCTTCTCCATTGTATAAAGGTAACTCCTCGATTGCTAAATCATATAATTCCCCTTCAAATTGATCCGCAATATATTTTGCCACCACGCGAGTTCTGCCAAATTTTCTTGGTGTACCGTTAATAACGACTAGTTTCATGATTATTTCTCCCCTTTGTTTTTAAGTTCTACTTATATATTATCAGAAATTTCTATACAAAATACAATATAAAGAGTTAACTTGTTTCATAAAATAGTATGATAAACAAAAAAGAACTCATACTTTCGTATGAGTTTCGTATAATTACTTTGTTTCATCTCTCAAACTCAATGTACCTAAACTTTCATTTGCTTCAAAATGATTATATGCTTTTTCCGCTAATTTTTTCCGTTCTTCTGGTAATTCTATATATTTCATTACGTTTTCAATTATTTTTTCGTACGGAGTAAATACAATTCCCGGCCACTCTACCTCATCTTCTGGATTACTATTTTCGGAAATAATAAATTTTTTATTTGCGACTGCATAAGACACGCGAGGTGTTTCAAGAATTCCTGATAAGTAAAAATGAATATTTAATATAATTTTAGCTCTAGCAATCAATTCATTTCTAACAATTCCCCACGCATTATTTTTAAAAACTATATTTAAATTCGGGGCAATCGCTTTTAGATGATCAAAAATAGCTTGCCGCCTCGGATTAAGGGCACCTATAAACAGAATATCAATATCTTCAGTAATCTCATCTTCAAATGCATCTTTTTTTATTTCCAAAGTTGGAGCATAGTTCATTTCTACATGTTTTATTTCTTTTCCTACCCCTTTTTGTTTTAGCCATTCTATATTTTGTTTACTATAATCCCAAATCACTCTATCTTTTAATAATATTAAATAAAGGGGGTGCGCATATGGACTTCCTTCGTATAGCTGTTCTAAATTATAAATAATTGCATCTTTCGGAAGAAGATTCGGGTTATATGCGTATGTATGTGCTCCAAAAACAACTGTATTCTTTACATTTTCCAGTATTGTTTCTGATATAATTACTGTATTTCCCTCCTGCTCCAACCGCCACTTTAAAGCTCGCGCAACATCTATGAAACTACCGTATGTCTTTGGACATATAAAAAGACAATAATCATATTCTTTATTCAAATAAGCTTCCATTAATTTTAAATTATTTTTATATAAATCTACATCCGGATGTTTAAGTGCTAACTCATTTGCATGTTTTCTTGCTACTTTATATAATCCAGCATAATAAGCAGCGATGCATCTTCTTAATTCGATTCTTTCACGATGTTCATCTAATACATCCATGTTTAAAAGAAGATTTGCGATACAATACGCTTTTAAATGATCACGATCATAATAATAGTCTAGTAGTGGCATCAATTCTTCATACGTATTTCCATGCACCGATTCTCCTAGTTCAATCGCCCATCGCATTAATTCCATGATTACTCCACTACTCCTTTAACCGAAAATGTATTTAATAAAATTTCGCATTATTCTCTACTATATTTGCTATATGAAATGGAATCTCTTCTTTAATCGATTCCAAATACTTTTGCGACACGGCCCCTAAATGTTTTTTATGAGGTATATAGAAAGCACTAATAGAAATTTCATAGTCAAATAAGTAATCATACACATGATAATCTACAAATAGAAGATCATCCTTTGGAAAAGGAATTTCCTTCCCTTGCAGAGCATACATCAAAGCAATATTGTTTTGAGATCGTAATCGATACAACCTTGCAAGTTGGTATAATGGCTCAGCCCGAGTTGGTCTATATTCCCACGCTTTTTGAAAATAAAAAACAGCTAATGCTAAATATTGCTCTTCTTGCCCTTTAACATTTTCTTTTTCATCAGCATCTGTCACTTCATTTTGTTTATTTGCTGAACGATTTGCTAACTGCTCATAACAAAATCCTATTCGCAATAACGAATAGAATACCTCTTCAACCCATCCCCCTGCTTCCACTCGTTTTTTATACCATTTAATCGAATCTTCAAATTGACTTAAATGAAAATAAGTCTGGGCTAAATAAAATAAATATCTTATATGCAAATCTGGCGTTGTTTCTGGGTCATTTATTCCTTGTAACAACAACCTCTCATCTCTTTCAAATTTATCAGCTTTACTCCCCCCATCTCCGGGATCATTCACGACAAGAGTCTCTAACCGATCTACCCTCGTATTGTAATTCGCTCCAACTTTTGAACGATCTATATCCCAATACTCATGAGTAACACCGACAGATTTCCATGGTAAAGAAGCTTTTAATAGACGTGTAAGCCAATATTTAATATGAACATCATATTGCAATGTAAGATAATGATCTTCCGTTAAGCTCGTTTTATCGAAATTCGGATCAACCTCTAAAATCATATCCGCATCTAATATTAATAAATAATCCGCTTCTGGATATGTTTTTTGCGCTAATGAAACTGCTAAGCTTCTGTTATAACCAAAGTTTTTAAACGGCTCATGATGAACTGTCCCAGGTATCTCATTTTCCTTACACCAATTTCCAATAATTTCAGGCGTATTATCCGTCGATCCAGTATCACAAATAGAAACATAATCTACAATTGATTTTGTTGCATTTAAACATCTTTCCATAATTCTAGACTCATTTTTGACGATCATACAAAGACATAACTTTTTTTCTTCCTTTACAGACTTCACTTGCTCATTTCCCATTTAACCACCTCATATTTTATTAACACGCTCTTCTCATATGTAACAACATTTTTTAGCTATACTGATGACATAAGCACCCTTTTACTATTTATGAAAACTTCATTTTATTTATTCTTACTTTTATGTTGGGACATATTTCATGCTTCGCTTTATATTTGATACAATCAATATAAAAAAACATAATACGGGAATCCGTACATTTCAAAGTCTAAGAGGAGGTTATATTTTGTTGGATTACATTTGGCTAGATGACAAATCACCAATTTTAGAACAACTACCAAGAAACTTTAAATCTGCAGCTATATTGCTACATCCTTTTGTCCAAATGCCTTTAGGATGGGAAAAGTCTGTGAGAAAAAGACCATATGAGCACATCTATCCTAGCGCTGAAGAAATCATTCATAATGGGAAGTCCGTTTCTTGGAAGGAAATGATGTCTTGTAGTGGATTACATTCATACGCAGACCTAGCAATGGCCATGTTGACTTCCATTAGTGCCTTTTCAGAAGAATATAAAAGAGAGGATTTAGCTGAAAAGCTACATTCAAACTTAAAAAAAGATTTTTATTATCCAACAGAAGATTATACGTCTATATTTTTATTACACAAATTACTTAAACTCCTCGGTTCTAGAGGTGCAAGAAATCTATATTTCTCTGAACCAATTCTTGATACAAACGGATTATTACAGGTAAATAATACTACTCCATTAGATATTTGGGACATTAGCAATAATGAGTTAATTATTACTGGCGAAGACAATGAGTATGCGTTTATGAGTATATACGATTCCTTTACAACCTTATTATTAGCTAAAGAAGAAAATATAGAATATATTGTTCAATCAATGAATGTTGAAGCTGTCATTTGTGACAAAAAAACGATGATTGATTGGTATTTGTAAATTAGTAATTTCTTAAACTATAAAAAAGAAACTTGCGCTTATGCACAAGTTTCTTTTCAAAAACATCCTTATTTTTTTACAACTTCATGTCCACCGAACTGATTACGTAGTGCTGAAACTACTTTTCCATGGAATGTATCATCTTCCTGAGAACGATAGCGCATAAATAATGACATCGCGATTACTGGTGCCGCTGCTTGTAACTCAAGCGCAGTTTCAACAGTCCATTTCCCTTCTCCTGAAGAGTTCATTACACCTTTAATGCCATCAAGTTTAGGATCATCTGCAAATGCTTTTTCAGTTAAGTCCATTAACCAACCGCGGATTACTGATCCGTTCGCCCATACTTTTGCAACATCTTCATAATTGAAATCAAAGTCACTCTTATCTAGTACTTCAAATCCTTCAGCGATTGCTTGCATCATGCCGTACTCAATACCGTTATGAACCATTTTTAAGAAATGACCACTACCAACGCGGCCAGCATAAGAATAGCCATTTTCTACTGCTAAATCTTTAAATAAAGGTTCTAATTGGTCATAAATTTCTTTTTCTCCACCAACCATTAAACAAGCACCGTATCTAGCTCCTTCTACACCGCCAGATGTACCGATATCTACATAATGTAACCCAAAGCTTTTCGCTTCTTCAGCACGGCGTAACGTATCTTTATAGAATGAATTTCCGCCTTCAATAACGATATCACCTTCATCTAATAACGGATACACATCTTTTAATACTGACTCTACAACTTCTCCTGCAGGCACCATTACCCAGATCGTACGAGGAGCTTCTAATTCAGCGATCATTTCTTTTAATGTATGACGTGCAGTAATTCCTAGTTTTCCTGCCTTTTCTACAAGCTCTTTATTTACATCGTATACAACTACTTCATGCTTGTCTTCATGTAAGTGTTCAGCTAATGGGAATCCCATTTTTCCTAATCCAATTAAACCTAGTTTCATATTAATCAATCTCCCATTCTATACAAATATATTTAATATCGAAATTAATCCAAGTGCTACAACTGATAGTATAGTCTCCATTGCGGTCCATGTTAATAATGTTTCTTTCACAGTCATTCCGAAATATTCTTTAATCATCCAAAATCCCGAATCATTCACGTGTGATAAAATTAATGACCCTGCGCCTGTTGCAAGTGCTAGTAGTTCAACATTTACACCAGGTGTACTTGCTGCAATCGGTGCTACAATTCCAGCTGCTGTCATCATAGAAACAGTTGCCGATCCAGTTGCGATTCGGATTAGTGCCGCAATTCCCCACCCTAATAATATCGGTGAAATATGCGATTCTTTCGCCATATCTGCAATTGTCGTTCCAATTCCAGAATCTAATAGTACTTTATTAAATGCGCCGCCTGCACCAATCACTAACAATATGTTTGCAATTGGCCCAAGGCAATCATTTGTAAATTGTAATACTTTATCTTTAGAAAATCCTTTTGCATAACCAAGGCTAAAGAAAGAATAAATCGTTGCAATTAATAAAGCGACTATTGGATCTCCAATAAAGTGTAACACTTGTGCAAGTTGACTCGTTTTATGTAACGCTACTTCAGCAATGGATGCACCAAGCATAAGAAATACTGGAAGTAAAATAGCAAACAATGTATTTCCGAAGCTAGGAAGTTCTTTCTTCTTATCTCTTTCAATAAATTGCTCCGCTATATCTAATGGTACTTCCTTATGGATACGAGCACCAATCCATTTCCCGTAAAGTGGACCTGATATGATTGCAGTTGGAAATCCGACAATTAATGCATATAAAATTGTCTTCCCTACATCTGCTTTAAAAATACCAACTGCCGCCATTGCCGCTGGATGCGGTGGAACAAGTCCGTGTACGACTGACAGTCCTGCTACTAGCGGAATACCAATTGTAATAAGCGATACCCCAGTTTCTAACGCAATTGTAAATACTAACGGAATTAATAGTACAAATCCAACTTGGAAAAATACCGGAATCCCTACTAAAAATGCAACGAACATCATCGCCCAGTGAACTCGTTTCTTCCCAAAACGATTAATTAATGTGTTAGCGATACGTTCAGCACCACCAGATTCGGCCATCATTTTTCCAAGCATCGTTCCTAGTGCTAAAACTATTGCTAAAAATCCTAACGTATTACCAAGCCCTAGTTTAATAGAATCAATAATTCCTGGATCTTTTGGTGAAGTTCCAATTAAAGGCATTCCCATTGCTAATCCTACACCAATTGCTGTTAAAATTAATGCGACAAATGGATGCCATTTTACTACCGTAATAAGTAAAAGTAGTATGACAACTGCCGCTAGTACGATCCCAACTACCATTTCTCCCAATCCCCCTATTGTTTACGTTGGAAAGCAGCTATACAATCAAATTCTTCTTTCAAGCGATTGTAAAGTCGTTCATACATATAAAACATTTCTAAATATATAGCCGTATTTTCTTTATTCGGTACATGGTGATGAACAATATCAATCCAATCCTTTACCTCTTCAAGAGAATCAATTTTTCCTACAGCATATAAAGCAACTGCCGCTGCCCCAAGCGCAGATGCTTCATGACTTTCAGGTACAAGCAATTCTTTCCCCATCATATCGGACAACATTTGTCTCCAAAATGCAGATTTCGCAAACCCTCCTGAAACTCGTATTTCAGTAAGTGGCCCTGTACAATCTCTAATTGCGAGTGCTACTGAATATACACTCATACAAACACCTTCCATCACTGCACGTATAAAATGTTCTCGCTTATGTTGAAGATTGATTCCAAAGAATGTACCACGAGCATTTGCATTCCAGTAAGGTGCGCGTTCTCCAGATAAGAAAGGTAAGAACAATAGCCCATCCGCTCCAGCTGGTACGCTTCCTGCATATTTAATTAATAAATCATAAGGATCAATTCCGAGCTTTCTTGCTACTTCTTGCTCTGGACTACCAAATTCATCACGTAACCATCTCAGTAATATTCCGCCGTTATTCGTTGGACCACCGATTACCCAGTGCTCATCTGTTAATGCGTAACAAAACGTTCTCCCTTTCTCATCTGTATTTATATTTGATGAGATTGTTCGAACCGCACCACTCGTTCCAATGGTAATTGCAGCCGCACCCGGTGATATCGCCCCAACTCCTACATTTGCAAGAACCCCATCACTTGCTCCTATGACAATTGGTGTCTCTGCACTTATCCCCATCTTCTGTGCTAATTCTGGCTTCATACCTGATAAAATATATGTAGTTGGTACAGGGGTTGATAATTGTTCTGGTGACATATGTAACATAGTTAAAACATCTTCATCCCAGTTTAATGTTTCTAAATTAAATAACCCCGTAGCAGAAGCAATCGAATAATCAACTACGTAGCGTGAAAATAATTGGTAAATCACATACTCTTTAATGGAAATGAATTTATAAGCACTTGTATATAACTCTGGTTCCTCTTCTTTCATCCATAACAATTTAGAAAGTGGTGACATCGGATGAATTGGTGTACCTGTACGTCTATAAATTTCATGCCCATTCATTTGTTGTAATAATTTTTCTGATTGCTTCGTACTTCGATTATCTGCCCAAATGATAGAACGCGTTAATGGCGCACCATTTTCATCTACTGCAATTAATGCGTGCATAGCTGTACTAATACCGATTGAAGAAATATCTTCTGGTAATACATTACCCTTTTTGATGGCAACGCTTACACTTTTGTATACAGCGGCACATATTACATCAGGATCTTGCTCAGCCCATCCGACGTTCGGTTGAATAATTGGGTAATCGATTGCATGTGATGCAATGACTTTTCCTTTTTCTGTGAACACAACCGTTTTCGTACTTGTGGTACCGATATCAATCCCGATTACTCTCCCCCTTGTTTCCATGCGAATCTTCCCTTCATTTCTAGCAAAATACGATTTAGTAAACCGTTTACATGAATTAGTATATAAAATATTTTTTCATTTATCAAGTTATAAAAAGAAAATTTTTTTCATATAAAAAAATAAATCTACTCATTCCATTTCACTTATACACTAAATTTAGCTACTCCTTGCGGTAAAATTACGTTATATTCGTTACGCAATACACTCTTTCCTCTCATTAACAACACATACATAGTCCTCCATACGTTCTACTCATTTGCATGAAGAAAGAGTTGAAAAGCAATATTCATTTTTAGCGGTCACGTAATATCGCTATCAAGCCAAGAAAAGTAACTACCCGCAGAATGAAAATTCTGTGCATTTTGCTCTTGTTTATTGTTTTAAGTTCACTAGTCCTTTTGTCTTGATAAAAATAGAGCGCGGCCCCTACTATTACTTTTTTATCTTGTAAATATATCTTGCATACTATAAAATTCAACAGTATTTTTATTTTTCAGAAAAATAAAACAATAATATAGAATTTATTGTATAATGTTGTAAAAAGATGTCGGAGGGATTTAATGTTAAATACAATATCTCAATTCACAATTAAGCTTTCATCAATTCTTTTATCACTCTTACTATTATTAAATTTACCTTATTTATTTATCACTCAACAAGGATTTACCTTTCAACCAATTTATTTTTTTAATCAGATCGTTACCATGTTAAAACAGGTCTTCTCCCTTGAATCATTAGTGATTATAGGATCAGACCCGAAGTTTGGCCATTTCAAAAAAACACCATTATTTCCAACTGTTTTAGAACCTTACCTATATTCATTTACTATATTATTTTCAGCCTTTTTTCTTGCTCTCTTTTTATCATCTAGCATGGCATTTTTTTATTTTTTAGCAAAAGATTATATAAAAAAATGGATAAACCGAATTGTGTTCATACTAGAAGCTGTCCCTGATATGATGATGATGATTTGTTTGCAAATATTTTTCATATGGGTACTTCAGAAATTTGGGGAATCTCCTTTCAATATTATTTCTTTTAATGAAAATCGAGCTTATTTACTCCCTATTTTATCATTAGCTGTCTTACCTACATTACAAATGTTTCGGATGATGGTGTTATACATAAAAGAAGAACAAGGAAAACATTACGTAGAGGTTGCATATGGAAAAGGCCTTTCATCAAGTTATATATTATGCATTCATTTATTCAAAAATATATCTATCCACTTCTTCCACCATTTAAAAACGATTTTTGTTTTCTTACTTTCTAATTTATTCATTTTAGAATTTGTTTTTAATATGGAAGGCATTATTCAATTTTTATTTAATAAGGCGTTTGTTTCACCTCCAGCTACATTTATTATACTTGTTATGATTATTTTACCGTTTTACGCCATTTTCCAAATAATCTCATTCATGATGAATAGATGGAAAAAGCAATTGAAAGGAGTATCATTATGAAATCTATTTGGAAATCAAAACGCTTTTTAATCGGCTTTACTTATTTATTCATACTTATTTCAGCTAGTTTTATTTATAGTTGGTTCTTTAAAGATAACATCCCAAAACCTCCTCAGTTACTTTACAATGAAAATAACGAATTACTTGGAAAGGCTCCCTTTCCGCCATCGTTAATTCCACCTTTTGGATCTGATCGTTTTGGAGAGTCTGTTTTCTTACAAATTGTAGAAGGAGCAAAATTCACTATTTTATTAGCCGTGGCAATTAGCTTCTTTCGAATTTTATGCGGAACATGTATAGGAATCCTCTTAAGTTTATTTGCTCCAAAACTCAAGGGATTTTTCCAGTCATGCTCAGAAGTTTTTTATTATATTCCAACTCTATTTATCGCATTCATACTCATCACGCCCGTTAATATTGTAATCACATCAAATGCTGATGGGGTAGATCCAAATGTTTCATTTACGTTTTATCAAGTACTCGTACTTATTTTCGTCGCTCTACCTACACTTTCTTTATACATATCCTCAGAAGTTGATGAATTTATGAAACGAGATTACATCTTAAGTTCACAATTACTGGGTGCTAGCCGTTTTCATATTATCAAAAAACACTTACGAGTCTTATTACTTGACCGCTTATTTGTATTATTTATGGAACATATCGTCCAAACACTCATACTCGTTATCCATTTAGCGTTGCTTAACATTGTAATTGGCGGGATACAAATGCGTGAACTCTATGACGGAGTGCTCAAACCTGTTTCTCTATCTAATGATTGGGCAGGCCTTATTGGATTAAATCGTAATGAAATGAATCTTTCATGGTGGATTATTTTTTATACTCTCGCTTCATTCTTTATTACGATTCTATTTATTAAGCTTATGACCATCGGGATTCAAGATGCACTGAAAGCAAGAGATTCGCAAATTGCAGCAATTCAAACCGTTCCACATCATAAAAAATTTGTTAAACATAAAGATTCTTTTTCGTTTGCAAATAAAGTGAACCTTTAATCATTCCTCGTTAATCGGCATTGATATTAGTGGAATATAAAGAAGATGATCCCTATTGAATACAGGGATCATCTTTTTATGCCGTCTAACTTTTTTACATGTCCTTTGCTAGACTCATGCTTTTTATATTTAAAGTGAATTATTTGCAATTACAATTATGCTGTTTAAAATCAATTACCATGCGCCCTTGAATTCTACCTTGTTCCATTTCTTCGAATACATTTTGTACTTTATCTAGAGAACAAGTTTGAACAACCGGCACTACTTTTCCTTCTGCCCCGAACATAAACGCCTCTTCTAAGTCCTTACGAGTACCGACTAGAGAACCAACTACTTCAATTCCATCCAGTACAAGTCGTGGAATGTTTAAATCCATAGTTTCTACTGGTAGCCCTACTGCAACTACTTTACCGCAAGCACGTACTGCATCAACTGCTGAGTTAAAGGCTACTTTAGAGACTGCTGTTACTACAGCCGCATAAGCACCACCAAACTCCTCCTGAACAATTTTATCAGCAGGACCTTGAGAAATTGGATTGATAGTCATATCAGCACCAACTTCTTTCGCTAAGGCTAATTTGTCGTCATTAATGTCTACTGCGATTACCTTTGCACCAAATACATTTTTAGCATATTGGATAGCTAAGTTACCTAATCCACCGCAGCCATAGATTACAATAGGTTGACCAGGTTTAATATCTGATACTTTAATAGCTTTATATGTAGTTACACCAGCACATGTAATGGATGATGCTTGAGCAGGATCTAATCCTTCTGGTACTTTCACTGCATAATCAGCTGTAACGATACATTGTTCAGCCATACCACCATCTACTGAATAACCAGCGTTTTTAACTTCACGGCAAAATGTTTCTCTACCAGTTACGCAATATTCACAACGTCCACAAGATTGGAACATCCATGCAATACTTACACGATCACCTATCTTTAGTGAAGTAACATCATCAGCTATTTTCGTAACAATACCTACACCCTCATGACCAAGAATACGGCCATCAGTGTTACCAAAATCATGATTCGCAACGTGTAAATCAGTGTGGCAAACTCCACAATACTCTACATCTACTAACGCTTCGCCTGAGCGTAACGGACGTAATTCTTTTTCAATCACTTCGATGTTTGCTTTGCTGTTTTTATTAACCACTACTGCTTTCATATGTGATCTCCCCTTTAGTGTTTTAGCGTTTTAATGAGTTTATCTCACAACTACTCTCCTCACTACTTTGGCTAGTTATTGTACCAAATTTAAGTGTTCAATCATCATTACATCTTCATCATAACATGACACTTCATAAACAATTTGTGAAATTATGAACAATGTTTGAATTATTACACAAATCGTTCTTTATTTTAAATTTTTAAAAATGAGAGTTTATCACTGGCTATATGTAAGTCATACATTTCTAAAAGAAAATAAATCAACAAACTTCTCAACGATAAAAAAAGCTCTTTACTCAATATTTTCTACATTTAAAAACTTAGTTTCACAGTAATAGCCTTTGCCACCAACATAAACTTTTTCTATTTTATTTTTGCTATTGGTTGCTAATTTAACTAATATTTCAGAAGGCGAGTGTAAAGAATAACCTTGTTCAAATACATAAACTTCTTTTTGCAAGTAGTGCTGTTCATAAAGGTAGCAAGCTAATGCACCGTTTGAAGTTCCAGTCGCTGCTTCTTCATTGATATCGTATAGTGGAGCAAAATTTCTGCATATAATTCGATTGTCATTAAAAGTGTATAGATGCATCCCGACAACATTATAATACTTGCTGATTTCTTTAATTTTTTCAAAGTTAGGTTGCAGTGTATGTAATTGTGTTTCGCTTTTTATAGGAATTAAAATATCTTTTAAGCCCGTGGAGACAATTTGAATTGGGTAATTATTGTCTATATCTTTAATGTCAAAACAGTCGATGAACTCGTTTGGAGATACAACATCATAGAATATCGGTTTGTTTTGTTCCATGAATATAATGTCATCTTTTATGGTAATAGCAAGAACACCGCTGTTCGTTTCAATCGTATAGCGATTCTTGAAAATTTTATTTAAATGCATCAGTATCGTGAAAGAGCCGATTGTGGCATGACCACATAAATCAACTTCTTCTTTTGGTGTAAAATACTCAAATTTATAATCAGCAATTTCAGATTCTGATATAAATGCGGTTTCCGCATAGCCCAGTCGTTTGGATATTTCCATTTTTTGAGTAGTAGTCAATGTATTCTCTATAAATACCACTCCTGCTTTATTTCCGCCTTTATTATCCTTGCTAAATGCACTTGCAACATAAACGGATATTTTCATAAGACACCTTCCTCGCTTATAGTAAATTGTAATATAGAAAGCACTACGTATAAATGTCATTGGATAAATTATCAATAAAACAAGAGACAAACTATTTTTTTAGCATCTGAACTCTCCAAAAATAGTTTGTCTACAGTCTGAAAGCTCTTCATTTGAAGAGCTTTTTTTATATTCGCTTCATCGAAATCGTTTCACGTATACTTTGTAAATTTTTTAGCGTTTCCTCTTGTCGCTGCAACGACAACCCTACATACAAAGTATCTAATAAGCTTAACTGTGCTAATCGTGATGAACTTGCTTCTGTGCGGAACTCAGTCTCACGTGTTGATGTATATAACGTTATATCAGCAAGTTGACTTAATGCTGATTTCTTATAGCTCGTAATCGCAATAATTTTGGCCCCTCTTGCTTTCGCTACTTCTAATGCTTCAAGTAATCCTTTATTGCTACCAGAGTGAGAAATGCCAATAACAACTGAATTTTTCGAGAGTAAACCTGCTCCCATAATTTGAAAATGCGAATCAGTATGAGCGATACAAGAAATACCCGTTCTCATAAACTTATGATACGCATCCATCGCAATAATACCAGAGCCACCATTTCCATAAAACTCAATTCGACTTGCTTCTTGCAAGGCTCGTACAGCCTGCTCAAGTGCTGTTTCATTTAGCAAATGTAAAGTATCTTGCAGTCCTGTAATATGCGAATGAAAAACTTTTTTAGCAACAGTTACCATACTATCTTCTGCTGATACCTCTTCATGAATATTTTGCATTGGTGTATGTACAATTTCACGGGCTAATGTAATCTTTAAATCTTGAAAACCTTGCAAACCAAGGTGTTTACATAAGCGGAATATCGTAGCTTCGGAACTATTCGTAACTTCAGCTAATTCTGTAATAGATTTATGTACAACATCTTGTGGATGTTTCAAAATATGTTCGGCAATACTTCGCAATTTCGGTGATAAACCATTTAACGAAGCCTGAATCTTTCCAATCCCACTTCTTGTACCAGGCATAGCATATCTTCCCCTTCCATCGTAGCTTTATCCTGTAAAAATCGATTAGTTTAACTAATCATCAGTGGGGATGGTCCCCCCTGATTAGAGTTTCACTTTATTGTACCTAATTATTAAAAGAAGAAAAACCTATATTAGGGATTACTATAAATTTTAATTGCTCCTATGTATTCTGTCATACGATATAACAGAATTATTCATACTTATGAATAATTCTCCCCATGTTTCACTGCGTATAATGCGGCTTGCGTACGATCATCCACTTCCAATTTAGCTAAAACGTTTGAAACGTGTGTTTTCACAGTTTGTTCTGTAATATGAAGTTCTGCTGCAATCTCCTTGTTGCTTCTTCCTTTCGCAATTTCACGAAGTACCTCTTGCTCTCTTTTCGTTAACATTGAAAAAGGATTTTCTATTTCCTTCTTTACTGCGGAACGCCCCATTAATGCAGGTGTTACTTTCGGGTGAAAATTCGCATTTCCTTGATGTACTGCAATAATAGAAGCGACAAGTTGCTCAGGTTGTACTTCTTTTAATTGATAACCATCTGCTCCAGCTTCAAGTGCTGGTATAACATAATCTTGCTCTGAAAAACTACTTAATATAAGTACCTTTATCGTCTCATCGTATTGCTTTAGACGTTTTGTCGCCTCAATTCCATCCATTTTCGGCATTGATACATCCATTAGTACGACATCTGGTTTTTCTTTTTGCACGAAATATAATGCCTCTTCGCCATTTTCCGCTTCCCCAATAATTTCAAATTCTCCTCTCGTTTTCAAAAAGAATACAAGTCCTCTTCGAACGATATGATGATCCTCAACTAATAGCAATTTAATCTTCAATCTTATTCTCCCCTTCAAATCGGCAATTGAATTTCTATTTTTGTACCCTTTCTCAGCTCTGTTATAATTTGAAACGATCCCTTCATTAATTGAATACGTTCCTTCATACTTTTCAGGCCAAGTGCTGACTCCCTTACTTGATCTTGTATAAATCCTATTCCATTATCTTCTATGTAAAAAAATAACTGGTTATTTTCTATTTTTAAAAGAACATGTACCTTTTCACACGAAGCATGCTTTTTACAATTATGTAGCGCCTCTTGGCTAATACGCCATAAAACTTCTTCTATTTCATCCCCAATTGAAACCATCCCATCAATTCGAACTTCCACTTGAACTCCTAACAACTTCCCGTAATTTTGAATTGCTTCTGCTAATCCTTTCTCTAATCCTTCAGGTCTTAATTGCCAAATTAATAACGTCATCTCTTGTAATGCTTCTTGTGATAATTCTCCAATATAACTTAACATCTCTTGCAATTCTCTATCTTGCGTCATATTCAAAGTACCTTTTGCTGTTAGCATAATAGAAAATAACAATTGTTTTACTGAATCATGTAAATCACGTGCAAGTCGATTTCTTTCCGCTACCACTACATATTTACGTTCTTTCTCAACTAATTGAATACGTTGTATTGTCGTTCCAATTTGAAATGCAATTGATTCTAATAACGCTAACTCTTCCTCAGAAAAATGTGTCTTATGAGGCGCGGCTACATTTAATAGGCCAAATTTCTCTGATCCAGACCTAAGCGGAATTGTCGCATGATGTGTAACATCTTCTGTCTCTCCCCAATTACATTCAATTGCATCTTCTATTCGCTTACATTCAATAATATTAGTCGCTTTTTCTAATCTCCCATTCACAAAACGTTCTACACACCAACAGTTTCCTTCACACATCGGCTTCTTCTCTTGCCACGTAAGAGCCTCTGGTAAATTTTCGTCTACAAGCATGCTATGCTTTCCACTTTCATCAATAAAGAATATCCACCCTGTTTGTAAATTCATTACTTGTAACAATGTATGCAACACTTTTTCTAACATATCCTGTAAGTTTGTTGCTTCATTTAATAATTCAGCAATTTCTTTTAATGCTTCTAAACGATGCATCTCTTTTTCTTCAAAGTTCATTCTCATCACCAACTACAATTATAACATTAAGAAATTTCTAAATTCTATAAATAAAAAAAGAACCGAATTCCTTCAGCCCTTTCTTTATATCAATCATTTTATTATTGTTATTCTATCCAATGTTGGAATCAGAATTTTTGTTAACAAGCGATTCTACTTTAGCTGTCCGATAAAGATTGTCCACCATGAATATGCTGTAAACTTTCAGTAGTAACAACCATATTCGCTGCCGGCATTTGCACTTGATTCTTATGGAATATAGACATTAATTCAAATCTTACTTGTCTAGAAGTTTCAAAATAATCTTCTGGCTTTATTAAACCTGTAATACAAAATTCATAGCCAACATATTTCAGGTTAGGATTTAAGTCTGTAACACCGACGTATTTAAATGGTTCAACAGCCTCATCCTCTAATCTATAAAGAGTTTGATCCAATTTTTCATTGCATATAACACATACTTCTTCTAACAATTCCTTCACTCTTGTTGGATCTTCCTGATAACTTACCGTGATGCGTTCAATTACACGCATCCATCCTTTATTAAAATTTTGTATCGTTCTAATCTCTCCGTGTGGGATGGTAAGTAATTTTCCTGACCATTCACGTATTTGCATAAAACGAATACTAATCTCTTCAATAGTTCCTGAATTTGTTCCGTTAAAAGTTACAAAATCACCAACTCGAAACTCTTTGTCCGCTAATCTTGCAAAGCCTAATATAACATCTTTTAGCATCTGTTGTGCAGCAAAACCGATGACAACTCCAGCTATCCCTGCACCTGCAATAATACTTTTTATATCTACAAATTGGCTAATTAAATATATGATAAGACTGATGATAATGATATATCTAAAAATAGATCGAATTACACTTTGAATCGTCTGCTCTACCTCTTCATCAAAAAAGCTTGATTTCCTAAAAAACCAATCAATAATACGGTTTATTACAAACGAAATAATGATTAAAACTAAAGCAAATAGCAAAAATCTTAAAAGTAAAAACTCCCTTACATAATTAAAAAATTCTTCAGTATACGTTAATAAACTCATCCATCCACTTCCTTAACTAATAAAAATTCTATACAAAGCCGCTATATTTTTTAAATTCATTAGACATTCTTCTATAAATATACCCTTTTTCATAACCTAAAGGGAGCTGGCAATTGAAATTTTTTATGACTTTACTTTAAAACTACACTACTCATCTCAACAAAAGGAAAACATTTACATTATATCGAATAGTTCATTTGAAAATATTATTACTCACGGAGGTTACAACCAATGGGATATATTGAAGAACTAAGAGAAGTTGTTGGATCAAGGCCACTCAATTTAGCAGGCGTTGCGGTAGCTGTTTTCAATGAACAAGGACAAATATTACTACAACAAAGGCGAAATGGCATGTGGGGTGTCCCAGGAGGTTTTGTGGAACTTGGTGAATCTACAGAAGAAGCTGGAAGACGAGAAGTACTTGAAGAAACAGGAATTGAAATTGGTACACTTCAGCTAGTAAGTGTATTTTCAGGTAAAGAATTTTTTGTGAAATTACCGAACGGAGATGAATTTTACCCTATGACAATCGCTTACCTTTGCAAAGATATTACAGGTGGCTCGCTACAAGCTGATCGAGTCGAATCATTACATGTACAGTTTTTTAATTTAATTGAGCAAAATGTCGTCTCGGTTTAAACGCAAAAAAGAGACCTTTTTAAAGGCCTCTTTTTCATTTCACTTCTGCATGTAAACAAGATTTAAAATGTCCAAGTGCAAATTCATGCCCTTGCGCATTAAAAGATGCAACTGCCTTTTCATAAACAACAATTTTAAATCCTTTATTATACGCATCTACTGCTGTATGAAGAACGCAAATATCAGTACAAACACCTACAAGATGAACTTCTTCTATTCCTCTTTCTCTTAACTTCATCTCTAAATCTGTTCCAGCAAACGCACTGTATCGCGTTTTATCCATATAATATACATTCTCAGCATTTTTATATGTTTCGTATACTTCTTGTAACTCACCGAATAAGTCTCTACCATTTGTACCTGCTATATTATGAGGAGGGAATAATTTCGCTTCGGGATGATATTCATCATTTTCTTCATGTTTATCAATTGCAAACACTACGTAATCTCCATTTTCAATATATTGCTTCGTTATATGTACAATTTCCTGTTCGATTTCTTGACCTGGTTTTCCGCAAGTTAAAGCGCCTTTTTCCGCTACAAAATCATATGTATAATCAATATTAATAAGAGCTCGTTTCATAACTACTATCTCCCCTTCTCCTGTTTCACAGTAAACAATAGAAAATTTGTTATTACGACATCGTATGTACTATTCGACATTTCAAATGAAATACCTACATTTTTCTTGTAAAACTTATCTTAATCAAAGTTTATCATAAAACAGGCACACAATGACAAAACATATACTTCCCATTAACAAGTCATAAGTTTGATAATTAAACGTAAGTTGATTAACGTCTTGTATAGTAAACCAAATTACTGACATGATTATACTAATCAAGAAGATACGAACATATCGATTCATACCTTCAACCTTTTTCTCCATCATAGTAGTAACAAGTGATTCCTTACTGCTTAATCGTACTAGAAAACGAAATAAATTATTCCCTATTACACCATTCCATCCAAACAAAAAAGCACACTACTTTTTTGAGTAATGTACTTTTTATTCTGATTAAGACGCAGGCTTTGTCTCAAATGTTGCTTGATTAAAACTAATAACCTTTCCTTTCGGGTCATTGTTTTCATACTGAACTGCAGTAATTGTATGACTACCTGTTTCCAGCGTCTTTTCTTTTAATTGTACTGTTGTCTGTGTTGTACTAGTTACTTGATGTTTATCTGTATACATTTGATCTACAAATATGAATGTTTCTTTATCACTTTGAAAATTAGAAAGTTCTAATTCAACTTGCTGAATTAAAGTATCCTTTTTGATGAATACAGTCGGTATATTTCCATTTTCAGAAGTACCATCTGGAGTAATAACTTTTACTTTCCCTTCTCCAATTGACATTGCGCCTTCAGGAAATACAACCATATTCTCATCACTTGCGTTTACAACTTGTTCTTCCTGTTTTGATTGCGCGTCCTCTTTTTCCTGTGGAGCACCGCAACCTACTAATAACAATACAGACAATCCAGTGATTATGAATTTTTTCAAAATTCATCCCCCCTGTCATTTGATTATAATTTATTATACAAAAATAACTTTTAAAACTTTTATGAACATATAGAAGCTTGCTCACGATTAATGTATCATACTTTCCTTAATAGAACATTAATTTTTTTTATGAAATAAATAGTAATTCCTTCTTATTTATCATTTTAGCCCAACAAATCGATATAATACCCGCTCCAAAATAAAAAGACATTGATATGTCCAATGTCTTTTTATTTTGCACTTTAAAAAACAAATGTTGTGATTTCTTCTACTTCTTTTCTTGGAAGTTTTTTTGGCTTATCTTTCGGAAATCCGAGTGAAATAACCATATTTATTTGTTTTTCAGGCTCAATTTGTAAATATTGGCGCAGTTCATCTTGAGCTAGCAATACTGGCCCTGTCATTGGACAAGTACCAAGTCCCTTTACATGTGCAGCTAACATTAAGTTTTGTGCCGCTAAACAGCTACTCTTAATCCCTTCTTCTTCCCAAACTGAATCTGGAACAAAAGCAATGGGATCAAATATCTTTTCACGAAACTTTGATTCATATGGTGTTGCCAAGCATACGATTAATACTGGTGCCTCAGAGAAAGCTGTCGCATATGGTCCGAAAGAACGCGTAAGTAATTTCCCTGCTTTCTCTTCTCCATTATCTGTTGCTTTTGCCGCAAGTTTATGTAAAGCATCCCATGTCATTTGTTCAATTTCTTTAATCTTCTCTCGGTTCATAATGACCAAGAATTCCCACGTTTGTGAGTTCGTATCGCTCGGTGCATAACGAGCACAATCAATTATTTCTTTTATATCATTAGTAGATACTTCTTGTTCTGTGAACTTTCTAACACTTCGTCTTCCGTGAATTACTTCTTTAAAACCTTCATAATTCATACATTAAATCCCCTTTTTACAGCGTTTTCAAATCTTGTCCTACGCTTGAATTATATCATGAAAAAAAGCTGAAGGAATATCAGCTTTTTTCTTCAATATTAGTTCATAACTTTAAACAATCTAATACTTTCTTCATATGCCACTTGGAGTTTCTTTGTAATTGGTCCTCTTTCGCCGTTTCCAAACTGTTCATCACCAATTTGAACGACTGGGAATATTTCAAGCGGCGTCGCTGTAAAGAAGCACTCATCAGCCTCATATACTTCTTGTAATGAAAACTCTCGTTCCTCTACTTCGATATGTAACTCTTTCGCTAATGTAATAACATAGTGCCGCGTAATGCCCTGTAGAATGAAATTGTCAGCCGGATGTGTAATCAATTTATTATTTTTCACCATAAAGAAATTCGAATGACACCCTTCAGTCACAATGCCATCTCGTACTAATATTGCTTCTTGATACCCTTGTTCATTTATTTTATTTTTAATCATGATATTTGGTAAAAGATTTAATGATTTTATATGGCAAAACTTCCACCTGATGTCCTCTTCTACCGTTACCTTAATCCCTGCCTTCATTGAAGCAACTGGTCTTGGGAACGAAACAAGATTTGCAAAATATGTCGGTTGTAAATCTGATTCATATACATGATTGCGTGGTTGTGCACCTCTTGATATTTGTAAATATACATTCCCATCTTCTTGAAATTGATTTTTTTCAATCATTTGATGTAACTCTTCCACTAATTCTTCCTTCGTAAATGGTGGAATTAGTTTTATTTCTGCCATAGAGTTAAAGAATCGTTCCAAATGTAAATCTAATAAATGAGGCTTGCCATCGTATAGTCTAAATACTTCATAAATACCATCACCAAATTGGAAGCCGCGCTCTTCTAATGCGACCATCGGCTGTTCTTCCTTCGTATTAATCATTCTCCCATTAAACAAGATCCACTCTTTATGAGTAGCTTTCATTCTTCCCCACTCCTTTATCACATGATTGATTTTATTGTACAACTTATGTCACCCTTAAAGAAGGAATTTTCTGTATTTTCACGAACAAAAAATACATCACTTCGTAAAAGTGATGTATTTTATCATTTATTTAAGGAAATATTTTTCAATATCATCTAACATAAGATTCGCAGCTTTAATACCGCCTGCTGTATTCCAGATTACTTCATCCACTTGGAATACTTTATTATTTTTAGAAGCCTGTAGTTGCTTAAAGAGTGGATCTTCTGTCCATTCCTTTGCTAACGAATTTCCTTCATTATTCTTATCTGCATCTTTATCAGACGTGAAATAAAATAAGTAGTCCCCGTCCATATTTGGAATTTGCTCTTTTGTAATTCCTTTTATCGCAAAATCATCTTTATCTTGTAATGGTGGTCGTTTAAATCCAATATCATTTAAAACAACTCCCGAGAATGAGTTTTTTTGATAAATACGAACATCACCTGGCACGAAACGAATAATAGAAACTTTAGAATTCAATTTATCGCCTAACTTCTCTTTCATTCCTTCAATACGTTTTTTATAATCATCAAGAGCTTTTTGCCCTTCTTTTTCTTTATTTACAGCTTTTGTATAAAGCGTAAAGTTTTCTTTCCAATCACCGCGTAATGTTTCTGCATAAACAGTTGGTGCGATTTCTTTTAGCTGATCATATATTTTTTCGTGACGCATTTTATTTCCGATAATTAAATCTGGCTTAAGCTTCATTACTGCTTCTAAATTAATATCACGTTCAGTTCCTACAACTTCCGTATTTTTTAATTCTTTCGCTACATGAGGGTACCATTCATCACCAGCACGTGGTTTCGTAGTCCCCACTGGCGTTACGCCCACAGCTAGGAGAGCCTCTGCACCTTCATTTGTTAAAACAACAACTTTTTTAGGTGTACCATTTACTGTCGTTTCGCCCATTGCATGCTTGACCGTATATGAATCTTTTGCTTTAGCTGATATATCATTTTCTTTTTTCTCTTCTTTACTACATCCTGCAATTACAACCATGAGTATCATAATGCAGAACATAATTAGTTTTTTAGTATGTATCATATGTCCTCCCTAGATGAAATCGATTATCATTAACAATTAAAGATTAATGTATACTACATACATTGTCAATGTATATCAGAAAACTTTTTTAATATATACCATTTCGATTCTATTGGCTTTTCTAATGTTTCTTTTTAACATATAGTGTATAAGTATGAAAATTTATGTTGTTATTACAATGCGTATCTGAGTTATACATAACAAAGATACGCATCCATATTGCATTATCATTTTAATTCCTAATATTGAGTATACTTAATATACGATGGATCATTATATACCCACTGATTTCCACCAAGGTTTAACCAGCCATTTTCATTTATATATACTAAATAAGATTCTGGAGGATTTAATTGACGGATAACTGCAGATGTAGTTGATGGACCACTTCTTAAATTTACATTCATCCCTTGTATATATGCAACCCCAATCGGACTTCCATCACTATTGCTTGTCTTTACAAAATTAATGTAAGAAGGATCATTATACACCCATTGTCCATTCCCCAAATCTAACCATCCGTTACTTTCCTGATATACAACGTAAGATTCTGGAGAATTTAATTGACGAATAACTGAGGAAGAAGTTGATGGACCATTTCTTAAATTTACATTTTTCCCAAGGATATAAGCGATTCCCTTCGTTTGAGGTGTCGGTTGTGGGTTTGGAGGTTGTGGATTTGGAGCTACTCCAAAAATAGCCGCTATTCCATTTGCATACGCTTGACTTAGATCTTCAATAAATTGTGGATTCTTTAATAAATTTGCATCAAACGTTGTATCAATAAAGGCAGTCTCAGTTAAAATTGCATCCATTGCGGTTTCTCTTAATACCGCATAATTTTCTTTTTTTGCTCCTCGATCACGAAGACCGTATTTTGTTAATACAGGATTTACTGCTGTATGCATCTTTTGTTGCTTTGCATATGCAGTGCTGCTGTTGGATAACGCATTATAAATATAGCTTTCAAAACCTGTACCCCCGCCGCTATTAATATGAAATGAAATAAAATAATCCGCACCAAAAGCATTAGCAATATTAGCACGTTCCGATAAGGAAATAAACACGTCACTATCACGTGTCATTTTAATTGTAATTGGGTAATTTACCGTTAAAATATCTCGAACGCGTCTAGCAATTTGAAGCGTTAAGTTTTTTTCTACTAAGCCATTACCAACAGCACCAGAATCATATCCACCGTGCCCTGCGTCTATAACAAGTTTCATTTTACTACCCCGCCCCTTTCTTGTAATATGTTAGCATTGCTACTCGTCCTATTTTATGTGAAATGTACAAGTTCTGTTACAATCACAAATAAAAAAACCGCCTTATGTAAGGCGGTTTCTATCATCTTGCTTTAACCAATTTAAAATAAATATATACGATTGATAGTGAATATAACGTATGCAAAATAAAATAAATAAAAGTACTATTCCAACACCACTATAAAGTAAACCGAACTTTAAAAAAACATTCACAAGTGGTGGAAAGTTCATTATATTTTGTAATGTACTAAGCATACAAAATATAATGAAAAAGACAGGGACGTATTGTAATTCATACGGCTTTCTTTTCTTAATCATTCTTTTCCGAATGATTATATGACATAGTTCTGCTACTATAAAGCACCCTCCAATTAATACAAGACCAGAAGTCATTGTCATACATCCACCTGCCTTATATTTATTGTATCGCATAAATAATCATCGTTATATTTTCTTCACATACGCTCCATCTTCTGAAGTAAAGCCAAAACTCTCTATGAAAGAATGCGCTTTTTCTGTTAATTCCTCTTGTAGCACTTTTATTTCTTTCACATTTCTTTGTTTCATCATTTCTTCAAATGTAAAATACGTATTTGTACCATAACCATAACCTTGGTAATCAAAATGAATAATTAGCTGTGATAAAACAGCTCGTTCCTCTTGAACACTATAATCTATTACACCAATATATGTATCATCAACTTTCACACAATACTGTACCTTTTTCTCACCTAAACTATGCGATTTAAACATTTCTTTAACAACGCTTTCATTTTCTATAGTAACTTTCTCAAACGTAATCATATGTTGTCCATCCTTTTACTATTATTGTATCAATAATACTTCCTATTTATGAAAAAAAACCTTAAGACCGTATGCGATCTTAAGGTTTTTCTAATTACACTAAGCTATACGCACGTTTTGTTTCTTCATGGAACTTGTTCGTATCGTATTTATGCTCAACATAAATTTGGTGCCATACCATAAACGCAAGTACAGTCCAAATTTTACGGCTATAATCGCCTTTATCTGCACAATGTGCTTCCAGTAAGTTTAATACATACTGTTTGTCGATTAAATGCTCTGTCTTACTTTCGTTTATAATATTTATAGCCCAATCATGCATTTCGTCTTTTAACCAGTGACGAATTGGTACTGGGAATCCAAGTTTTTTACGATCTAATACGTGATCTGGAACGATTCCGCGTGCTGCTTCACGTAAAATAGCTTTCGTAGTTCCGTTAGCAATCTTAAGTTCAGTTGGAATTTTAGATGCAACATCGAATACTTCTTTAT
The DNA here is from genome assembly GCF_054788175.1 of Bacillus sp. NEAU-Y102. Lineage (NCBI taxonomy): Bacteria > Bacillati > Bacillota > Bacilli > Caryophanales > Bacillaceae > Bacillus > Bacillus sp. NEAU-Y102. Next base: position 281,373 of record NZ_JBTWFK010000004.1, on the reverse strand, counting down.
CTAAGAACGGTACACGAAGTTCTAATGAGTTTGCCATTGTCATTTTATCAGCTTTTAATAAAATGTCACCGCGTAACCATGTGAACATGTCAATGTACTGCATTTTACTTACATCATCATAATCTTTAATCTCGTTATACAATGGTTTCGTGATATCCATATAGTTAACACTTTCATTGTAATACTTCATTAATTCAGCTTTTTCTTCTTCACGGAAGATTTTCGCATTTCCATAGTAACGCTCTTCAATTGGTGTACATCCACGCTCTAGGAAGCTCTTACCTTTAAATCCTTCTTTAAGAGCACCACTCAATGCTTTTAGAACACTCTTACCTGGGCTAGGAATGTAAGAGAACATTTTTAGTGAGTTTGGCTCACGGTAAATGTTATAACCACCAAATAGCTCGTCTGCGCCTTCACCTGAAAGAACAACTGTTACATGTTTACGTGCTTCTTTAGCAACGAAGTACAATGGTACAGCTGCTGGATCAGCTAAAGGATCATCCATATGCCAAATGATTTTTGGGAACTCATCCATAAATTCTTTCGCTGAAATGAATACGTTATGGTTTTTAACGCCTAATTTCTCAGCAGTTTCTTTTGCAACATCAACTTCACTGAAACCACGTTGCTCAAAACCAACAGAGAATGTTAAAAGATTTGGATTCATTTCTCTTGCGATAGAAGCGATGATAGATGAATCGATACCACCAGATAAGAATGAACCTACTGGTACATCACTACGCATATGCACTTTTACTGAATCATATAGTACATCACGAATTGCTTGGATATGCTCCTCTTTCGTTGCACTTGAAGCATTGAAATAAGGTTTCCAGTAGCGATGGATTTCCATCTCTTTACCGATTTCTTTTACGAAATAATGACCAGGCTCGATTTTATTAACATCAATTGTTAATGTTTCTGGCTCTGGGCCATATTGGTACGTAAAATAATGTTGTAGTGACGTTGGATTAACGCCTTTATCTTCCATCACATGCATAATACTTTTCTTCTCAGATGCGAAGAATGTAGTATCACCTTGCTGTGCGATGTATAGAGGTTTAATACCGAAGTGGTCACGTGCACCGAAAAGTTTCTTCTCTTCACGATCCCAAATCATAAATGCAAACATACCACGAAGGTAGTCTACACATTTTTCTTTCATATGTGCATACAATGCAATAATAACTTCTGTATCAGATTGCGTTGCAAACGTTGCACCTTTTTCAAGTAACATTTCACGTAATTCTACATAGTTGTAAATTTCACCATTAAAAATAATTACATATCGATCATTTTCATAAGTTAGCGGCTGATGTCCTGCCTCTAAGTCAATGATACTTAAACGGCGGAAGCCAAATTGTACATGTTCATCACGAAAATATCCTTCGTCATCTGGACCACGGTGGAAAATCATCGTGTTCATATTTTCAAATTGATGTTTTTCTGTTTCTGAAAACTCTCTAGGGTTTTCACATAAACATCCTACAAAACCACACATACTTCTTACCCTCTTTCGGTTTTCATTCTGTTTCTATACTACTATATCAACCCTATTTATACTAGCATAATCAACTGAATATGGCGACCAAAAACTATAAAAAAATCACTCCATTTCACATTTTTAACAATTTTTTATGAAAACATGAAAACTAGGCACTCACCTTTCTCCGCTTTTGTCATATGATATTGCAAATTGATTTCTAGGAGGGAATACCATGAGTGAAGAAAAAAAAGATTCTTCTCGCCCACCGGTTCGTAATTACTTAAAGCAAATTGATGATTTCTTCGAGCAAACACCTCTTCGCAATGTAATCGCTGATTTAAATCATTTTTTCCAAAAAGGAAACCGTTTATTAACATTCCCTGTAGATTTATATGAAGTTGGTGAAGAACTCGTTGTTACAGCTGAACTACCAGGTATACAAAAAGAGCAAATCCAAATTGAAATACAAAGTGAATACTTAAAAGTCTCTGTAAAAGAAGAGATACTCGAAGAGGAAGAAGAAACATCCCATAACTATTATCGCCGAGAACGTTCCATTTCAGAAGCATCAAGATTGATTAAGTTGCCGTATTCAATTAATAAAAAAGCAGCAAAAGCTTCTTATCAAAACGGCGTATTAGAAATTCGGGCGCCGAAACTTCCCCAACAACATGACATTTTATCCATAGACTAATGCAAAAAAAATAAGGGTGCTATGCACCCTTATTTTTAATCCACTAATCGCTTCATATCACGTATAATGTCTTCGTATGGCGTATTACTAATGCCACTATACTTTTTCATTACTTTTCCGTTTTGATCAATTAAATAAAATGATGTACCATGCATGACCTGACCGTTCTCCGGCTTATCTACAAGTGATTGGAAATTATCTTTTGAAAACTTTGTAATATCTTCTAACGAATATCCCGTTAATAAATTCCAGTTACTAGTATCCTCTGTAAACTTTTGAATAAATGCTTTCAGATTTTCTGGTTTATCAAGGTCTGGATCTACACTAAATGAAACAAACTGAACGTCTATCTTCTCTTCTTTTGCCATCTTTTGCAGCTTGGCCATATTTGCAGTCATTGGTGGACAAACTGTTTGACAATTTGTGAACATAAAATCTGCAACCCAAACTTTCCCTTTTAAATCTTTTGTACCAAATTGCTTTCCATCTTGATTTGTAAATTGGAAAGTTTCTAAATCCCAATTCAATGGTTTACGAAGCTTTGAACCTGATCCACTACATCCAGCAAGTACAAAGAGACAAAATACAACCATAAGACCAATTATTTTTTGATAACGCTTCATTTATAAACCTCTTTTCTCTATCCTAAATTTAAATAGGTTATGTTTATAATAACAAAAGTTAACACTACGAGAAAATTGTTTACTACATTTGTTCACGAAATCGTACGAATTTACGTATGTTACTTCTTTATTTCAAGCGAATTACTAGACAAAATATATTTTTTTACTATTATTTCTATAAATAGAAGTGATAAAACTAATTTTATTGTTACTTTTGTAAATATCTTTCCCTATTTTTTAACAATTCCTTAAACATTAATCCATGTTTTACACTGTATTCCTTAACAACATTTCGGTACAATACAAATACAACGATTTTAAATGAGGTGATGTTCATGGCAAAGCGCTATGAAAATATGGATAATGTTAGTACAAAAAAATCAATTCGCTCTTTTTTACGCTGGCGTAAAGAACGAAAGCAAAACAAAAAAGATTTTTCTTTCTTAGTAGAACAATCACCCGTTAAACAAAGTGCATTTTTGCAAAGTAATGTAAAAAAAACGACTGTCACATGGATTGGGCATTCTACTTTTCTTATCCAAACGAATGGACTTAATATATTAACAGATCCAGTATGGGCCAATAAATTAAAGCTAGTTCCAAGACTTACAGAACCTGGATTCTCTATAGAAGCACTACCTAAAATTGATATTGTCCTTATTTCACATGGTCATTATGATCATTTAGATTTTTCAACTCTTCGTCAGTTGAATGATGATGTTCTATACCTTGTACCTATCGGATTAAAAAAATTATTTACTCGTAAGAAATTTAAACATGTAGAAGAGTATAAATGGTGGGAAAGTACGATAATTAACGAAGTTTCTTTTCACTTCGTACCTGCTCAGCACTGGACGAGAAGATTCTTATTTGATATGAATACGTCTCACTGGGGGGGATGGATTATTGATAATGAAACGACTATGGAAACCATATATTTTTGTGGCGACAGTGGCTATTTCCAAGGTTTCAAAGAAATTGGTGAACGCTTTTTAATTGATATTGCTCTTATGCCCATTGGCGCTTATGAACCAGAATGGTTTATGAAAGTATCTCATGTTTCACCTGAAGAGGCTGTGCAAGCTTATTTAGATTTAAACGCTACTCATTTTATACCGATGCATTACGGAGCATTTGCACTCGCCGATGAAACACCTCGTGAAGCAATAACTAGACTTCGAAATAATTGGAATTTGCGCATGTTACCATGGGAACAACTGCATGTACTCTTTTTAGGCCAAACTTTTATTTATAGTAACGCAACAAATGATAAGCAAATAAATGAAAAAATTGAAACTTTACATGTGTAACGTAGCGACTGATTTTCTACATCTAACATATAATATAGAAAATCCTATAGTGAAGGCTTTTACGGACAGCCCGTTACCTAACCTCTTTGCTCCAACTAAATTTTGAGGTGGGAGTTTTACTGTCCGCAAATTGCGGGATAAAGGGTGTTTTCTATGAATAGATATTTACAGACTCGCTATATCATTAGCGGTAGTGCCTGTATAGCTCTTCTTATTTCTTACTTTCTATTTACATAAAAAAGCTACTTGAAATATATTTTCAAGTAGCTTTTTTATTACTCTGCTAAATACATAAATCCGATTGCACCCGGACCTGTATGAGTACTAATTATAGGCGTTGTATAGAAAATTTCTGATTGAGCAAACCCACTCACTTTTTCAACCGCCGCTTTCATACTTTCAGCTAAAGGAATTGCTTTCGCATGTGGAATTGCAACAGCCTTTACAACTTTTCCAACTGTATCTTGCTCAAATAACTTAGCTAATGTTTTTACAATTTGGCCTTGGCTACGAACTTTCGTTACAGGATTATAAACACCGTCTTCAAGACTAGCAATTGGCTTTATATTAAGCAGCGAACCGATAAACGCTTTTCCTTTACCGATACGTCCACCCTTCACTAAGTTTTCTAATGTATCTACTACTACATATAAACGAGTATTCTTTCTTACTTCATCTACACGTTTTAAAATTTCTTCTAGTGAGCGCCCTTCATTTGCCATTTTTGCAGCTTCAATTACTTGATATGCTAAAGCATGTGTAATAAATTGAGAATCAACAACTGTTACTTTTGTATCGGTCATTGATGCAGCACTATTTGCAGTTGCTACAGTACCACTCATTCCACTTGTCATATGAATGGAAAGTACTTCACTTCCATCTTCACCTAACTTGTCATACATTTCTACAAATGTACCCATTGCTGGTTGCGATGTTTTTGGTAATTCCTCTGATTTAAGCATTTCTTCAATAAATTCATCTGGTTGTAGATCAACGCGATCTAAATATGTTTGTCCATTTACAGAGATTGATAATGGTAGAACATGAATGTCATACTTCTCGATTACTTCTTGTGATAAATCTGCCGTTGAATCTGTTACAATTTTAATTTTTTGCATATTATATTCTTCCCTTTCCAATACGCTCTCCTTGTTATTATACTAGTATTCCCATTGCTTTCAACAATTTGGAACGAAATTTCATCAAATTAATTATATTTTTATATCTAAAATGAAAAAGACAGAGCTCCTAACCCTGTCTCTACTCTATATCATGCATTTTTTTCAAGAGTATTTGTTTTATATACATTTAAATAATCATTCCACTTCAAACAATTTTGTAAATATTCACGGAAAGAATATGCAAATCTTGGATGTTTTTGTTTTTGAATTTTTGCAATAAATAATTGAAGACGAGACTGAATTAGAAACGATAATGGATGCTGCGCCTGTAGGACAGGGATTTCGAATATTTTAATACAATCCCCTGTTGAATGAGTGAAATAAAAACTTTTCGTAATCACAATATCAATCCTCTTTTTCATTGGATTTTTGAACTTCCTCTACTTTGCGTTGTAACACGTTGTTTAAAGTGGAGTAAAATCAGACTTATATGATTTCTGTAGTCCTTATGGCTAGAAGATTTATACTCTATTCATCTCCACCTAATCCATCTTCCCATCCTAAATATCTCCGAGACGGGAATCTCATTATCCATCAATTGTTTAATACATTTAGTATAAGCTTATAAAAGCGCAAAGTTTGTCTAAATTTTGGAGATTCTATAATTTTTTTCTTCTATATATTGTATACGTTTATAGCTATAGTATAACCAATAAATAAAAAAGTGCCTTTATAACGAGGCACTTTTCGACTGCATTTCTTCTCTTTTCTTTTTCTTCTTACTAACAACCTTTGATAAAGCAATACTTACTTCATAAATACAAATAAGCGGCACCGCAACTAAACTATGAGATAAAAAGTCAGGCGGTGATATACAAGATGCAATGATAATCAGTGCTACGTAAGCATATCTTCTTATTTTTATTAAAAATTCCGCCGTAAGTATTCCAATACTAGTTAAAAACATTACAACGACTGGTAATTCAAAAATCACAGCAAATGGGACTGTTAAATTAAGTACAAAATGAAAATACTTTTCTGTCGTAAACATCGTATTAAACATTTCATTACCTATCGTAGTTAAAAAGTGAAATAGAAATGGCATTACAATAAAGTATCCAAAACATAAACCTGCAATAAATAATATAGACAATACCGGTATATACATTATTGTCATCTTTTGTTCATTTGGATGTAAACCCGGTTTTACAAATAACCAAATTTGTATAGCAGCAAAAGGAATTGTACAAACGATAGCAAATACTGTAGCAATCGAGAAAAAAATCCACAATACATCACTTGGACCGAGAACAGTTAATTTCATTGGTAAATCTTTTACAAGCCAAAAATAAATATCCTTTGTAAAAGTAAATCCGATAATTAAAAATAGTACAAAGGATAACACCGTATATATTACTCTTTTTCGAAGCTCAACAATATGTTCTACTACGCTCATTTCCCGATCTTCCAACTCGTTCACCACACTTTATTTATCCATTACAAGGAAAATACATTACATTTTTTCTTTCTTTTCCTTTTCTTGAAATGCGTCATCTGTCAATTCTTTCGTTGATTTTTTAAACTCTTTTAACGTTTCCCCTAAAGCCTTCCCGATTTCCGGCAATTTTTTAGGCCCAAATAAAATGAGTACTGCTACTAAAATTAAAATTAACCCTGGAAAGCCAATATTTGAAAACATTTCCCCATCCCCTTTATTAGTAGTTTCCTTGTCCTACTATTACATAATTTTATTTTGTCAAAAAAGTTTGAAAACGTCAACAAATCCATTGCCTTTTGTCAAAAAAATTCAAAAATATAATCAATTATACAAATTTCATTTTCTATTGCCCTTGTGTATGATATGGTAAGGGAAATGACATATTATTTCATGATAGTAGAAAGGATTTGCATTATGACTGAAAAAATGACACGAATGACCCAATTTGTAAAAGAAGAAATTGCAAATGCAATTACACATGGTATCGGTGCCATTTTAAGCATCCCTGCCTTAATCATATTGATTATTCATGCTTCTAAGCACGGTACCGCATCAGCTGTAGTTGCATTTACTGTTTATGGTGTAAGCATGTTCTTACTGTACTTGTTTTCAACATTGCTACACAGCATCCATCATCCTAGAGTTGAAAAAATATTTACTATTTTAGATCATTCAGCCATTTACTTATTGATTGCTGGCACGTATACTCCTTTTCTACTTATTACACTTCGTGGCCCATTAGGATGGACGTTACTTGCTATTATATGGACACTTGCAATCGGAGGTATCGTCTTCAAAATTTTCTTTGTACGTCGCTTTATAAAGGCATCAACTTTATGTTACATCATTATGGGCTGGCTCATAATCGTTGCCATTAAACCACTTTATGAAAATCTAACTGGACATGGTTTTTCACTACTTTTAGCGGGCGGAATTTTATATTCTGTCGGAGCTATATTCTTCCTTTGGGAAAAGCTACCTTTCAACCATGCCATATGGCACCTGTTCGTTTTAGGTGGTAGTGCGATGATGTTCTTTTGTGTACTCTTTTATGTCTTACCTACAGCATAGTAAAAAAGGTTTCAGCTTACTATAAGCTGAAACCTTTTTTACTACTTATGTAATTGTGATGCGATAACTTCCTGTGTATGCTTCGTTAATTCTTTAATATCCATATTCGCATAATCTTCAGGTGTAATCGGCTTAGAAATTGTTACTGTTGCATGAGCTGGCTTCATACGATTTCCATTCGCTTCAAACATCTTATATGTACCATCTAACGTTACAGGTAAAATTGCTACACCTGACTTTACTGCAAGATGAAAACTACCAGCCTTAAACTCTCCAACTTCGCCACCCTTACTTCTTGTCCCTTCTGGGAAAATTACGATAGAATGTCCATTCTTTAATAGCTCGATTCCATCTTTAATTGCTTTAAGAGATTGACGACGATCGCTACGATCCATAAATACACAATTCATAAGTTCCATCCAAGTTGGCACAACTGGGAACTTTTTAATTTCTGCTTTTGACACGAATCCAATTGGTTTATTTAAGTAACCTAGTAAAACAGGGATATCCATATTACTTTGGTGATTACTTACAACTAGTACCGGCTTGTCTTTCGGAACATTTTCAAGCCCTTTAACTTCTACTGTCCCTCCAGCTACACGTACCATTTTCTTACCAAACCAATTTGTCGTTTTGTACACAGCATTATCTTTTTCTTTTGGCGCCATCGTATTTACTTGTCTTTTAAGACGCCACATTCTCGGTGTAATCGCAATTACGATTAAAATTAAATAAAAGATTTTAAAAAACGTTTGAATCATACAGAACCCCCACCTATTATCATTCCGACCTTCATTATACTAGACAAACGAAGGAAAAAGAAGAAAAAAAGTCCAAACATCAAGTGTTTGGACTTTTTAAGGCATTTTATATTAGAAACGTTTTGCTAATTCACGAGCATTAGCAATTGCTGCTTCTTTAATTTCTTGTGCTTTTTCAGGGTTTGCATTCATACCTTCAACTGCAATATATTCAGTTTCATTTACTCCGACAAATCCTAATACAGTTTTTAAGTGATTACGACCGAAGTCTACAGCTGCGTATGCTCCTTCAGAATATACGCCACCTGTTGCTTGAATGTGAAGTGCTTTTTTACCTTCTAATAAGCCAACTGGACCATTTTCAGTATATTTGAATGTTTTACCTGCGATTGCTACGTTATCTAAGTATGCTTTTACTACTGGTGGATAGCTAAAGTTCCACATTGGAGTTACGAATACATAACGATCTGCATGCATAAATGTTTCTAAGTTTGTGTTCATTGCTGCTACTTTTTGTTGTTGAACTTCAGTTAAAGTTTCAAAGCCTTCACCTGCTGCAAATTTACCCCAAGCACCAAATACATCTGCATCGATTGCTGGTACAGTAGTATTGAATAGATCAATTGTTACAACTTCGTCTTGTGGATGCTCGTTTTTATAAGCCTCGATGAAAGCTTCCCCTACTGCCATTCCGAAAGAACCTTCTGCTGAATTTGGATTTGCTGTGATAAATAGTACTTTTGTCATTGTATTCTCTCCCTTTTTTCTCTTTATCTTTAATTCAAGATTTATTTTTCGAAAGTTAATAACTTACCTTATGTAAGTATAATACAAAAAGTTTTAATTAATGTCAATAAAAAATAGCTGCTTTTTTTTCGTAAGTTAATGATTTATTTTGTTTCTTTAAAATTTAGTATACAGATATTAAGACTCCTCATACAAAAAGGCTATCTCTATAATTTATAGAGATAGCCTTTTATTACATATTATTTTTGAAAAACATGTTTCACTTTTTCAGCTGGAATGTTACTTCCACCTCTACCTTTTACATCTTCAATCATCATTGTAATGACCATATCTGGTGAATTCAAATCAAATGCAGCGAACCAGCCTAGTTCTTTTCCTTCGGCCTCTTTGGATACTTTTAATTCCGCTGTACCTGTTTTTCCAGCAAGAGTCATTCCATCAATTTTAGCAATTTTCCCTGTACCATCCGGATCATTAATTACTTTCGTCATAGCAGTTTTTAATATATCCTGATTTCCTTTAGAAATTACATTTTCTTTCCAAGCTTTTGGTTGTTTATCTGTTTTAATAATATACGGTGATGGAATCGTTCCATCATTTACAATTGGCGCATACGTTAAAGCTAAATGAAGAGGAGTCATTAATACTTGCCCTTGTCCATATCCTGTATCTGCCATTTGAATATCATTTTTAATACCGTCATTTGCAATTTTAGAAGCAGGGAATCCATATTCAATTGGTAATTTTTCATCGAATCCGAATTTTTTCGCTTCACTCATAAACTTGTCTTTTCCGATTTTCAATGCTTCTTGTGCGAAGTAAATATTATCCGAGTATTTCATCGCCTTATCAAAATCAATCGGATTTGCATCTTTCACACGCGTTACATAATAATTACCCCAAGAAGAATCTTTTGTCCATTTTAATCCTTCAATTTTTAACTCTTCTTTTGGATCAATCGTTTTCGTTTCAAGACCAATTGCAGCTGTAATTGGTTTAAATACAGAACCTGGTACCGATAATTGTGTAAAGCGATTCGTCATCGGCTTTTTCGGATCATTATTCCAAGCTTCGCGTTGTGCTTTCGATGTTCCTCGTGCAATTAAATTCGGATCATATGCTGGACTACTTACTAGTGCAATTGTTTCTCCACTTTTCGGATTAATTGCTGCACTTGAACCAGCTTCGCCCTTCATTTCATTGTACGTTTTTTCTTGAACAGCACTATCAATAGTTAAAGTCACGTTTTCTCCATCAACAGCATCTGTTTTTGCCAAGTTTTTAATTTCTTTTCCTTGTGCATCTTCTACAAAGACACGGCCACCTTTTTTACCGCGTAGCTTTTCCTCTAATACTTGCTCTAAACCAGCTTTACCAACTGGATCATCAGCTTGATAGCCTTTCTTTTGAAGCGTTTTTAAATCTTCAGCATTTACCTTTCCGATATAACCAGTTAGATGAGCTGCCGCTTCCCCTAATGGATATGTACGAACATTTACAGGTTTTGTTGAAACACCTGCTAAATCAATGTACGTATTTTGCGTTGCCCCTTCAGGCAAAATTCCAATTGGTACGAGATACCCTGGTTTTACCCATTTAGCAGCTAATTTTTGATCAATTTCTTCTACAGTCATATTTAACAACTTCGCTACTGTCTCTTTCGTTTGCGGAGCAGTATCGTCTAATTTTTCTGGAACTATTCCAATTTCAGAAGCTTTCCCATTCGTTGCAAGACCTTTTCCATTACGATCGTATATTTCACCACGTTTTGGCTCTGTCGTCTGCATACGCACTTTACTATCTTTCGTCATACCAGGGAAAATAAAATCAGGAGTCCAATCTATTTTCCAAGATTCTTTATCTCCATCTTTTTCTTTCACCATTTTTGCTTCATGGCCAAAAGTAATTTTACCACCAACTGTATCCATGCTTACTTTAAAAGGAACAGGGCCTTCATCTTTTTTATCTTCTTTTACTTCCCCTGTTTCTACCTTTAAGTCTTTTACTTCGATACCAGAATAAATTTTTTCATATTTCTCAGTAAACTCTTTCTTTGAAATATCTTTTTTTGCATTTTTTGATAGTTGATCATACATATCTGCAAATTTTTGTTTATTCCATGCTTTTACATATGTATCAAACGCTTCTTGTGGTTTTTCTTCTTTACCGCATCCAACTAACATGAATGTTAAGCAAAGAAAAAGAATCCCCCATATCTTTCTCAATCCATTCTCCTCCTCTTTCTATATTAGTAATTTTGAAAATTTTAGCATTTTTTACATGCTACCTATCATTATAGCACTATCGAATCTCATCTATAAACTTATATTGGTGAATATAAATAAAAAGATTGATGCGAATTCTCACATCAATCTTTTTTATTATTGTTGTTTCTCATATACATGGTAATAATACGTATACGGGTTTTTTTCATCCGTTAAACCTTTTTCCACAAAAATCTCTTTCCAATTTGTCATATCCATTTCTGGGAAGAATGTATCTCCTTCAAATGCATAATGGATTTTTGTTATATACAATTTGTCTACATAAGGTAAAAAGAGATCATAAATTTGCGCCCCGCCAAAAATAAAAATCTCTTCTTCATTTTTACATAGTTCAAATACTTCTTCTACAGAATGAACAACTTCACATCCTTCAACGTGATATCCTTCATTACGAGTTACAATAATATTACGTCTTCCAGGCAGCGGTCTACCAATCGCTTCATAGTTCTTTCTTCCCATAATAAGCGGGTGACCCATCGTTGTTTTCTTCACGTATTGTAATTCACTCGGTAAACGCCAAGGTAAATTATTATCTTTACCAATTACTCTATTTTCGTCCATTGCGACCATAAATGAAACAATCATTTTTTCATCTCCTCTACAATTATACTGCAACCGGTGCTTTAATTGCTGGATGCGGATCGTATCCTTCAATCGTTAAATCTTCCATTTCAAAATCGAAAACAGATTTCACATCTGGATTTAATGTAAGTTTCGGGAACGGACGTGGTTCACGTGCCAATTGCTTTTCTACTTGTTCAAAATGATTTGTATAAATGTGTGCATCTCCAATTGTATGAACAAATTCTCCTACTTCAAGACCACATTCATGTGCAATTAAATGTGTTAGTAGTGAATAACTTGCGATGTTAAATGGAATTCCAAGGAATATGTCACCACTTCTTTGATATAACTGACAAGAAAGTTTTCCGTCCGCTACATAAAACTGGAATAATGTATGACAAGGCGGTAATGCCATACTCGGTACGTCTTCAGGATTCCAAGCAGAAACGATTAAACGACGTGAGTCTGGTGTTTTTTTAATCATTTCAATTACATCTTTTAATTGATCAAGTGTCTCACCGGCTGTCGTTTTCCAAGCACGCCACTGTTTACCGTATACGTCTCCTAAATAACCATATTTATTTGAGAAATCATCATCTTCTAAAACGTTCTTTTTAAACAATTCCATTTGCTCATCGTACTGTACTTTAAATTCTTCATCTTGTTGTGAGCGAAGACCAAAATCAGTCATGTCAGGACCAGTATACTCGTCACTTTCCACCCAGCTCTTAAATGCCCATTCATTCCAAATATTATTATTATGCTGCAATAAATAGCGAATATTTGTATCACCTTTCATAAACCAAAGTAGTTCACTTGCTACAAGGCGAAATGGTACTCTTTTTGTCGTTAATAAAGGAAATCCTTTACTCAAATCAAAACGCATTTGATATCCAAATGCAGATACAGTTCCTGTCCCTGTACGATCTTCTTTCTTCGTACCATGTTCCATTACATGGCGGCATAAATTTAAGTATTCATTTTCAGCATGTTTCATATGTAGGAAAACCTTCTTTCAATCGTATATGCAATTTATCATAACATGAAAAATGGTAAAGTTAATAATCCTAATTAATAAAATTTCTCCCACTAATTCTTACAAAATTATTAACTTTCCAAATTTAAAAAGGTTTTCATTTTCTATTACCGAAAGTATAGTGCGGTAGAACAAAATTTATATTTGGAGGTTAGAAGTATGTCTAAAATTGGAACGCCTGTTATGACTTCTTTACAAACAACGGTTGAAAAAATGATGAAGGATTTAAATGTTCCTGGTGCTGCTGTCGCTGTAATAAAAGACGGTGAAGTTATTATTTCAGAAGGTTTCGGCTATCGTAATATAGAAATAAAAGAGGCTGTTACACCGCATACTCGATTCGCAATCGGTTCCTCAACGAAAGCTTTTGGCACACTTTCATTAAGTTTGTTAACACAACAACAAAAATTTAATTGGGATAGTCCTGTCCAGTCTTTTATACCTAACTTCTCTTTATCTGAATTACTTGCTAGCTCACAAGTTACCGGACGAGATTTAGCTTCTCATCGAACCGGTGTAAGCCGTCATGAGGCTCTTTGGTATAGCTCTTCCTTATCTCGAAAAAATCTCGTTGAAAAAATAAAACATTTACCACTTGATGCGCCGTTCCGAACAGCGTTTCTATATAACAACTTAATGTATACAACAATCAGCTACATTGTGGAAAATATTACAAATCAAACGTGGGAACAATACGTTACAGAACATATTTTAGAACCTTTAAATATGAATCAAACAAACTTCTCTGTTACAGATTCACAAACTACAGATGATTATGCTTTACCTTACGTTGAAAATGAAGGTAAAATAAAAGAAGTTCCATTCCATAACATCGATACAGTTGGAGCTGCTGGGTGTATTAATTCTACAATTGAAGATATGGCAAATTGGGTCCTTCTTCACTTAAACAAAGGTAAATTTGGAGATCATGAATTAATCTCCTCTGAATTATTACAACAAATGTATACACCACATAATTCCATTCCAGATCAACCAGTTTTATCACTTCCTGAATCTCCATTAAATAGTTACGGTCTTGGTTGGTTTATTAGCGCTTACCGTGGTAATAAGGTAATTCATCATGGCGGTAATATTGATGGGTTTTCAGCACTTGTTTCATTCATACCAACAGAAAACATAGGCCTTGTCATTTTAACGAATGCTGGAGGAACATTACTTCCTACTTATCTCGCTAATCAAATTTATGACGAACTACTTGAATTAGAATCCATTGATTGGCATAAACGTGCTGTAGAAGATACTGAGAAAATGAAGGAAATGATGAAAGAAGCAACTGAATCGCTTCCTGAACAAATTAAAGGGACTACACCTTCTCACAAGTTAGAGGATTATACTGGTACTTTTGAACATCCTGCATACGGAACATTACAAGTATACAAACAAGATGATTCGTTATTTGTACAATTTATGGAGATGGAGGTTCAATTGCACCATCATCACTACGACATCTTCTCTGCAAAAATTGACTTATTCCAAATGAAAATGAGTTTATTATTCGCTTATGAAATGAATGTGAGTGGTGAATTCCCATCTCTTCAGTTACATGTGCCAGCTATGTTAAGTACTCAGCCGCTGACATTTAAGAAAATCAAATAATTATTTTGATGGTAAAAAATAAAGGTAGGTGCGAATCACACCTACCTTTTCTATTTCATATCCATCTTATCTGGTTGAAACCAAATCGGCTTCGATAGTTCAAAGTTTTTATGATCTTCTAATACAATATGAAGACGCTCTAACGTATCCTCCAACATATGCGGTGCTGCTCGTAATGTCCAGACAACTGATGAGAAAACTGTCATGCCAACGTACACCGCATATAATTTCCAGAACTCCTCTGGTATTCTCTCATTAAAGTATCCTTCTATTTGTCCGATTGAATATGGAATACTAATGTCTCTTGCAAATAGTGCAATTTTTACGAAATCATGCAGTGGGTCGCCCCAGTCATAACCATTAAAATCAACTACACCTACATATCTCCCATCCCGTACAATTATATTTTCTAAATGAAAATCATCGTGTTGAAATCGATTTGGGCGATCCTTTACATACATTTCATTTTCATCTATAAACTTAATAATTTTATCATCATTTTCAATTTTAATTCCGCATGTTTTATACGCCTCTAAATATTTCCTATGTTTTTTCATTGCTCTTTCATACCACGGAAGTATATTCTTAGGAGCTTCAAGTGTATGCATTTTCGCTAAATCTTTTCCTGCCTCTATGCCAATATCATATTGTTCTTTTGGTGAATACGTAGACAATAGTCTCTTCGCATCTTCCCCTTCTAAATATGAAAAAATACTATAGCATACACCTTCTTCTTCCAATATACCTATTTCAATTGGCCTTTGTGCCTGTACGTTACATTTTACCATTTCATTTAAAATTTGAAACTCTATTTTCTTTCTTTCATACTCTTTTATATCGCCTGTCCGAAATAAATATTTTTCATTATTCGCACTCATAATTATATATTTCTTATCAGGCGAAAAACCTTTAGAAATTTCTTTAATATCCACTGCATCTTTTACAATTTGTATATTGTTTTGCTGCGCTGTAATTATCTTCATATCTATTCCCCTTACATTTCTGCCTTTGGTGTATAGGCAACTTCTACAATAAATCCATTCGGATCGTAAAAATCAATCGTATAGTAACCTTCCGAATAATGATTCATTTCAATTGGACCACGTATTACCTTCACTTTCGTACTAGAAAGAAAATCTGCTACTCCATCAACTACTTCTCTATGAATAGCTTGATAACAAATATGTCTAGGCCCTAACGTCCTTACGATTTCCTCATCTACTTCTTTAAAATATATTTCACTTTCTCCTGTGCTATATGCTACTTCATTTAACTTTCTCCATCCAATTATGGAAAACAACTTATTATAAAAAGAAATGGACTCCTCCAAATTCGCTACCCAAAATTCAATATGATGAATGCCTGCTCGAAGTGTATTCATATTAAGAATACGCTCCTTGTACTACTTCCACAATTTCCATCGGCTTATGAACCATATAATCTGGTGCATCTTTTTTCACTGTTTCAATGACATCATATCCCCAAGATACCCAAATCACGTTCACTCCAGCCTTTTTACACGCTGCTACATCTCGCTGTTCATCACCAACGTATAACATATCCTGCTCTGTTATCTTTTTCGATTTTAAAAATCTTTTTATCATTTTATCTTTACCAAACAGATTTTTAGAACAATACACTTCTTGTATATTTTCTATATCATTCTTGTGTAAAAATGCCCGAATATGCTCTTCTGAGTTAGATGATATAACCGCAATACCGTATCCTTTTTTATATAGTTCATCTAATACATCCTTCATCCCATGAAATAAAACAAGATCTTTTATAGCAGGCTGATATAATTTATAAAACTCCAACGCTAATATCGGTAATTTATACAGTGGTACATCGAGTTGT
The DNA here is from genome assembly GCF_054788175.1 of Bacillus sp. NEAU-Y102. NCBI lineage: Bacteria > Bacillati > Bacillota > Bacilli > Caryophanales > Bacillaceae > Bacillus > Bacillus sp. NEAU-Y102. Next base: position 264,700 of record NZ_JBTWFK010000004.1, on the reverse strand, counting down.
TTACATCTCTCTGGCATCGTTAATTTACGTAAATGTTCAATTTCTTCTTCCTTTACCGTTTTATATCCGTGCTTTTCAGCAATTTGATTATAAATTGGTACAAATATATTTTGCGAATCTACTAATGTGCCATCAAAGTCAAAAACAATGTATTTTTGCATCTCCATACTCCTTTTATTTCTTTTTTCTAAACCTATGTTATTCAACAACATAGTTGTCTGTCCCTTCTATAAACATAAAAAAGAACAAGATTTTCTCTTGTTCTTTTTAAGACAACCATTTCGGCGGTACATTTGTATTCCAATAAATATTTCCTAACTCATGATGTCCAGAGTATCCATCATCAAAACGGTGATAATGGAAATTAAAATAATAACCATCTTGCGGCGGATGATCTCTTCTTACATGGAAACGCAATAAATCATTTCCTGATTTCGTATCGTAGACGTGAAAAATCTTTTCATTATTTCCACCAGCTGGTTTTTGAGAAATCGCTAATGATTGTAGTGAGTCTTCTGGTACATCACTAGCAAGCTCAGCAATTGCCTCTTCAATTTTCGGTAATATTACATCTTTAAATTCATCTTCAATTACTGGACCAATTTTAGTACCAAACTTTTGCATCGACTGCTTCTCTGCTTCTTGCATTGCATAAGTAATAAAAGTATCGGTGGTTAACCTGTCATTCGTTTCTTCATATGTATAGGACGTGCTCTCCAAACTTTGTTGCCCAGCTGTGCTCGTAGGCTTGTCCGCAGCTTTGGCATTATCAAGCAATATGGAAGGAGGCGTCACTAAACCAAATGTAAATACGGTAATTAATGCGACTAAGGTTTTTCTAAACCAATTTGGCATTTATGTTCCCTCCCCTTTCACTCATTATTTTTTATATAACGGTGGTTTCTTCTATTATACAAAATGATTATAATTTTTGCACTTTACAATTTTGTTAACGTTCACATATTTTTCACTTGAATATGAAATTGTAAGATTTCATACAATATTAATACCACAATATTGAGGAGGCACTTGAATGACTTTAGATGTCATGTATTCCGCCGCAAGCATACTCGTTTTAGTATATTTTATTTATCAATGTGTTACAGACTAGAAAAAGAGCCGTCAATGGCTCTTTTTTTATGGTAAAAATACAATCCATACAATTAATAAAATAAAAACAAAGCCACCAATCACAGCTGGCAATAAATAAAACTGGGCAAGTATAACTATTCCATACAAGAGTATTGCTGGTAGTAGTAAATAACGATCTGCCTTCCACCTTAGCAAAAGTAATTTTCCTTCTTCACAATATAAATGAAGAAACATTTTTTTCGTAAATTCATTCCAATAATCACGCGCATAGCGAGAAATTGCAACTACAGCAAATACAAGAACAATAGCTGCAATCCACCTTGGAGTCATGATTATACTTGCAGTACTCATACATACAATTTGAATATAAAATATTCGTACAGTACTTGTACGGAAAAATTCTTTCAAAAAAGATTCGACAATACGAGAATCTGCTTTTTTTCCTAATAGTCTTTTAGAACGCGGAAACATCCACGGTTTTTTATTCGAGCTACTCGGTTTAGCTGCATGACCACCAACTTGCATAATTCCGCTCGTCCAGCGCATGCTTTCCTCTTTTTCTTTCTCGATTTCTTTAAAAAAGAACTTTTTATAATTCATTTTCTCTTTTACTAATACACTACTTAAGAAAATTAATAGACCGATAAATAGAATTGAATAATATAGATTTTTATAAATAAAAAATAAACTAATTCCAAAAAAGGACAAGCTCATAGAAAATACTACATTTTTTACAATCCATAAAACCCATCGTTTCCCCACCTGTACATGAATAAATCTTGTTAACAACGACAACATAAATCGAAATATAGTAAAGAATACCCAAAATAATACGACTTGTATCTCTGTTACTCCGATACTTTTCATCAACACTGGTAACATAATAACGACTACTATTACATTCGTTATCGCTATTCGAACAAATGTGTACATCATGCCATACTGGACTAATTTTCGCATATGTGTTGCATACGAAATTAAAAATAAACTATCCGCTTGCTCAAAAAACGAACGAACTCCTCTCGGATATGTTACTAGATAAAATGCGAGTAATCCTAATCCGAAATAAATCGTCTCTTCCATTGATAATTCATTTATCCATAGTGACCTATAATAGATTCCCATAAATATAAGTGTTGGAATAATAATATATAACGCGACTGTCCAATCTGTTACCGAACATATAGACTTCCACTTCCGCTGGAGCTCATGACATAATCTTTTATAAAATTGTTGTTTAATCATGTTGTTCACGCCTTACAATTATATCAAAGCAGTCTAGTAATGAGCTATCCGGCATTTCCGCTAACATTTGAATAGATTCTAAATGTCCATCTGCGACTAATGTACCTTGTGAAATGAGTAAAAATCTTTCACAAATTTTTTCAGCAGTATCCAATACGTGCGTACAGAGTAAAATTCCTGCTCCGCGCTCTTTTTCTTTATATAAATAACTTAAAAACTCTTTCGTAGCTACTGGATCTAAACCGATAAAGGGTTCGTCAATTATATAAAAATCTGGCTCAGTTAAAAACGCCAATATTAGCATCGATTTTTGTTTCATACCTTTTGAAAACTTTGATAAATATTCATGTTTATGCTTATCCATTCGAAAAGTATGTAATAATTGTCCCGCTCGTTCTTCCCAGCTTCCCATTTCACTTCCACGAGCTGCCATTAATAATTCAATATGTTCCCAGAGCGTCAAGTAATCATAGTATGTTGGATGTTCTGGTACGTATGCATACGGATTTTTCTTTTCACCGAATGATATTTCACCGTCCATATTTACAAGTAATCCGAGCATCGTTTTTATCGTCGTACTCTTCCCAGCACCATTTGCTCCAATAAGAGCAACTAGTTCACCTTTTTCGATAGAAAAAGCTATATCACGAATTGTTTTTTCACCTATTTCATATCCAGCTGAGCGGATATTTACTTCTAACATGCATTTCCCCTCTTTCTCTTTCCATTTCCAATACAATCAAGGAAAATAATAACATATAACTATCTATATATCATTATAAAATATTTATTTTTATGGCAGGAAAAAACATTTTTTAACAGAATACTAAATGTTTGATTACATTTTATTGGAGTGGATAATATGTCTTTTCAAATTCGTGAAGCAACGATAGATGATATAGACGCACTTTGTTCTTTAACGAAAGAATTAAAAGGTTCCTCTATTTCCTATGAAGATATGAACAATCGATTACAATTCGTACAAATGAGTCCGTTTGATTTTTTATATGTTTACGAGGAAGAAGAAGCTATATTTGGATTACTTGGATTTCGTATACGTGAAAATTTAGAAGATGTAACACGTTATGGAGAGATTTCAATTATTAGCGTTGATTCTAACATACGACGTAAAGGCATTGGACAAGTTTTGATGGATTATGCAGAACAATTAGCAAAGAAACATAATTGCATTGGCACATGGCTAGTTAGTGGAACAAAAAGAGTAGAAGCTCATCCTTTTTACAAAAAATTAGGCTATGAGGTAAATGGCTACCGATTTGTAAAACATTTTTAAACTACTTATAAATTGAAGGGGCTATAACTATGACAAACATTAAAGCAATTTTCATTGATCGTGACGGTACAATTGGTGGTGACACTACAATACATTATCCAGGATCTTTTACATTATTTCCATTCACAAAAACATCCTTGCAAAAACTAAAAGCTAAGAATATAAAAATTTTCTCTTTCACAAATCAACCTGGGATTGCAGATGGAATAGCAACTGTAGCCGATTTTGTACAAGAATTAGAAGGCTTCGGTTTTGATGATATTTATGTATGTCCTCATAAACACGGTGATGGTTGTGAATGCCGTAAACCGAGTACAGGCATGCTGCTTAAAGCAGCAAAAAAACATGGGCTTGATTTAACACAATGTGCTGTAGTTGGTGATCGCTGGACTGATATTGTTGCAGGAGCAAAAGTAAATGCGACAACGATTCTAGTCCGAACAGGCGCTGGGTATGATGCTTTGCATACGTACCGAGACAAATGGGCACATATTGAACCAAACTACATTGCAGATAACTTTGAAGATGCAACAAACTGGGTTTTAAATCAACTATAATACAAAGGTAGCAAGTTCCCTTTTGATAAGCAGACATTGCAATTCAAATTATATTTTTTATTACTAACAGCAATTAACGTAAAGAAGGAATAGCTTAGTGGCTATCCCTTCTTTATTGACTTCTATTATTTACATTTGTTATCTGTTTTTATTGAGTATTCTCATCGTTTTTATACTCCAAAATATCCCCTGGCTGACACTCCAAAGCTTTACATATCGCTTCTAATGTTGAAAAACGAACCGCTTTTGCTTTCCCATTTTTCAAAATAGAAAGATTCGCCATCGTAATTTCAACCTTCTCCGAAAGCTCCGTTACACTCATCTTTCGTTTTGCTAACATGACGTCAATATTAATAATAATTGTCATATCCGCCACCTCAAACTGTCAAATCATTTTCTGATTTTATGTTAATTGCTTCTTGTAGAAGGCGTTGAAGGATAGCGGTAAAAACAGCGCTAACGAACGAAGCAAAAATGATAATAAGTCCCACTAACCCAATAGGAGGTTCCATTTTCTTCGCTATAAAATGAAAAAGTGGCAAACCTAATACATACAAACCACTGATTGTAACTGCACAGCGCTTTATATTCTTTAACGACTTTACAGATAATTCCGAGAACGCTGTGTTCTCGTCAATATACTGTAAAAGATTGAAAGCCTGATAAAGAGCAACATAAAAAGGCACAGCTGCTCCATACATCACAATGAAAACAAGATATTTTATCGGAGCGATATTAGGATACAAATTCGCTACAAAATTCGCCATTTCCGGCACTAAAAATATGCATAAGGCAAGCACTGCAATTCCAGAAAGAAAAATAATTACTTTTAAGAACGTTGTTGAACTTCATTTAAGATTCATTTACAATAACTCACTTATTTAATGACAACATAATTTTACCACATAATTTATCGTTTAACAATAAATAAATATCGTTTTATCGTTATTGTCATACTTTTTAATTTAGGCAAAAATAAAAAAGAATTTCTCATTACAAAGAAATTCTTTTTCTTGAAAATGCCTCTTTCAACTTAATTTTTTAAAACGTTAATTCGTAATGGAAATAACGATTATCTCTCAAATAACCATTTTCAGCATATAATCGTTGTGCTGATAAATTATCAATCTCTGTTTGTAATTTTACACCTTTTGCTCCATTTTCTAATGCGTATTCTTTAGCAGCTTCTAATAATTTTTTACCTGTTCCGGCTCCACGCTTCGCCGCTTGTACAAATAAATCATTTAAAATCCATAATTCTTTCATTGAAATGGAAGAAAATGATGGATATAGTTGTGTGAACCCAATATATTCGCCGTCTTCAACTGCTACGAAAATAACGGACTCTTTTTTCTCAATTCGGTTTCGTAAAAATACTTTTGCCCCTTCTAAATCAGAATCCTGCCTATAAAACATGCGATAGTTATTAAAAACTGATGCTAGTCCATCTAAATCTGCAATTGTTGCCTCATATATTCTCATTTTACTCCATTCCCCTTCCAATACTGTCTCATTATATCCGTTGCCCACTTAGGCTGGTGTATTTCTTCTTTCGGCATAAACTCTTTCATTATTGGTTTTATATCCAATATAGGAGTGCCATCAATAGCATCTAATCCCTCAACAATAATTGATTTACCTTCTCTTTTGATCACCTTTACAATTGTTACACCTATGCGATTCGGGCGATTTTTCCCGCGCTGTGCAAAAATACCTACTTCAGGATAATCCTTATTATTTCTAGGATGTCTAGCAAAATACTGAATTTGCTCGTCAGTTACTTTATGAAAATAAAAAACAACTTCAATATGAGAAAAATCTTCAATCCCTTGTATACTTTCTTCTGCATACATTTCAGTTAAAGTTATACGGGATCTTACTTCTCCCCACTCATCATCTTTTATTTCCTTTCTTTCATTATGTACAAATGCGATTGGTTGAACTGAAAACATGCGCATTCCCCCTTAAATGTAACCACTTACATTATAAAATATTTTCTGAATGTTTTCCAGATATATGAATTTAGTTTACATAATATAATTACAATCTATCTAGAGCTACCTTGACTGCTTCAATTGCATGTATATGAGTCGTATCAAATATCGGGACAGATACGTCTTCTTGCTTTATTAATAACCCTATTTCTGTACAACCTAATATGATTCCCTGTGCTCCTTTTTGCACTAACTCTTCGATGACTCTTTTATAATATTCTCTAGATTGAGATACTATTTTTCCTAAACATAATTCTGTATATATTACTTTATTTATTTCTTTTCTATTTTTTTCTGATGGTACTATTACTTTTATATTATTTTCTTCTATACGTGACTTATAGAAATCTTGCTCCATTGTATATGTAGTTCCAAGCAGACCAACCTTTTGAATGTCTTTTCTTTTAATTGCTTTTGCAGTTGCATCAGCAATATGTAAGACTGGAATATCAATTTTCGCCTTTATTTTTCCAACTACCTTATGCATTGTATTTGTACAAATGATTATAAAGTCTGCTCCTCCCTTTTGTAATGAATATGCCGCATTCCCTAGAATTTCTCCAGCACCATCCCAATCTCCGCTAGACTGACATCGTTCAATTTCTTCAAAATCCACACTATTAATCAAACATTTTGCTGAATGTAGCCCTCCTAATCTCTCTTTTATTTCTTCATTAATAATTCGATAATATTCAGAAGTTGATTCCCAACTCATACCACCTATAAGACCTATCGTTTTCATATAAACAACACCTACCTAAACTTTTTTTATAAAACTAATAACTACGTTTTATTGTATATATTATACATAATAAAATAAGACTTTAAGTTTGAAATATAAAGTCTTATTTTACGGAATTTAATATGGAAATAATAAAGAGTAATTGTACTTTCATTTCCAAGGAAATTTTTATAGAATATTCTGAAATTAACAATCTGATGTTTTTATAAATTCTTTCTTATAATTAAAACACTCTCGATACAACGCTTTGATTTCATCATATGATGGAACACGTGGGTTATTAGCTGGGCTACCACTTTCAATTGCATCTGATGCCATTTTAGAAATAGCATTTTCAAATTCAATTTCATCGATTCCATATTCTTTTAAATTTGGAATACGAAGATCAAAGCAAAGTTTTTTTATTTCCCCAAGCGTGTAGTCTGCTACTTCCTCATCAGAATTCGAATACAAATCCTTATTTAAACTACGTCCAATTTTTGCTAACCTTTTCACTGCACTTGTTTTTGTAAATTCTAACACTGTAGGTAATAGTATGGCATTTGATATTCCATGCGGTACATGAAATAATGCTCCCACTGGCCTTGACATTCCATGAACTAATGTAACTGATGCATTAGAAAATGCAATTCCAGCTTGTAAGGAAGCAATCATCATCGCTTCTCTTGCCTCCATATTACGTCCATCTTCATATGCTATACGTAAATATTTCATAATACTTTCAATAGCTGAAAGAGCAAGTACATCTGTAAGTGGCTGTGAAAATTTAGAAATATAAGCTTCAATCGCATGACATAACGCATCTATTCCTGTTGCTGCCGTAATTTGTGGTGGTAACGAACTTGTCAAAACTGGATCTATAATTGCTACTTTCGGTATAAAACTAGGATGCTTCATCATCATTTTTACATCTGTTTTTTTATTCGTAATTACTGCTACACTTGTAACTTCCGATCCAGTACCAGAAGTTGTTGGAATTGCAATAAGTGGTAGTGGATTGTTTTCTATTTCAATATCCTTTTCGACATAATCCTCAACTTCTCCACCATTTGTATATAAAACCGCTACTGCTTTCGCAGCATCAATACAACTTCCACCACCAATACCGATAATAAAATCACACTTCTCCTCTTTACAAAGAGATAAGGCTTCTAACACGTGTATATTTGTAGGTTCAGCATCCACTTTATTATATGTACTAACAGTAATACTTTTCTTATTTAGTTGTTGTATACACTTTTCAAGATATCCTAATTTCTCCATAATTGTATCAGTAACTATAAAAGCTCTTTTCCCTAACTTTTTTGATTGTTCCCCCAGTTTTTCAAGCGAATTCCTTCCATATAATACCGACTTTGGCATACGAAACTCAGAAACTTCTTGCAAGTACTCCACCCCTTCTTATCCTAATTAATATTTTATGATATAAATTATCGATTTGATGAATCTTTACGATTCGAATTTTTAATAGAGTCCTGTTAAAGTATAGAACGCGATAACTAAAAATACAGCAACCGTTTTCAAAATTGTAATAGCAAATATATCTTTATAGGACTGTTTATGTGTTAATCCTGTTACTGTAAGAATAGTAATAATAGCCCCGTTATGCGGTAGTGTATCCATTCCTCCTGATGCCATTGATACGATACGGTGCATAACTTCTAATGGAATATCAAATTGATTGGCCGCTGCAATAAATTTATCTCCCATTGCACTTAATACTATTCCCATTCCTCCTGATGCAGAGCCTGTAATTCCAGCTAAAATATTCGTCGTTACTGCACCATTCACTAACGGATTTGTGAAAGTAGCAGAGATGCCATCTCTCATAATTGCGAAGCCTGGAAGTGCTGCAATGACACCACCGAATCCAAACTCAGCTCCTGTATTCATCGTTGCAAGTAGCGCTCCACCAATACTTGTATTCAATCCAGCTTGGAAACCTGTTACTACTCGCTTCCAATATAATAATAACGTTGTTAAGATCCCTATAATAAGTGCCAATTCTACAGACCAAATTCCTACCACTGCACTTAATTCTACTTTTCCAAATGCTTTCATACCAATTGCAGAAAAATCAAAACCGCTTGGATACCACTTCGGTATCATAATAGTAAACACTTTATTCATTACACCTACTAAAATAAGTGGTATAAATGCAATAAGTTGTTGTGCTCTTGTAATTTCAATGTTATTAATTAATGGCATATTTTTTTGTTCTAATTGCAAAGATGCTGCCATTTCAGTATTTCCATCATTAAAACCAAAATATCCTTCACCTGCCGCTTTTGCCTTCTTACGTCTACTCTCTAAATATAGTAAACCTAATGTAAGAACAAAAATTGCTCCTACAATGCCAAGTATCGGTGCAGCATAAATATTCGTTTTAAAAAATGTTGTAGGTATTACATTTTGAATTTGTGGTGATCCAGGTAGCGCATCCATTGTAAACGTTACTGCTCCAAGAACAATCGTTCCAGGGATTAAACGCTTTGGAATATTAGCTTGTCGAAACAACTTAGCTGCGAACGGATAAACAGCAAACACTACTACATACACACTAACACCACTATACGTTAAAATAGCCCCCATTAATACAATCGCTAATATAGTACGTTTTTCACCAACTAACTCAATAATCGTTTTTGCGATAGAATCTGCAATTCCTGACATTTCCACTACTTTTCCAAATATTGCTCCTAATAAAAACACAGGAAAATATAACTTTATAAATCCAACCATTTTCTCCATAAAGATATTAGAAAAGAAAGGTAATACATAACTAGGTTCTGTCAAAAATACTGCAAATAATGCAAATATCGGTGCGAATAAAATAACAGAAAAGCCTCTGTATGCTACGAACATAAGTAAACTTAGTGCTAATAATATAATAACTAACTCCAATTTTACCCCTCCATTAAACAGAATATTCTAAAATTTATTGATAAACTTCTACTAATCTTTTAATTCTGACATCCCTCCTCTTATTCATACAATTTTTTCATGCTAAAAATGTCTAATTATAAATATTCGATTACATATGAAAAATCCCTTTAAACAGAAACGAATTCCTCATCATACGTTATAAAGGGATTGTTAGTACCTATATTTACTGATTTATTAAAATTTTCCCTACACAAAAATGATACAGTTCTTCAACATCTTTCACTATGTAAGTCGCACTAACTTCAGTCAGTTCTTTCTCACAGCCATAGCCATATAAAACACCAATTGAAACAATTCCATTCTGATTCGCACCTATTATATCGTGCTTTCTATCACCAATCATTATCATTTCTTCTTTATTTAGTTCTTCATTTGTTTGTAAAATATGAGCAATTATTTCTTCTTTTTTTATTCTCGTACCATCTAAATTACTTCCAATGATATCTTCGAAATAATTCGTTAATTGAAAATGCTCTATAACTTGTTTCGCAAATACAGTGGGCTTTGAAGTAGCTACGAATATGCGATTTCCTGAACTTTTTAATTGTTGCAAGAGCTTCAGAATCCCCTCGTATACATTATTTTCAAACAATCCACGCTGCTTTAAATACTCACGGAAGTAAAAAACTGCACGTTCAACCTCTCCTTCACTCATATTATATCTCTCTACGAATGATTGCTGAATAGGAGGACCTATAAATGAATCTAACTCACTTATATGTACTTCTTCAATTCCTACTTTTTTTAACGCATACAAAACCGAATTTACAATCCCTTCTTTCGGATCCGTTAAAGTTCCATCTAAATCAAATAGAAATGTTTTATACATGTTTCATTCCTCCACTTAATTTGCTGTATAAATAACTGCTAACATCTCTTCCACTTCTCCTTATTATACTATCATTATCTATTTTTTCGAAAAATCAATTTCCATATGTCACATACTTTCAGTTACAAAATACGATAGATATGATAAAGTAAAAAAGTTACAATTATTTTAATAGAAACTGGTGAAACAAATGTCAATTACGTTAATTTTTATAATGGCTTTCACAATTGTAATCCACGCAGTTGAAACAAGCTCTTATAGTATTCGATTAGCGGGGGTTCGTTTAAAGAAGATTGCTGTCGCATTATCCGTCGTAGGAATCGTATTACTCATTTCAAGAACGTCAAACTTACTACAAGCCTTTTTACTTGGCGGGATTGTGGACGAAGCAAAACTAGATCCTTCTATTGATTTAGAGCATATTATACGTCTTGTACTATTATCTGCTTCTATCGGTACATTGCTTGCGATTATACTGTATCCAACTTTGACAAAACTATTTGGATATGTCATTCAAAACTTTGAAACAGACGGTTCTTTCATTCGAATGATGAAAACGAATAACATTCAAAAATTAAAGTACACAAAAAAATATGTCCGCTTTCCAAAGTTAGAAATGATTCATAGACTGCGTATCGGTGGTATTCCAAAGCGTATTATGCTTATTAACATGTTTGCTACTGCTATTTATACAGCGGGAGTTCTTTCCGCACTATATGCTTCTTTTTTAATTCCAGCTTTCGCAACAAAAGCCACTACAGCTTCCGGTCTTATTAATGGTTTTGCTACTATTTTATTAACAGTGCTACTAGATCCACGTATTGCTCTTTTAACAGAGCGAGCTCTTCAATCAGAAGAAGGTGCTGAAGCAATGAGTAAAATGTATGCTTGGCTAATGATTTCTAGACTTTTTGGTACATTACTAGCTCAACTGTTATTCATACCAGGTGCTTACTGGATTACATGGATTATAAAGCTTATGAATTAAATTTACTCTCTAAAAAAAAGCAGGTGAGATAACAAATGACTATACAAACAGAACAAGATATCATTCGCTTAATAGAAAACGACGAATGGATGATGAATGTATTACAAATGGCAAAATCACTAGAGTTACCTGATTGGTGGGTTTGTGCCGGCTTTGTTCGTTCTAAAATTTGGGATACTTTACATGACTATGAAGCTAAAACGGCTATGCCTGATGTTGATGTGATTTATTATGATAGTCTACATCAAGATGAGATATACGAACAATCATTAGAAACGAAATTAATGAATATTGATGCTACTATCCCTTGGTCTGTAAAAAATCAAGCTCGTATGCATGTAGTGAATAATATGCCACCATATTCTTCTTCTGTTAATGCTATTTCTAAATTCCCTGAAACAGCAACGGCTTTAGGAGTTACACTTGATGAACTAAACAATGTTATATTAACAGCCCCATGTGGTATTGAAGATGTCCTTTCGTTACAAGTGAGACCAACAGCTCATTTTCTTAAATCGAAAGAACGATTACATATGTACAAAAACAGAGTTATAAAAAAGAATTGGCAAAGTAAGTGGCCTAACATCACAATCACATATCCAGAAATTTAGAAAGAGTGCCTCTCATTTATAGAAGCACCCTTTTCTTCATTTCAAAAAATGTATGACTGTTTCTGCAAATCTATCTGCTTCCTCATAATGAGGTGAATGACCGCTCTCTTCAAATACGATATACTTGCCGTTTCGGGCATCTTTATTAAATGTTTTAATTTGTTCTTCACACGTTACTACATCATGTTTTCCTACTATTAATAACATTAGATTTTGTACATCTTTTATTTTTGATAATAATGATGTATGACATGCTCCCTCTAATTTTAATCTATCAAAGTGCATTTTGGAGCGATTTGAAAATATTTCCCACTCTTCATCACTGTATAAACTCTCATCTGTCCTATCTTCCTTATTATTGTAAATCTCCATTCTTTTTTCTTCTAATTCAGCGCTTAATCTTATATAAGCTTCTAACAACTCTTCTGAACTAGCATCGCTAGATGAATAAGCAAAGCACTCTTTTGCTACTTCTTCTTTTCCATACTTTTTTAATAAATGCCCTGTCTTTTGCAACAAAGCTCTACTTGTTAATGCAAAATCAAAAGTTGGTCCTTCAAATATTATTTTCTCTATTGAACTTGGATATATCGACGCATAAAGCAATGCTACATATCCACCGAAAGAATGTCCAATTATAGACCACTTCTCAATTTGTAATACTTTTTTTAATTCCTCACAGTCTTCAATCAAATCATTTAATCCAAAAGCTTCGTCTTCAGTAATTTTTTCTGAACGACCAACACCTCTTTGATCTATCATAATTACATGTAGAGAATCTTTTAAACGTTCCGCTTGATTGAAATGAAAAATCATAACAACTCTCTCCTGGTCCACCATGCAAGTATAAGACTGGCTTATTTTTAGGATTTCCATGTGTTTCAACGTATAGCTTTTTCCCTCTAATATTCATATACTCTCCTGTTTCTATCAAATTCGCCATAAACATCACCATCTTCTTTTTTTACTGAATAGTATAACATTTATTGTTAAATAATCCCTATTACATTTAAAAAGACGATAATGATTGCGAGCGGTGCTACAAATCGAAGTAAAAATGCCCAACAAGTAAATACTTTCTTTCCATAATTTCCACCTACAAAAAACTCTGCTTCTAGTACCTTCTTTTCCATTTTGAATGAAACGAAAATACTAATAAATAGTGCTCCAAGTGGCATTAATATATTACTAGATAAGAAGTCTACTGCATCAAAAATATTCTTTCCGAAAATCGTAATATCACTCCATACTCCAAATGATAACGCTGATGGTATACCTACTAAGAAAATGCCGAAACCGATCAGCCATGATAATTTCGTTCTCTTTTCTTGTTCACCATTTGCTAATGCTGAAACAACAGTTTCTAGTAGAGAAAATGCCGATGTTAATGTCGCAAATGTAAATAGTGCAAGGAATACTGTTAAGAAAAATCCACCGAATGGGATTTGACTAAATACAGATGGTAATACGATAAATAGTAATCCAGGTCCTTCTGTCGGCTCCATTCCTAATGAAAATACGGCCGGAAAAATGGCAAGACCTGCAAATAAAGAAACAAATAAATTCAATCCAACAATTGTTATTGCTGATTTTGGTAAACTTTCTTTTTTATTTAAATAGGAACTATAGGTAACCATAATTGAAATCCCGATACTAATTGCAAAGAATGATTGCCCCATTGCGAACAAAATACTTTCCGAAGTAATCTTTGAGAAATCTGGTTGTAAGAAAAACTTCACACCTTTCATAGCATCATCAAGTGTTAACGAACGAATAATAAGAGCGACAAATAAAACGAACAATGCTGGCAACATATATTTACTTGCTTTTTCAATTCCGTTTTGTACACCCTTTGATACAACCCATATCGTAATGAACATAAAAGCGAAATGTCCCATAATAGCCCAAGTGGGATTCCCAATTGTTTCAGTAAATAATGCTCCGTAATTTTGTCCCGGTGCAATTAGTTGTCCAGTAATTCCTCTGAATAAATAAATTAACACCCATCCACCTACAACACTATAAAATGAAAGTAGTATAAAACACGTTCCAACACCAAGGCGTCCAATCCAGTGCCACCCTGTATTTGGTGCAATACTTTTAAATGCGCCAACTGCTTGTTTCTGCGTACTACGTCCAATCATAAATTCAGCTATAAGTAGTGGTAATCCAATTAATATAGTAAATAATATAAAGATTAAAAAGAATGCTCCTCCCCCGCTCTTCCCCGCGATATAAGGAAACTTCCATATTGCGCCAAGTCCAATTGCTGATCCTGCTGCAGCCATTATAAAACCTAATTTCGAAGTCCATTGCTCCGTTTGTTTCATCTCATTTTCCTCCTAATTAAATCTTTTTATATAGATAAATAAATTTTATAGACCTATCCAAATAAACCCTCCACTTCTTTTTCCATATAATAAAAAAATGGCCTAGCATCTCTATATAAAGAGACGCTAAGCCATTTACTTAACGCGGTACCACCCTTATTGATTCCATTATGAATCCACCTTAGTAGTAATCGTTTGATTACAAACCTAATATCGAAGGTTAACCGTTAAGATTTACTAAGAATGTGATTCCGTTCCACCTTACTGCTCCTAGGCGAGTTCAGGATGTCATTTGACTATGTCGCACCAACCCATAGCTCTCTGTACAAATACATGACCTTACTACTCCTATTCAACACATTGTAATATTTAGAATATATTTTCTTTTGAAATTAATATGAAGTATATCGGTTATATTTGTAACTGTCAAGGGGTATATTAATTTTTTGTCGAAATGGTTCATATTGATAACTCACTTTTACTAAGCTTATTAGCAAAAGAAAGAGTCTATATTTTCATCTTTTCAAACGAACTATAAAAAGAATCTTCGCGATAATCGCGAAGATTCTTTTTACGGTATAAGACGAGTACAATCTCTCGGAAAAGCACTCGCCTCTCGTACATTTGTTAATTCTAATAGTTTATATACAATCCTTTCTAACCCAATTCCGAAACCTCCATGCGGGGGACAACCGTATCGGAATGTATTTAAATAAGATTGAAATTTCTCTGGGTGTAATCCTTTTTCTTTAAACGAAGCGAGTAACATTTCATAATTATGAATTCGCTGTGCCCCTGACGTTATTTCTAACCCTTTATATAATAAGTCGAATGAATCAGTAATAGCTGGATTCTCTTTATTTTGCATCGTATACATCGGTCTCGCTTCTTTCGGATAATGTGTAATGAAAACAAATTCACTATTATATGTTTCCTTTACATATTTCCCTAGTAACTTTTCACCTTCTGTATCTAAATCCCCTACAGGAGATTCTTTACGATACTTACTTTTCAAAATTTCTTGTGCTTCTAACAATGTAATTTTAGGTATTTCAGTAATAACAGGTACTTCTATTTGTAATAGTTGTAGTTCTATTTCACATTTTTTCGCTACTTGTTGAAACATATATCGTAAAACATCCGTTTCTAGTTGCATCACTTCATAAAAATCATGAATAAAACCAAGTTCTACGTCTAACGATATATATTCATTCAAATGACGGGAAGAATTATGATGTTCCGCTCTATATACAGGTGCAATTTCAAAAACTCGTTCTAACCCACCTGCCACCATCATTTGCTTATAGAACTGTGGTGATTGTGCTAAATAAGCTTCTTTTTGGAAGTATGGAAGCTTAAAAACATTTGCTCCTCCTTCTGCCCCTTGCGAAACAATTTTCGGCGTAAAGATCCGTGTGAAATCGTTCTCTATAAGAATTTCACTAAAGCTCTGAACGAGTGTAGATTTCACTTTAAAAATCGCTGCGGTTCGCTCATGCCTTAATGATATTACTCGCTCATTAAGTAGTTGATCTAAGCCCACTTGTAACTTCTTTTTATTTATTTCAAATGGAAGTGGTTCTGCACCGTTTATTACTTTCACTTCATGAGCAAGTACTTCAACACCCAATTCTGTTTTCGACGTCTCGACTATTTCACCGATTACATGGACAACACTTTCTACATCAACTTTATATCCAGCCAATCCATTCTCTAATACACATTGAATTACTCCTGTTCTGTCCCGTAATAATAAAAAACTAACATTTCCAAGATGCCGAATTTTTTTTACCCATCCTTGAAGTAATACAACCTTTCCACTTTGTTCCATACATTCTTTTGTGAGTGAACGCTTCATTATTGAATTCATTATTTTTCCCTCCAGTAATTTTATATTTATTTACGTTATTGTTGTCATCGTCATCATCCACGGTCACTCACCCCCTTTCAAAGAATACAAAAATCCGCCCCTATAAATAGGGACGGATTTTTTTCCGCGGTACCACCCAAATTGTCATACTGACCATCTTAGCCCTGATAACGGTAGGTACCGTTTGCTTTTACTAATAATCACGTTCAAAGCAACACTCACAGGTGTCTTTCCATCATGCGGTATCACAACCTTCTCAGCAACCGGCTGCTCTCTGTAGACCTTTGCACCATGTACTTTTCCTGATCATCACTTTTTATATTTACAGAGTATTCTAACTTATCGCTTTATAAAATGCAAGAATTTTTTTGAAACATTCTGATTTTCTAACTCCTAACTGCTTCTAAAACGGGAAAAGTTAATTTTGTAATACATATTCTTATGTATCAAATCCGAAATTACACATCTAATATTTTCCCAATTTTTACATAAAAACCGTATTTTTCACGCATATTAATAAACAAATTTAAAGCGAGGTGTGCATATGCAAAAAGCAATTAGTTTCTTTCTCCTATTGTTTTGCCTAATTGTAGTAAACGAAACATACGCCTATTCACCAAAATCTTTACCAATCTCTCAAAACTCTGGTCAATGGCTAGTGAATATTGATAAACCGAAAAAAACAAACAAAAATATGCTTCAAGCTAAAAAAAATGAATTTCAAACATATCATTTTTCAGTAAAGAATATCGGGAATAGTGAAGTATATAACGTAAACGTCGAAGTATTCCGCAACGAACCAAATAAGAAAACGAAATATGAACTCTTTTCCCTAAAGGAAAGTCGTTTAGCAAGTGGAAAAACTGGATTTGAACACGCTAATTTACCTGTTGCTACAAAAGCGGATGAGGTTGATGTTATTATTACATGGCAAGAACACCCATTCCGATTGATGCGAAATGGTCAAAAAGTTGAATCTAGAAAATTTAAAGAACATTTTGTTTTTAAAGAAGCTAAAAAGTAAATGGGATACGGATATATTCACACTATCATTGATATAGCTTTATTTACTAGTACCAGTTCGTAAGCAAATTAAAAAGTCGTGGCTTATAATGCCACGACTTTTTATATTAATTCGTACTAATGCCTCTCGCTGCCCAAATACGATCGATATCAGCAGCATGTTGTCCGCCATATAAAAGAGCATCTGCTTGCTTAATCGCTTTTGCTCCATCACTGAATTTAGAGTTTGGTGTTAATGACCAGTGTGATTGTAAAATGATTTTTGTTGCTACATCACGGCCAAAAGCTTGTGCCATTTCGTATTGACCTTGTGCCCAAATTTCACCATCATCATGCACTTCATTCGTTATATCTTTCGGATATACTTTATTCGTATCTAATCGGCGTAAGCATGTTGGATCTGAACTAGAGTAAGCTGTCGCATCCCATTCTCCAACACATGCTTTTCCGTATCCTGTAGTCGATACTGCATCTTCATATGTAGCACCTAAGAAGTCGCCAAATCCTTCTCCCATCGCTCCGCCTTCTGCTGAACTACCAAAGCCAGGAACTTGGTTATCTTGAATCGAATGCCCATACTCATGTGCGATAATACCAGCATCTTCTGCATCATCAACACCGCCAGTACCGAAAGTTAAAGCTTTTGTTGATGGAGAATAGAATGAATTATCATCAGTTGTACCATTAACATTCACTTTTATCGAACGGTTATTAATATTTTTAAAACCTAACCCTTGAATGTAACGCTGTAATGTATCGATATGATAATACGACATCACATCTTCAAAGCTATCATTTGCACGTGTATAGTTAAATTGTAAATTCGTAGATTTTGTTTTCGCTTTTGAAGAAATCGTTACATATTCTCCAATTAAAAATCCTGTTCCATCTAAACCTTTTAACGTAACAGTTTTCAGTTGGTTCGTTAGAGCTGTTGAATCTGCATCGTTATTATCTTTTAAGCCTACTTTACTACCGCTAGATACTACTGGGTTAGGTAAAAATACTTTTCCTGACCCTTCAGCTTTTCGGTTTATATCAACCTTTTTAATTAACTTTCCATTTTCTGCATCAATAAATGTTTCCCATGCACCAAATGGATTATTAGAATGGACTACAACTTTATATACTGGACGAGCCATTCCTTCTTCAACAATATATCCGAATTCTTTCTCTGTAGGAGCCCATAAGTTTTGCTCACTTGCTTCTCCAACATACGCCATTGATTTTTGTATTGCATCTTTTTCACTAATTTTTGTCGTTACTTCCTTCACACCTGTAACAGGCTGATAATCAGAAACAGCGAGTACTCCCTTTCCTTCTCCGTTAAGAGTAACTGTAATTTGTTTTGAAAATACAGGAGCACCGTTAACAACTTGTTGGAACCTAACATATGAAGCTACTGACGTTTCTGTTGTAGAAATATATTGCAAGTCTGAAAGGTCTGCCTTCAATCCATACTGCGCAGCATTTTCTTTTAAATATTCAGTTGCTTTTTTCTGTGGCGAATAAGCTTCTAACTTTACTTGCTGTTGTTTTTCCAATGCCGAAACCGTAGAAATCGTCCCCATTACTAACGGCACAGTCATTGCCATTGCCACCATTTTTTTATTAAACATAGAACCACTCCCCCTAATAAAGTAGCTCAACCTTATCCCGTTACCACTCAGCAATCATTCTCCACAAAATGGAGGGATAAAAATTGAATCTAGGAGTAATTCTCTATGGACAATTCTATTACCTTTCCATTTGAGGTAAGTGAAATTTTCTCAATATTTATGTGTAAAGTGAAAACAATACTGTAGAAATATATTTCTACAGTATTGTTTTCGGTACGCTATGAAAAAAGAAAATTGCTAGTAATCCTATCGAATGTATAGTCAAATAAATTCTAATCATACAAAAAAGGAAGTTGGAATCATTCCAACTTCCTTTTTTCTTTAATTAGCCGCACTTAATTTAATTCTAAGTTTTGTCTCACCTAAAGAAAGTTCATCGTCTTCGTTCGTTAAGTGACCAAATGTAAATTGTTCAACGAGTAAGTTTTCTTCCAATAAATCTTTATGGTTCGTTAACGTTCGCTGTAGCTCTACTTCTGTATCGAGAATAACATCGACTCGTAAATTAACTGGTAAATTCAACTGTTTACGATATTCTTGAACCGCACGAATGAATTCACGCGCTACTCCTTCTTGTAACAATTCTTCCGTTACATTCGTATCTAACATAACTGTGTATTGTCCGTTAGTCGTATTAGAGAATCCTGATTTTGCAACTTTCTCAACTAACACATCTTCAGCAGTTACAACTACTTCTTCTCCTGGTGTTGCTTCGTAAACTGCTCTTCCTGTTGATACAAAGTTTTGCACTTCTTCTTGTGATAATTGTTTTAGCCAACCATTCACTGCATTCACATTTTTACCGAACTTCGGCCCCGCTGTTTTAAAATTAAGCTTCAATTGATATGATGTGTATTTTGTTTCATCGAGTTCAACATGGAACGCTTTTACATTTAACTCATCCATAACGATATCACGATAAGATTCCCAATCCATATCATTCTCGTTATGCTCAAGTAATACAAATTCTGCTAGCGGCTGTTTTACTTTTAAAGAATGCTGATTACGGTTACTTCTTCCAAGTTCAACAACTTGTAAAACAGCATCCATTTCCGCTTCTAATTTCGGCTGAAGTAGTAATTCATTTACAACTGGATAATCAGCTAAATGAACACTACTTCCTTCTAAATTAAGATGAATGTCTTCCGCGACAAACGGTGTGAATGGTGCAATTAATTTACTAATTGTTACAAGTACTTCATGAAGTGTCTCATACGCAGCAGCTTTTTCAGCGTTCATACCAGATTCCCAGAAACGATTACGTGAGCGTCTTACATACCAGTTACTCACTTCATCTACAAGTGCTGCAATTTCACGAGCTGCATTCGTAAATTGATAATCATCAAGTGCTGTTCTCACTTTTTTCGTTGTACTATGCAATCTTGATAATACCCATTCGTCTAATTTCGTAAGCTTTACATTATACGTTTCTTTCGGATTATACTCATCTAAATTTGCATATAAAACGTAGAAGCTATACACATTGACTAATGTATCTACAAATTTAGATTTCGCTTCCAGTACTGTTCTTTCAGAAAAACGCTTCGCATTCCACGGGGCACTATCAACAAGTAAAGCCCATCTTAGCGCATCTGCACCAAACTTATCTACTAAATCAACTGGGTCTAGTGCATTCCCTTTACTTTTAGACATTTTCTGTCCTTCTTCATCTAAGACATGCCCTAATGATAACACTCGTTTATACGGTACTTTTCCTGTATACAGTGCTGAGACTGCTAATAAACTATAAAACCAGCCGCGTGTTTGATCAATTCCTTCTGCAATAACATCCGCTGGAAACTGCTCTTCAAATAACTCTTTATTTTCAAATGGGTAATGATATTGTGCAAATGGCATAGAACCACTATCAAACCAAACATCAATTACTTCTGGTGTACGATTCATTGTTCCTCCGCATTTCCCGCAGCAGACTTGCACTTCATCTACATAAGGCTTATGCAATTCCAAATCTTCTGGTGTTTCGTTCGTACTATGCTTTCTTAATTCAGCAATGCTTTTCGGTGCGAACTGATGATTACAACTTTCACATTCCCATACGTTTAATGGCGTTCCCCAATATCTATTTCGGCTAATATTCCAGTCCACCATATTTTCTAAAAACTTACCAAATCGTCCATGTTTCATATGATCCGGATACCAAGTAACAGAATCATTATTTTGTAAAAATGTATCTTTAATTGCAGTTGTTCGGATTAACCAACTTTCTCCTGCATAATAAAGTAGTGGTGAATCACAACGCCAGCAATGCGGATAGCTATGTTCATATTTTTCTTTATGATACAGTAAACCTTCCTTCGCTAAATAACGAACGATATCCACGTCACAATCTTTTACAAATTTTCCTTTCAAAAATGGTACTGCTTCTGTATACTCACCTTTTTCATCTACAACGTGCAAGAATGACAATCCTTCACTTTGAACGACTCTATAATCATCCTCTCCATATGCTGGAGCAATATGAACAAGTCCTGTACCACTATCTGCTGTTACAAAATCTGCTGCGATAACGCGGTAACCATTTGTAACTTCTTTCATCGGAAATGGTGCTGCATAAGATGTGTTTAATAATTCTTCGCCTTTATGAACAGATAATACTTCATAATTCTCTTTTAATACTTCTTGTACACGTTCTTTCGCAACAATATATACATGACCTTCTTGTTTTGCTTTAACGTATTCCATATTTGGATGGACAGCAAGCGCTACGTTTGCTGGAAGTGTCCAAGGTGTCGTTGTCCAACCTAAGAAATACTCATTTTCACTATCTTTCACCTTAAACTTCACAGTTGCACTTAAATCTTTTACTGTTTTATACCCTTGTGCAACCTCATGTGAGCTCAATGAGGTTTGGCAGCTTGGGCAGTATGGTGAAACTCTATGTCCTTTATATAACAATCCTTTTTCATGGATCGTCCCCAAAATATGCCATACACTTTCGATATATGGATTCTCTAAAGTTACATATGGATCATCCATATCTACCCAATAACCAATACTTTCAGTGAATTCACGCCACTGCTTTTCATATGTGAAAACACTCTCTTTACACTTTTGAATAAATGGTTCAATACCATATTCTTCGATCTCATTTTTACCAGAAATACCAAGTTGCTTCTCAACACCTAGTTCTACAGGTAAACCGTGTGTATCCCATCCTGCTTTTCTTACTACTTTATAACCAGCCATCGTTTTATATCTTGCTACTAAATCTTTAATTGCCCGACCAAGTGCATGGCCGACGTGTGGTAAACCGTTCGCCGTTGGTGGCCCTTCATAAAACACAAACGATTGCGCGCCTTCTCGATTCTGAATTGATTGTTCAAAAATGCTTTGTTCGTTCCACTGCTTACGAATACGTGTTTCTCTCCCTACAGCTGACTCTTTTACATCTACTTTCTTCATCTACAATCACTCCTTTGAATGTTTTAAAAGCACACAAAAAACCCGCCCCTATGAAGTAGGGACGGGTTTACCCGCGTTACCACCCTAATTCTATTAGCTTTTCACTAATAGCGCTTAGCAACGTACTATCATACGTGTTCTTTGTAACGGTAGACATCCGTCCGGGCTTACTCACTTTCAGCCTCGGCTCCTCGGAGATGATTTTCAAATAACTTCTGCCCACCGGCTTTCAGCAATATACCGGCTCTCTGGAGAACAGTTCACTATTTTACTCTTTCTCGTCTTCAGATTTGTATACTTTATTAAAAGTTATTTTATGCCATTTGACAACTAATTGTCAACTAATTCAAAATATATTCTTATCCTTATCCCCTATTCTTATACAATTACTTTTCAAATTCTCGCAATGCTGCTAAATTTTCATCATCCTCAATAAGTTCAACAAAGAATCCCGAGTCATCCTCACGAAGGACAATTTCAAGCTCTTCCTTCGCCTCTTCATTTCTATTTAACTGTGCTAAATAACAAGCACGATCATATCTTGCTAACAAATCACTTGCATCCATTGTTAATACTTCATTTGTTATTTTTTCTGCCTTTAGTGTTTGGCCGGCACCATGATATGAAGACGCTAAAGAAAGAAGAATTACTGTTTCATTTGGATGATGTATAGAAGCATTTTCTAATACTTGAATTGCCTCTTCAAACCTTTCTTGACTTTGATATATTTCTCCTAAAGCAAGAAATGCTCTACTTACGAACGGTGTTTGCTCCGTTAATTGTAAGGTAATCTTTTCTGCTTTTCTTTCTTCCCCTGCTTTAAAGAATACTTGTGCTTGCAGAAGAAGAGTATCATAATCATCTGGTAGTTCTCGAACCATTTGCTTCGTTAATTCCAAAGCATCTCTTAACATATCTTCTTCCTCGCACTCAACGAAAAGATTTACAAGTTGCTTCGCTACTTCATAATCCCATTTATTTTCTAGTGAGGTGTGCAGAATGTCTATCGCTTCTTTATTCATCTCTACATTCTCATAAAATAGCGCAAATCGCTGTGCTGCCATACTATTTTTCGGATTTAACTTTAAAGAGATTTCATATAAATCAATTATCATAGTAACCATTGAAATTTCTTTCGCACGATTTTTCATACGATAAAAAGCTCTCGTAATGATAGATCGTTTCGGCTGTTCATGCAGCTGGCGTTCAATCCATATTTCCGTAACCGCAGCTGCAGCATACATGAATGCTGTACTTCTTTCTGCTTTTTTCACCTTTAACATATGAAGAAAATCTCGTATGTTAGACAATTTTTTATGTTGCTCTACTGCTTTTACATAAACATCAAATATACGTTCATTATCAAAATCTTTTTGTATTACTTTCATTGCAACTTCAATTGCTTTTACATTTCTTTTTTTCACTAATACTTTTGCATAATGATATAGAACTTCTATATGCTCACCATCTAATTGTAGCGCGTATTCAATCTGTGCTTGTTCTTTATCTATTTCATTCATCGCACCATGCACATATGCAATCGCATCTAAACGCCATATTTCAGGTACTTCTTCCGCTAATTGTTCTAGTTCAGTCAACAATTCTTCCTGAAGATTCATATCTACTGAAAGCTGTGCCAAATATTCCATATTAATATGCAACGGCTCTTCTTTCATCGCCTGAACCATATGACTTTGTTCTTTAAAACGGTTTTCTTCTTTTTCGTATATTTCCGCAAGCTGTAAATGTACACCTACGAAATTCCCATCAAGCTCTAAACATGTTTCATACGCTTGTTTTGCTTCCGTCAATTGTCCTAATGCCATAAGTGTTTCACCAATTCGGTAATACGGTAATGCCGTTTCCTTTTGTTCTATCGCCTTACTATATCTTTTCATCGCTTGGCCGTACTGTCCAATAGATTCATATAAAATACCTGCATAACAACCGTACTCACTTACTTCATTTCTTTCTTTGTGTAACGTTCTTAAAAACGCTATACCTCGTTGTACAAATTCCGTTCCTTTAATTCGATTCACATATTCATCTAACGCACTTGCTACATTATAATCACTTTTCTTTATACCATTTTCTAACTTAGATAGCGCTACTTTAAACCCTTCTTCATTTCCACCAAGTTCAATTTCAGCATCCCATAAAACCATTCCTGCATTCATGAGGAAATCTTGGCTCTTTTCAATTTGCTTCTCAAGACCAAGAATATATTCTTTTGCTTCCTTGTATTGTTCTCTTGCCATATAAACTTGTGTAAGTCCGAAGTGAGAATAAACATCCTCATCATTTTCTTCTAAAGCACGATTATACAATACTTCTGCTTCTTCCAAGCTATCATTTTGAAAATGATAGTCACCTAATTTTACGTAAAGAGATGCTTTATCATCACAATTCTCAATACCGTTTAATAAAATTTCTTTCGTACTTTCCTCATCCTTCAAATCAGATTCGTATATTTCCGAAAGTTTTGTATAAATGTAAGGTGCATTACTATCCAAATGAATCGCTACTTTAAGCCCTTTTATTGCTAAATATAATTTTCCTAGTTGATGTGCACATCTCGCTCGTTCATACCATACATGTGCTTCATATTTATATTCTTTTAACAAGTCATTAAAGATTTCATATGCTTCTTCATATCTTTCTAAATCTATTAATATTATACCGTGATTCGTTAAAGTAAACCTTTCAGGACTACGCTCTAACGCAACTTGAGAGTATTGCAATGCTTTTTCAGATTGATCAATATACATATAGGATAAAGCGAGAAAACTCCAAGCAATAGGCTGATCTGCGTCTAATTGTAACGATGAACGAAAGCTTGAAATTGCTTCTATATAACTTTCCTGCTCAAAAGCATATCTTCCATTTATCAAATGATATAATGCACGATTATTTTTCTTCTCAACGCTTGTCAGCATTTGCTCGGCTTTGTCTACTTCCTGAAGACGAATAAAACACTGTGCACCATGCAATTTAACAAAGTCCGAGTTCGGAAACTTTTCCATTAACTTATCGATACAATATAAAATAAATTCTTTATCTACTTCAACATCTAAGTGCTTTATCGTATATAACCACGTATTTGGATTATCACTCGTTTCTTTTAAAAATTGTACTAAGTTACTAATTCCCTCTTTGTCATGTTCATCTAAATGATCCGTAAGAGAAAAAATAGATTTAAAATAACGATTTTCTTCTTCACTTAGAAACGCTAGTTGCTCCTTCTTTTCTTTCGGAACAAACGTGATTGCTAAACAGCCTGTATAACGATATTTTTCTTGTAATTTACTATATTCCACAAGAACTGGTTCTATAAAGTTTGGATCTTGAACATAGAAAGCTTGCAATGTATCATCATATCCAGATAGAACTTGTACGTGTGAAGCATGCTCAATATCTATACTTAATAAAACAGGAATTCCTTCGTCAATCAGTCTCTTATAATTCTCTTCATTCCCTTTAAAATAACGATATTCATAACCTAATTCTTCTAAATAAGAAACAGTATCTGAAAACTTCGAACCTGTCATATCAAAAATAAACTCTGCTATTTCATCTTGTGTACGTTTCTCTCCCCATATACGCAACATCATCTCTAAACTTGTCGGAACACAATAATTATCCTTTTGTACAATAGGAACTATCGGCAAGTGAACCTTTTTTCCATCCGGATTTTTTTCTAAATTATGATATAAAGATTCTTTTAAACTCTTTTCTTCTCTTAATAGCTTTTGTAAATCTGCAAACTTATTCATTTTGTACAACGCTTCTGCACGTAAATGTACAAAGTAAGTATTATAGGCATGATATGGCAGCTGAGTATTTATGTTATCTATTACCGCTAACATTTCTTCATATTGCTCTAAATCTAATAAATACTTTACCTTCTCAAAATGAAAATATGGTACTTGTGGAAACTTTACAATCGCATCATCAATTAACTGTATTGCACGTTTTTGTTCCCCTTTATTCGCATACAATTGTGATAATAAATAGGTAGATAACTCTTCACAATCTTCATGCTGTATGCCAGCAATAAATTGTTCTTCCGCTTT
The DNA here is from genome assembly GCF_054788175.1 of Bacillus sp. NEAU-Y102. Classification (NCBI taxonomy): domain Bacteria; kingdom Bacillati; phylum Bacillota; class Bacilli; order Caryophanales; family Bacillaceae; genus Bacillus; species Bacillus sp. NEAU-Y102. Next base: position 238,064 of record NZ_JBTWFK010000004.1, on the reverse strand, counting down.
CTCCCATTCACCTGTATGCATATAAACGTAGCCCCATTTATCAAAGACTGCACGTGTACTGTACTCCTCTGCTTTTTTCATATACATTAGCGCTTCTTCGTTTCGTTTCATTTCTAAAAGACATCGTACTAACGTAAAATATGTTTTCGCTAAAAAATCTGCATCTATTTCTTCTTTACCTAACTCTTCTAAAGAAGATTTTAACAACTGCTCTGCTTCAAGAATTTTTCGCTCATCAATTAACTCATCACAATATAAAGAGAGCGTTCTCATATTTGGGAATTTTTTATAAGCGTAGCGAATGAGAAATGAACTGCATTGGTGCATAAGCCCTTCATCAGTAAGGCGAATTAATATATCAAACTCCTTATGCGAAGGAATATTGGCAAGCCAATTCTTCACATAGGATAAAGTATTCGTTTCTTTTATATATGCAATTTCATTATTTATTTCCTGTAATCCGTCTACAAATCTCTTATCTTTCAAACAAGTTTCTAATTGCTTAAAATCTAGCATGCATTCACCTCGAATTTATATTTATACTGCTACTTGCTTAGATTTTACACACCATATAGTATGTATTCAACTAAAATCTCTTATAATGGATGGTATTAATTAATATTATTCAAATTTATAACAAAATATAGTAAAAACGATTGCTTTTCTCTGTATTTTGTTTGATTATATGGAATAACGTAACATGCAGTTTTGATCTTGTAAAAGCTGAACTTAGTACATAAAATTATATCGCCGATAATTCAAATATATCAGCGATTATATGTCGAATACCGACTTATCGACATTAAACGACAATTCTTATATATCATACCTTTTAACATACTATGTCACCAAATGTAATTTTCATATTCGGAGCGTACACTAAAGAAGAATGCACATGAAATATTTTGTAAAATCGGAGTTCAGCTTCATATTGAGCTAGCGCATTATCATATGTTAATCCTCTGTCTATTAAACATTCTATAAATTGCTGCTTATCACCCGGATTGCCTGCAATCCCCTCTTCTTTTAATGATTGATACAAATCGTTTTTATCATTGTGATGCATATTTGAATCTAAAAAGTTCACTTTATCGCTTACTCTACACTCAATATTTTTCACACCTAATTCACTTAAATATATCGGTATTTTCATGCCTATATTGCCATCTTTACCATTTCTTTTCGTATCACTTTCAAATAATTTCTGCAAAACACCTAACTGAATAAATTCTGATTGTTTCTCCCCATCTAAAGAGTATGAAGACATATTTGATATCCAATGTGGTTCAAAACAGATTATTTTTCCGCCCTTTTTAATTGAATGTATCATTTTTTGTAGCATCGTTTTTGGCGAACTCATATGTAATAAGAAAGCATGACAGATTGCTATATCGTATTTATCGTTCAGTTCAATTTCTGTAGCATCTTCCTCAATAAATTCTGATTCATACGGGAGGGAACGAAACAACTCTCTCGCTTCAGCTATTAATGCTTCTCCGCTATCAATGCCTGTATATGTTGATCCACCTGGAAGTAACGGCAACAAAACTAACCCTAAATAACCATATCCACAGCCATAATCAACAACATGTACTGGATCAGAAATCTTCCAAACTGAATTCACTAGAAAACTTACATAATCGCTATTGTAATATAAATCTCTCGTGTTTTTTAAATACGCTAGTTTACTGTTCCAATCGTATGTTTCCAACGTCTAACGCCTCCTTTTATATACACCCCTTACAATTCTCCATTTAACAAAAACATTCCTACATTTTAATTCCCCCAGAAATTAGTTTAATAAAGTGAGATTACTACTTACATGGCTCCTATACCAAATAAAAAGGCATACATATCTGTAATGATACATACACCTTTTATGCTACATCTCCTCAGGTGCCTCCACCCCAAGTAAACGTAATCCTTCTTTTAGTACAACCGTCACAGCATAAACCAATGCGAGTCTGCTGTCTTTTTCTTCGCTCTCTTCTAATATACGAACATTACCGTAATATTTATTGAATGATTGTGCTACATCTAATACATATTTCGAAATGATTGATGGCTCATTTTTATTGAAAGCTGCTTCAATTACTTGAGGGAATTTATTAAGTAATTTTACGACACTCCAGCTATGATCATCTTTTAAAGCAAACGTACATGTTTCAAATTCTACACTTTCTTTTCTTAAAATAGAGCAAGCACGTGCATGTGTGTACTGTACGTACGGGCCTGTTTCTCCTTCAAATTTCAGCATGTTTTCTAATGAGAATTCAATATTGTGCATACGCTCATTTTTTAAATCGTGGAAAATAACTGCCCCTACACCGACTTGCTTTGCTACTTCTTCTTTCTGTTTTAAGTTTGGGTTTTTCTCTTCAATATTTTGTTTTGCAAGTTCAATTGCTTCCTCAAGTACTTCTTCGAGTAAAATAACTCTTCCTTTACGTGTCGACATTTTCTTAACATCTTTTAAAATGAAGCCAAACGGTACGTGTTCCATACCATCAACCCAAGTATAGCCAAGTTTTTTTAATACAGTGAAAAATTGATTGAAATGTAAGCTTTGTTCTGGACCAACAACATATAGCGCTTTATCAAACCCATAAGTGTTTTGACGATATAAAGCTGCTGTTAAGTCACGCGTTGCATAAATCGTCGCACCATCTGATTTTCTAATTAAGCAGGGCGGCATTCCTTCTTCTTCTAAATTAACGACTAATGCGCCTTCTGATTCTTCAAGCAAATCATGCTCTTCTAAAATCCCAATAAAATCTTCCATTAAGTTATTATAAAATGCTTCTCCTTGAAAATTAGTAAATTCAACACCGAGAAGTTCATAAATGCGAGAAAATTCTTTAAGGGACTCATGACGGAACCAATTCCAAAGCTCAACAGCTTCTTCATCACCTTCTTCTAATTTCTTAAACCAAGCACGCCCTTCTTCTTCTAGTTCTTCGTCGTCTTTTACCTCTTCATGGAATTGAACGTATAACTTAAATAATTCACGTATTGGATCCTCTTTAACTACTGCTTCATTTCCCCATTTTTTATATGCGGTAATTAATTTTCCAAACTGCGTTCCCCAATCACCAATATAATTGATTCCTACAACTTCATAGCCACATTTTTCAGCGATATGTTTCAGCGAATTTCCTATCATTGTAGAACGTAAATGCCCCATCGAAAAAGGTTTCGCGATATTAGGAGAGGAATAATCAATTACTACTGTTTTTTCACAGCCAAAGTGGTTTTGACCGAACTCTTCTTTTTCCGCTAAAACCGTTTTTAATACTGCATCACTTACAGTTTCACGATTGAAAAACACATTTACATAAGGACCAACGGCTTCTACTTTCGTAAAAAACGGATTATTTAATTTCTCAGCAACTTCCTTTGCGATAATAGCTGGTGCTTTTTTGTATTTCTTTGCTAATGAAAAGCATGGGAACGCTGCATCTCCAAATTCATCTTGTTTCGGTGTTTCAATTAAATCTAAAATTTGTTTTTGCGTTAGTTCATTCGTGAAAATATTAGATAAACTTTCCGCAAACTGCATTTTATAATCCATGATTTAACCTCCTTATTTTTTAAAACACAAAAAACTCGTCTCTAAAAAAGAGACGAGTTTTAACCCGTGGTACCACCCTTGTTGTTCGTTACGAACCACTTTCCCGTTTATAACGAGGACAGGGGGCCTCGGCTTTCTCTACTATTCGTTCAAGAAGCATCTCCGAAGTGCGCTTCATCTTTTTCTTCCGTACTAGGCTCACACCATCCCCAGCTCGCTTTCCTTCTAAAAAAGACTACTCTCTTCATCACAGACAGTATATTTAATTAATTATTGCTTATTATACATCTTTTCAAACAATTAGCAAGGGTCAATTACACCAAAGTGAAACTTAGCACTTTTTCTTTTGTATACGTGAAAATTGTGTTTTTCAAATCTAGAACTACGGAAATGATCTTTTAATACGACACGCTTTCTCGCCACTCGCTTCGCCTCCGCAATTGTTTCATCAGTAATATCATGATACAAAGCGAAGTGTTTTAATCCTTTAATTCCGTCAGATTCTATGACAGTTTCTTCAAACATAGGATCAAGGTAAACGACATCGTAACTATCGTCTTCACATTGCGCTAAAAATGAAAAATGCTCCGTTTGCTTTACTAGGATTCTTTGCATTGCTTCATCGATTTCAGAAACAGATGAAGACCATGTTTTCAAACCATTTTTCATGATATAAGCCATATATTCATTGCCTTCAAGTCCTGTTACTGTTCCACTTTCACCAACAACATAACTAGCTACAATACTATCTGATGCCATACCGAGCGTACAATCTAACACTGTCATTCCGCTCTCTAATTTAGCAGCTTGTACAAACGGATCGTGCTCTCCACGCATTAACCTTTTCACACGAAACATCGCTGAGTTCGGATGAAAGAAAAATGATTCTTCCGTACCTTTCGGATAAATAGCTAATCGGTTCTTTCCTACGACAAGTACATCTTGTTCATACTGCTCATGTAATTTATGCACTGGTATATCATTACGTAAAATAAAAGAACGATTTAATTCTTCTGCTACCTCCTTTGCATATGCTGTCATTTCTTTATTTGTTCTTCCTGCTGTTGTTACGATCATGGTTTCACCTCTATATAAAGAAAAGAGGGAGATTTACTCTCCCCCTTCTTTAGCAATTCTTTTCGAAAGCTTGTTCTAAGTTCGTAATAATTTCGTCCATAGTTGCACCTTCAATTTCATGACGGTGAATGAAGTGAACAACTTCTTTTCCATTTAATAATGCCATAGATGGTGAAGATGGAGGGATTTCTCCGAAGTATTCACGCATTTTTGCGGTAGCATCTTTATCTTGACCTGCGAATACAGTTACAAGATGATCAGGTTGTTTTTCAGCACGAACAACCGCTTGACCTGCTGATGGACGTGCTAAACCAGCTGCACAACCACAAACAGAGTTTACAACTACTAAAGTTGTACCTGATGTATTTTCCATAAATTCTGTTACAGCTTCTTCTGTAGTTAACTCTTCAAACCCAGAACGCACTAACTCTTGGCGCATTGGGATTACCATTTGGCGCATGTATTCTTCATAAGCATTTGACATCTTGTAATCTCTCCTTCAACTTTCATTCCAAATTCATCATATCACGCTCTATTACTAGGTGCAAAAGAAAGATTACGATGATTTCATTTTTTTGTAGGGATTTCACAAACCCCACCGCGGCAATGTCCAACTGGGACAAGTTTTCTATTGTTAGCGATATAATCGTATACTTTACTTCCAAAACCAAGTACGATAGATAGCTTTATAAAAGGAACGGCAAACCAATAAGATGGTACGGCCTTTGCTAATACATTTATGCTCTGAATGCCGTCATACCACTTATTATTTTTAAAAATATACAGTCTTTGTTCCATCTTACTTTGTAGTTCTTGAGAAAGCTCATACTTCTCAACTACATCTTCATCTCGAAATGAAACAAATTTCATCTTACCTTTTTTATCTAATTTTTTCGTACGTTCTGCAACCGCCGTACACATCGGACACCAACTATCATAGAAAACAATCATATATTATTCCCCTTTACGAGACTCTGTCATTTGTTTCCATACAGAACCTTTTGCTTCTTCTCCGCCTTCAATACGCTCTAATGCTAGACGCGCTTGCATCGCTACTTCAAACTCTGGATCATCTTGCGCTGCTTTTAATGCTGGAATTGCACTTTCATCTCCAAGCTCAAATAAGAACATAGCTGCACGCCAGCGTACTAATTTACTTGAATCTTTCAGAGATTTAATCATAACGAACATCGCTGCTGGATCACCTACGTCTGATAAGCAATCGCCTGCTGTACGGCGAACACTTACTGAACGATCTAATAACGCTTTATATAATAATGGCAATACTCCATCACCTTTTACCATACCTAAATACGCAGTTGCTAAACGGCGGATCGAAACTTTTTCATCATCTAACGCCATCTTCAACACTGGAATATCTTCTTCAGTAGGATCCATTTGTTCTAATGCTGCAAAACGGTTTTTCCAGTCAGCATCTTTCATCATCTCTTCTGTTACTTTATATGGCTCACGCTTTTGAATCGTTACTTCAACAGCACCTGCTTGATTTAATAATTCTTTAACCGTTTCATTTACACGTTCTTCTGAATAAGCAGCAACAATCTCTTCCACTACTTCTTTCCCGATTTCTTCAAAGTTACCGTAACGTGTACTTTGTTCCACCCATTTACGCTCTTTTACAACGTTTGGTGCAGACATTTGCACTTTCATAATTGATTCTTTAAAACGATCTGGTAAACCAACACGTTCTTCCGTCGTTCCATCTGTTAACTTTACTTGCATTGGAATTGTAAAGAACATTTGAACAAACACTTTCACTTCTCCAAAATGAGCAAGTTGTTGTTCTTCACTTTCTTCCACTACTTCTTCGCCGAAAACAGCACGAACTTGTTGTAATAAAACTTTCCAGTCATACTTCGCATTTCGCTCCACTGCTAAAAAGTCGGCTACATGATATACACCTTTAATGCCTTCAATTTTCAAAATTTCTTGCACTTGCATTGGCGCTTGTTCTTTATTTTCATTTGTATAATTATTACGCGCTCCTGATGGTAATACTTCATTCAAAATAACTTTCATTGTATTTGGACTTGGCGTCGGTTCAATTGCTTTAATCTTCACGTAAAAAACTCTCCTTTATTGCATGTTCTTAGCTGTATTGTAACATGTTATCACTCTATACTCCTACTCGGATGCTTAATTTTACTAATTCCTTTTCTACATTTCTGAAAAGCTTTATTCATTCTATTTTCACCTAATCTTTCCAAAACTATAGTTAAAAGTCTAATTGACAATTACATAAAAAGAAATTAACCTTAACTCATAAAATGACCTTGGTCATTTTATGAGTTAAGTCATTTATAAGTGGAGGGATAACAAATGAATAATGTCATAATTATTGGTGGCGGTATCGCTGGACTTTGTGCAGCAATTTCCCTACAAAAAATAGGATTAGATGTAAAAGTATATGACAAAAAAACTGAACCCACTGTTGCTGGTGCAGGTATTATCATTGCCCCAAATGCAATGCAAGCACTGGAATTATACGAAATTTCTGAGAAAATCAAAAAATTCGGCAACGAAAGTGACGGTTTTAACCTTGTATCCGAAAAAGGAACTACTTTCAATAAATTAATTATTCCAACTTGCTATCCAAAAATGTACTCCATTCATAGAAAATATTTACATCAATTATTACTTTCTGAACTAAAAGAGGATACTGTCGAATGGGGAAAAGAATGCGTAAAAATAGAACAGAATGAAGAAAACGCCTTAAAAATAGTATTTCAAGATGGTAGTGAAGCACTCGGCAATATACTCATTGCGGCTGATGGTATTCATTCTGTCGTTCGAAAACAAGTAACACAAGGCGATAATTACCGTTATGCAGGCTATACGTGTTGGCGCGGCGTAACTCCTACTAATAACCTTTCTTTAACAAACGATTTTATTGAAACTTGGGGAACAAACGGTAGATTTGGTATCGTCCCTCTTCCCAACAATGAAGTATACTGGTATGCACTCATAAACGCTAAAGCTAGAGATTCAAAATACAAAGCTTACACAACAGCAGATTTATATAATCACTTCAAAAATTATCATAATCCCATTCCAGCTATTTTAAAAAACGCATCTGACGTTAATATGATTCATCGTGATATTGTAGACATCACTCCAATGAAACAATTTTTTGACAAACGCATCGTATTTATTGGAGATGCTGCCCATGCACTTACTCCGAATTTAGGTCAAGGTGCTTGTCAAGCAATTGAAGATGCGATTATTCTGGCTGAATGTATCGAAAATAATGCTCATTATCGTCAAGCATTTATAGAATACGAACAAAAAAGAAGAGATAGAATTGAAAAAATCTCAACCACTGCGTGGACAGTTGGAAAAATGGCGCAAATAGAAAGTAAACCTTTAACTATAATAAGAAATGAAATAATGAAACGTATTCCAAAATGGATTTCTGAAAGGCAAGCACACGAACTATATAGTTTTCGTTTATAACAAGAAACTATAAACAGAATTCTTTCTATCTTGCTTTCGATTATATAGAGCTTTATAAAACAATAAACTGAATTCTGACGTAAGATTCTATTTGAGATTATCTATTAAACAGCTATAATTGTTTGTGTTAGGAGTAGATAAAATGCTAAGAGAAACGAGAAAAAAAGAGTTAAAAGAACTTATATTCCTAAAGGCAATACAGCTCTTCCAAGAACGTGGGTACGAAAACGTAACGGTTCAAGATATTACTACTGCATGTGGTATTGCAAAAGGAACTTTCTTCAACTATTTTCCGAAAAAAGAAAACATATTATTATTTTTAGGTGATTCTCAGATTGACCTATGGAATGAAAGTTTAAAAACGTATAAAAATATGGAACATCCAAAAGAAAAAATCAAACTTGTTTTAGGAGATTTACTGGATCGATTTACTGGACATGGTGATTTCATGAAGCATGCCGTCTTTGAGATTATAAAGTCAAACTACTTAGTAGAAAATGAATTAAAAAGTATACAACAGCTACAAGAAGGTTTGTCTTCAATTATTACCGAAGCGAAAGAGGCAGGAACATTAAACAGTCAATGGGATGTAAATATTATCACTTCTACTATTATGAGTACTTATTTTTATACACTAATGTCCCATTCCCAATTACATGCTAATGAAACAAATGCAAAAAATATACTCTATCAACAGTTGGATGTTGTTTGGGGAGGTATCACTCAAAAATAATAGAGGGCTATTAACCCCCTCTATTATTTTTGATACTCTTTACTTCTTATCATGATGCCCCCTCCCGCCTTCTCTCCAAAAAGGTAATACTCTCAATCACAACTTCAGTTCTATATATTCTCTTGCCTTGTTCATCATCGTAATTACTCGTCTGAATACGCCCTGTAATCCCAACAAGTGACCCCTTCTTACAATATTCAGTTACATTCTCAGCCGATTTTCGCCAAACGACACAATTAATAAAATCGACTTGTTGTTCACCTAAACTATTTCGAAATCCTCTATTCACCGCAATACATATTCTTGCATAAGCGACGGCTTGTTTTGTGTAGTATAATTCTGGCTCCTTTGTCAATCTACCGATTAATACAACTCGATTCATCATAAGTTATACCACCTCACATATTTTTCTTCATTGTAAGGAGAAGTATTTGAATAGTAAAAAGCACAAAATGATATATCCGTAAGTAAAAAGTATTATTTTAGACCCTACAAAACAAAAAAAGAAACCATACATAGTTCAAACATGTATGGTTTCAAAATTTATTACACTTCAGTACAAGATATGTAATATCCTCCGCGAGCCATCTTTATTTCAGCACGGTACATTACATTTTCTAAGTAGAACGTAATCGGTTTAACTTTACTCTCAAATTTTAGTCTCTCATTGCATTCAGTTGCATATCCTTCAATCACTGAAGTAATAACTTCTGATGATGGATACGTTAAAGTTTCATCTAGTTCTATGAAAAAACTTTTAGAAAATAGTTTTTTCATAATCCCTTTCTTCTCTTTCATCATATTCCATCTCCTTCAATTCAAGTTGATAACATCCATATTATACCATACATTCAATATATCTTTGAAAATAAAAAAATCCTGCATTTTTCATGCAGGATTTTTTTATTAGTCATTTTTCGTAAAGTAAGAAACAAAACGAAGAATTTCTAAGTATAACCATACTAATGTAAGCATTAGTCCCATCGCAGTATACCACTCCATATATTTCGGAGCTTGACTACGTACACCATTTTCGATTAAATCGAAATCTAGTAATAAGTTTAATGCAGCAACTACGATAACAACTGCACTAATAATAATACCGATTGTACCACCTTGGTGAATGTATGGAACAGTTACACCAAACATATTTAGTAGGAATACGACTAAATACATAACCATAATTCCAAGTGTTGCTGCCATAACGCCTGTACGGAATTTATCCGTTACTTTTACTACGCGTGTTGCATATAACACTAACATTGCAAATAGAATTGAGATTGTTAGTAATACAGCATTTAAAACGATAGAATCGCCAAATTTCATTGTATAAACTGCTGAAATACTTCCTAACACAACCCCTTCTACCGCTGCATAGATTGGTGCACCAAAAGGTGAAATACGCGGGAAGAACATAGACGCAAATGCGATGATTGCCGCAACGATTAAAGCACCAATTAATACTGGCATCTTCATCGTCCCCTGCATCATTTGTATGTATGAATAGACAGACGTTGCAAGTAGCAAGATAAGCATAATGAACGTTTTGCCTACTGTTCCGCCAATCGTCATCGCAGAAGCGCTTGCTCCCTCTTTACGGAATGCCTCTTTTTTCAACATTGGATTAGATGTTCTCATTTTTCCCCTCCTAAAATAGGTTCTACCAATAGTGTAAAGTTTTTCTCTTTACTTTTCAATATATGCAGCTTGTTTTTATTTTAATCCTTCAACGATGTCTGATAGTTCACTCCATCTTTCCATCTTTTTTTCTAGCTCTTCTTCTGTTTTCTGCTGTGCTTCAGATAATTCTTGTGCCTTTGTGAAGTCAGATCCAACTTTCGCAAGTTCTTCCCCAATTGACTCAATTTTCTCTTCAAGTTCGGCAATTGTATCTTCAATCGTTTCCCATTCACGCTGCTCATTGTATGAAAGTTTACGTTTACGTTGTTGTTTTGGAGCTTCTTCTACTACTTTTTTCTCTTTTTGAACTTCCGCTTTCTCCATAAGTTCTCTCGTTTTTTCCATTTCTAAATAATCTGTATAACTACCTAGGAACTCACGCACTTCGCCTCCGCCAGTAAAGATGAACAGTTCATCTACTACCTTATCTAAGAAGTAACGGTCATGCGATACAGTTAAAACGACACCTGGGAAATCTTCTAAATAATCTTCTAGTACTGTTAATGTTTGTGTATCTAGATCGTTCGTAGGTTCATCAAGTAAAAGTACGTTTGGTTCTCCCATTAAAATACGTAATAAATATAAACGTCTTCTTTCACCACCAGATAGTTTACCAAGCGGTGTACCATGTGAATGAGTCGGGAATAAGAAACGTTCTAACATTTGAGATGCACCAATTACTTTTCCATCTGTTGTATGAATAACTTCTGCAATCTCTTTAATGTATTCAATCATACGCTGATTTAAATTCATCTCTTCATTTTCTTGCGTATAATAAGCAACTTTTACAGTTTGTCCTACTTCAACTTCACCACTATCAGGAGATAACTTACCTGCAAGCATATTTAATAGAGAAGATTTCCCGCTTCCGTTCGCCCCAATAATTCCAATACGATCACCTGGTTTCACAATATGATTAAAATTATGTAATACCGTCTTATCGCCAAATTTTTTCGTTACATCTTTTAACTCAAGTACTTTCTTTCCTAGACGACTTCCACTTAGTGCAATATCAACTGACTGTTTTGCAGCTGGTCCTTCTTGTTCCTTTAGCTCATCAAAACGCTGAATACGCGCCTTTTGTTTCGTAGAACGGGCTTTTGCACCACGACGAATCCAAGCAAGTTCACGACGATATAAATTTTGGCGTTTGGATTCTTGTGCCAATTCTTGCTCTTCGCGAAGTGCTTTCGCTTCTAAAAATGTACTATAGTTTCCTTCGTAGCTATATAATTTACCATTATCTAATTCAAAAATACGGTTCGTCACACGATCTAAGAAATAACGATCATGGGTTACAAGTAATACCGCACCTGTATATCTTGCTAAATATTCTTCTAACCATTCAACTGTCTCATGGTCAAGATGGTTCGTAGGCTCGTCTAAAATTAATAAATCAGGTGTTTCAATAAAACATTGTGCCATTGCGATACGTTTTTTCTGTCCACCAGATAAATTTCCAACAATTGCAGTGAAATCTGTAATTCCTAATTTCGTTAGAAGAGATTTCGCATTTGCATTTGCTTCCCATGCACTCATTGCATCCATACGTTGCTGCACTGCAAATAATTGTTCCTGTACTTTTTCATTACTTGGATCTTTTTCAATATTTAATAGCGCTTTTTCATAATCACGAAGAAGACGAATTAAAGGTGTATCACCATGGAACACTTGCTCTAATACTGTTAGTTTTTCATCAAAATCTGGTTGCTGTGATAAATAACTAATTGTATACCCACGTGAATGCGTCATATCACCTGTATCAGGAGTTTCTAATCCTGCAATAATTTTTAATAATGTCGATTTACCAGTACCGTTTACACCAATAATTCCGACACGTTGTCCTTCTGTAATACTACATGATAATCCATCAAATAACGGCTTTTCTCCATATGATTTTGATAAGTTCTCCACAGTTAACATTTTCATATTTGTGCATTCCACTCTTTCATAAATTGTTCAATAAACTGTTCCATGTAACGATGACGAATTTCAGCCTCTTGTTTTGCTGCATTCGTATTCATTAAATCTTTTAATTTCAAAAGTTTTTCATAAAAATGATTTAAAGATGGATCATTATTTTTTCTATACTCTTCTTTCGTCATTTCTTCACGCGGCGGAATAGTTGGGTCATACATTAATCTCCCTTTTGCCCCGCCATATGCAAATGTACGAGCAATTCCAATTGCACCAAGAGCATCTAAACGATCCGCATCTTGAACAATTTTCCCTTCAAGTGACTCTACTGTGCCGCCATGGCCACCTTTATAAGACATATTGGCGATGATATGAAGAATATGTTTACTTTCCTCTTCTTCAACACGTAACTCTTCTAACCAATCAGAAACTTTTTTCATTCCTGCTGCTTCACTTTCATTTAGCTTTTCATCTGCCACATCGTGAAGTAATGCTGCCATTTCAATTATAAAACGATTTCCACCTTCTTGCTCAGATAAAGAAATCGCCAGTTTATGTACACGCTCAATATGATACCAATCATGCCCACTCGCATCTTTTTCTAAAATATGTTTTACAAAAGTAATTGTTTTTTGGATTTTTTCTTGTTTTGTCATTTTATCTTCACCCAGTTACTTATTGTAACACGCCCGCATTTTTTCATCACATATTTTCTTGTCTGCCCATACACTAGGTGGTAGGCATCATCATGAAGGAGGAATAAACATGTTCTATAATAATCAACCGCCTTACCCAAGGCAACCATTTTACCCTCAACAGCAGGAACAGAGATACACAGAACAATACGAAGAACAAGAGTTACAGCAACAAGAACAACAATATGACGAAAATCCATATGCAACAACGCAAAATCAAGAAACTGAATTTCAACAAAATCCATATGACACACGTCCAAATTATGAATATCCTCAAAATCCATATGCAGTAGCACAAAACCAAGAACAACAATATCCTCAAAATCCATATGCAGCACCACAAAACCAAGAACAACAATATCCTCAAAATCCATATGCAGCACCACAAAACCAAGAACAACAATATCAGCAAAATCCATATGTAACACCACAAAACCCATACACAACTCAACCGCAATACCAACAACAAATGTATCAACCAAACTACGACGCACGTGTCTCACCACCTAAACCACCAACAATAGATCCAACTCAGCCACAAATTTTACCGCCTGGGCCAACATTAGACATTACACAACCACAAATCTTACCACCTGGACCAATTACAGAACCAACACAACAACAAATTCAACAAGTTGTCGGTACACAATTTTTACCTTTCAAGAAACCTGTACTAGATTTCGTAAAACCATGGGTAGATTACGGTTTAAATGAAGCAAAACATACATCACACGAACACGCATTAACAGAAGTTGCTGCAATTATGTTTTTAGTTGGTAAAGGCTTCAATCCAACGATTGCTCATTATATCGTTGAATCTTGGGAGAAGAATGAGCAGTTTTAGGGTTGTTTATTTGATAAAATATAAAAAACACAAAAGTGCCAAAACCCTTATACCACAAGGGTTTCGGCACTTTTTAATATCTAGAACAAATTTTATTAAAATAATTATTTTTATAGATTTTCATACTTTTTTATATAGTACGTGAACAAAATGTGAGCAAAATGTGCGCAAATATATGAATCACATTTTGCTGTTGGTGCACTGGTTATTTAAACCAATTCTCAATTATGAGATTTATATGAAAAACCAACACTTTTTCCTGTTGGCACCCGGACAGTTTCCTGATATCCAGCCACGACACCCATGCACTGTGGCTGGATATATAAATCCAATTAAGTTTTTCGTCTTTTTCTTCCTTTTTTTCTCCGTCCATTCCGACCAAGTAACGTTTTGATAAAGGGGCTACGCTATCCCCACAGCATTCTTTTTTCAAAAAACAATTAACTGTAGAAATGTCGTACCGCCGATTCCAAAGTAAAAAGGCACCTGATTAAGTGCCCTAAATAGTGCCCCGAACAGTACTCCTAAAATTCCATTACTTTTTAAATCATGACAAGCGCTGTAGCAAAGTTGATGATACCTGATTTACGTTTTCTATAAAACTTATCTCGTCTCATTCCAAGGATGGTATAAATATAATCATCATTTAATTCTTTGATACTCATATACTTCATTTCAAGAATCCTTTGTTCATCCTCATCAAAAGCTTCTTTAAAAGCTCGTTTTAACTGTCTATATTTCAACTCATGTTTATCCACTTGCTTTAGCTCAGGAAACAATAATTCTACTCCAAGTTCTGTTTTTTCCTGCTGATTTTGAAACCGAATACGTAAAACTCTATATTTCCGTAACTCATCTATAACAAATGGAACAATTATAACCCTCCCACTTCTCAATCCTTACATATGTAAGACTAAAATTTAAAATTTTTTAGATATATGCCTTTGTATGTATATGAAATTAGTTCTGTATCCCAAATAGGTTGGAAACCTTCATTTTCTTATGCCTATTACTGTGTAATTTACTAGTAGTGATCATTTAACTTAACGCAATTACACTACATTCTCATAGTATATTTAATCATTTTCACCAGACATAAAGTATAAAAACAATTAAAGAAAAGAGACTGTCTTCAAAAGTTAATCTGTGGATACTTTTTTGACAATCTCTTTTCTTATATCAAAATTTTCAACTACAAAACTTATAACTGATTATACGAATGTTATACCCGCACTTGCGAATCCTGTAATAGCAGTAGCTATATCAAAACCAGGTGTAGTCGATGAAACAACAAGTAATATCTTATCTTGTGGAGCGACCGCAATTGCTTGTGCGCTAATACCACTCGCGGTATTACCGATAGCAATAAGACCACTAAATGCTGGTGTTAATAGTAACGGCGTACCTACTGGAGTGAAAGTATTACTTGCTGCTGGTGCGCTGTACAACTGCATTTGAATTTGTATGCTTCCTAATGCTAAAGCAACCGCTACAGTTACACTAAAGAATCCTGCTAACGAAGTAATTGTACCTGCGCGAGGAGCTACAAATGCGAAATCAAATACTGGAGGTACAGGGCCTATAGTAATCGGGCCACCAGGTGGGACAATTACAGGGAAGAATGAACTTCCAAATCCAAGAAGTGCTCCTGTGTTTGCTAATCCACCTAAAACAGTTGCTAATGCTACTGGCCCACCTGATGCGAACGGAATAACTGCTCCAGCTCCCGTTGCTCCTGTTAGGCCTGTTGGACCTGTTAGACCTGTTGCTCCTGTTGGACCCGTTGGACCTGTTGGACCTGTTAGGCCTGTTGCTCCTGTTAGGCCTGTTGGACCTGTTAGACCTGTTGGACCTGTTAGACCTGTTAGACCTGTTGGACCTGTTGGACCTGTTGGACCTGTTAGGCCTGTTAGGCCTGTTAGGCCTGTTGGGCCTGTTGGGCCTGTTGGGCCTGTTGGGCCTGCTCCGGTTCCTGCTGGGCCTGTTGGACCTGTTGGACCTGTTGGGCCTGTTGGACCTGCTCCGGTTCCTGCTGGGCCTGTTGGACCTGTTGGACCTGTTGGGCCTGTTGCCCCTGGAGTAGCATTGATTAATTGAATTAATAAATTAAAAAGAATTTGTAAAGTTGCAGGATCGACATTTGAGTCGCAGGATATAGGGATCAGATCTAAAGCGAAGAAGAATTGTGCAAGTGCGCTATAAAATTGTTGCAATAATGTTGACAATTGACCTAAATTAGGAGCTGGAGATTGTAATAAAACTAAAATACTTTGAGTTAATTGTTTCAAAAAATTAACTTCTGGGGAAGGTAATAAGGAATTTAAGAAAATTAAAAATTGATTAAACAAATTGAATAACGCTACTCTATTTGCATCACTTGGATTTGCAAAAAATGCTGAAATAGCTGATACTAATGAGTTTAGCAAAGTAATTAATTGACTTAATTGTTCCCTAGTAATAGGAACTGACTGTGGATTTTTACAACAATCTGCTGAAAAAACAATCGGATTGCAATTATTATGATCAAAACAATCATTACGTTTCATTTATTTCCTCCTTATTTAATAATTTTGAGAGAATATTCTTATACTAAGAAACACTCTATTGTAATGGTGTTGAATATTTTTAAATATCCATTTTCTTAGAATAAAAATAGTTACTAATAATTAAACTATAAAAATTCAGTTTAATTACATTCACAACTCACATAATATAAGTATACGCATCTATTTATCTAGTGCTTAGATTAATTCCCTAATGAAAAAGCGTATTTTTAAAGGAATACGTTATTACTCCTATCAACGTGTTTATTTTGTCAATAAACGAAAAGACTTGTTAATTTATAATTTCTATAATGCCATTCTAGAGTAATATCAAATGAAGTTTTTGGAAAAAGTTTAATCTTTACAACCTAGTTGTTTATATCATGAGTTTCTAATAATGCATTTCATTTTCCATTAAGAGCTAATCATTTTGCTTTTGCTGACTAATTATTATTTCTTTGTAACAACTTATACTCATTTTGCATACATTATCTTGAATCCTTACTTGTTAAACCATTTAATTGTTCATGACTCACAAACATCAACAATATTTGAATGGTGTACTGATTCATAAAAGAGTACCATATAATGGTGCTCTTTTTTATTTCTTTGTAACAACTTATACTCATTTTACATACATTATCTTGAATCCTTACTTGTTAAACCATTTAATTGTTCATGACTCACAAACATTAACAATATATGAATGGTGTACTGATTCATAGAAGAGTACTCTATAATGCAATGATCCTTGTCAAGTAGACAGGATTTAAAAAGCGCAACTAAGTAACCTGAGTTCTATATTTATATGGACTCAGATTATTTAATTTCTTTTGAAATCTTTGATGCCTAATTGATTCATCAATCTTTGTATGCGCTTATGGTTCAAATGAAGGTTATAGGTGACTTTCAGTCACACTTGCACTCCTCTATATCCATAAATCCCTCTTAGTTTTTTATGACACTTCAATATCTTTTTCTTGGTTTTAGCGTCCTCTAGTTGTTTTTCAGAAGGCACTAAGTGCCGCTTTGTCCACTTATATACCCACTTCTAGTTACACCAGCGATGGCACATAATAGGCTAACCGTATACCCCTTTTCTAACATCTCAAGTATAGCTTCAAACTTTCTCGTTTTGGATATAGCTTGCATACCTCCTTTTACATCCCTAAGAGCTTTTTTAACATTTCATTCTCGGCTTCTAATCGTTTAATCTTAGCTTCTGGATCTTTTGGTATTGTTCCTCCTATACCTGGCCCTTTCGCTTTTCCACGTTTTTCTTCTAGTCCTTTGATACCTTCAGCTTCAAAGTATTTCACCCAACGACTTACAACCGAGTGATGAATACCTAATTCTTTCGCAATGTTTTTATAGCTCATGCCTTCTTTTAAGTATAAATCTATAGCTTTTTTCTTAAATTCTACATCGTAAGTGACTCTAATTTTCCCCATAAAAAAATCCCCTCCATAGTAAACAGGTTAATGTGCTTTCTTTTTCCTGTCTACTATAAGGGGATCATATCAAGATCTCGTCCTCTTTTTGTTTTAGATATGCTCACCATGATCAATATAAGTATCGCCGTATTCGTATGCCGGCGCAGGTGGTCTACCGTGATCAAAATCGGCCACATTAGAAATATAATCTGGTCTTTGTGGTGCAGGTGGTCTACCATGATCAGCTTGTGATGTAAAAGATTCTGTAAAACTTCCAATAGTTAAAACAGCAGCAAAACTAAAAAATCCTATTAGTACTTTTTTCATTTTAACGCACTTCCCTTCTGAAGTAATTCTTTAGCATCATAAGATATATTAAAGTATTGGCTAGCCTTCTCATGATTACCTTCTTGATAAAGTTTTTTCGCTAAAATTCCAGAGTACTCTTCCATAAATCCATAAAGTTTTTGGGATTCAAAGTAATCTAGTCCATCTGCAATCGTTGTTTCTAGATTCTGCTTATAATTTTCATCGTATTGTGCTCGAAGTATTCGTAAATGATGTGTATATTCAACATCAGCTAATTCAAAGCCTTGAGTCAAAAATTCTTGTGCTTTTTCAATTTCATTTACTTTGAAATGTTCTCGAGCCAGTAAGAATACAGTTTTATGATATGGTTTTTCAGATTTATACACATCCATTAAATGTCGAATTGCAGTTGCGGATATACCTTGTTTTGCATAAAGAAAACCTAAGTTGTATTGAATTAAGGTAATTAGTCGAGTACAGTTATGTTTTTTAGCCATATCCAAGCACTTAACAAAAAGCTCTTCTCCTTGTTCAAACTGACTTAAAGTGACACTTGCCAATCCTAGGATTGTATCGCATTCAATTTGATTTATTACATAATCTTCATGTTTTTTGTATATGTCTTTTGCTTTCATAACATGCTTAATTGTTAATAAAGGTTGTTGAAGGTGGTAATATAGTTCACCAAGTTTATAATTAAATTCAGCTTTTTCAATGTCATTAGGAATATACTCTAAAAGTCGTTCAGCTTCTTCAAATTGCTCCATCGCTTCCATATAGTTAGCAATCATAGTGTTATGCACAGCTTTATAGAAATGGTAGTAGTATCTTAAATACTCATCAATAGTTTTTGTTGTAAGTTTTTCAACTGCATCAAAATCACTACGAGTTACATATGATTTATTTATTAACACTTTATAACTATAATCCAATAGAGAATAGTACAATAAGAGATTTTGATCTTGTAAATCTCGGTTTTGTTCGACCATTAAGACACTAATCTTTTCATCAACTTCTTCTTTCATTCTTGTCGCCTTTGTTATTTGTTTAGATAGAATAACCTTATACCATTCATTTAATAGTCTAGTAACTTTTTCATTATTCAGAATTATCATATCACAATCTCCTTTATTTAGTTTATATAAAATCAATCATAACAAAGTTTAATTGTAATAAGTTGTAAAAAACAATTTTATAAATAATATTCAGAATATTTAATTTAATTTTTATCAATTGACGTAAAAACATCGGTAAATCGTTAGATTGTAAAGAAAGAATTATCTATATAAAACTAATTGTAATGCTAGTAATGGTATAGCGTGAACCTTATTTGTCGAAAATTTTTGGTAATTATTTGGTTTATAAGTATTTATTTCCCATTATTTTGGGGTTAATATCTGAATTATGCTAACAAATAAAGGTAAATTAGCATGATATTGTCTTAATTAATATTTTAGGAGGTATGAAAAATGAAAAAGATTAGTAAAGTTTTAAGTGTTGCAGGATTATCTCTTGCTATATTCGGAGGAGGAACAATTGCAAGCGCAGCTGAGAATAACACAGTTGATTCTACTATAAAAAAAGGTAATGTATTAGATTTAACAGATCAATCGAATGTACAAATAGGTGAGGTACTAACGTTTGGGGAACTTGTTAATCAAATTGCTGCAGATACCAATAAACCTAGAGAAGAAATTTCTCAGCAACTCATGGCTCAGGGGAAAGCTCGTGGGCAATCATCTGCTGCAACACTTGCCGCTACGTACCGAACACTAACAACCAATTTTTCAGTAACACCTTTCTATAGCCCTTCATTAAGGTTTTATTGTGAAACAAATGAATGGGGTGGAAGCTTCAGGGGTATTAAGGAAATAAAACATATTAATATGAATAGAGATGCAAATGGTCTTTCTAAAACGTTCAGTGGTACAGTTCAAGCAAATTTAGAGGATCCTAACAGAATTTTCTATATTGTTAATGGTGATTTTCATAATAATGGCACAACTACTTTTAATGGCAATGTATCCATTACTGTAGGGAAGACAGGAAGTGTAGGTTTTAATGCATCTTATGCGACGAGTCACTATAAATATACTTATAAAGAAGGATATGTATATTTTTAAAGTTGATAAATTTTTAAATGATCGATTACTTCTTAATTACATGTTAAGTTCATTATACATGCTAATTTAATGGAGGTGATCTCTCTGCAACCTAAATATATTCTGTTCATTCAAATTCTAATAGGAATACTAATAATCATAGCACCAATTATTATTACTGGTGAATTATATAATGTTTCAAAGACTATGGGTGATTTGCTAGTTGCTGAATTAATAATAAGAACACTTTCTTTCATAATAGGACTTGTAGTTATTAGCAAGGGGTTTGAAAATTATTCTAAATAGTTATTAGTAAGTTATTTTCTAGAAACTTATAAAAAAGGTCTACTCATATTGAGTAGACCTTTTTCTCTACTTCACATACACATAGGCTTCATTTGCAGTTATATAGTATGTTACGCCTTTACTGTTGTGTACTTTGTATTGTGGTGAACCATTAACGGATACTTTAGCATCAATAGTAAATCCAAGTCCTTCATCTACAGTTCCTGCTACATCTTTATCAAACCAGGAAGCAGAATCATAGAAACGAAGGTCGTCCACTTTAGAAACAATACGTTTTCCTACTACAGAACTTGAAGTAGTAGTTTGTTCCCCTTGATATTTAATATATGATCGGTTGTTATAAATCCATTGGTTACCACCAAGATTTAACCAATCCCCTTGTTTTCCCCATACTTGATATGCTTCTCCTTTATTTAATTGACGGATAACACCATAATTTGTTGATGGTCCACTTCTTAGGTTTACGTTAAATCCATCAATATAAGCTACTCCTGTTTCGCCTACAACGTTTTGAGATGGTTCTTGTGGTTTTGGTTTAACTGTAACTGTTGCGCCTTCATACGCCTTTTGTACGTCCGCTCTGAATTGTGATTCTGATACACCGTGACTGCGAAGGTAATCAATCGGATCTTCGTGGTCAGTTCCACCTAATTTGTAAGTGATATCTTTATGTGTCCATAAACCTTTGCTTGGATGAATTCCTCTATCTTTTAAAATCTTAGCTAATAGTTTTACATAACGCTCGTAAGAAGATTTAAATTTATCTGGGTTGCTAGTTTCAGAAAGTTCTACGTGAACAAAACTTTTATTTGCAGCTGGTCCAGCACCATAAGCAACATATTTTGTATCAGCAATTTGGATTGTTTCGTTCCAATCTACAGCATAATGTACAAATGCATTTCTCCATGTTCTAGCTTCATAATTTCTAATGTTAATCGCTGGTGCTTCTGGTGTTGCAGTGCTATGTGCAACAACGCCCTCATAAGCGCCAACACCGTAGCGATATGCTTGTTTCGGTAAGTCTTGGATAATTAGTACTCTATCGGCAAAAGAAGCCGTAGCAAACGAAAATAAGAGTAATAGAGTCATAAATAGTGAGCTAAATAGTTTAATTGGTTTTTTCATTGTGTATTTTCCCCTTTTTGCCAAACAAAAAGAGCACCGTCTTTTGACAATGCTCTCCTTATGTAAGGCGTGTATTTTTTTATTTGGTATTATGTTTTTCTTTTCGTGCATCACTTCTTTGGATTTTCGCTTGAATTTCGGATGCTACACTTTCTAATAACCATGCAGGAATCCATTTTTCCCAGCCAATTCGTGCACAGTTTGCTGCGAAACTATTAAAAATGTGGTAACTCAATCCACCGACTACCATAAAGAAAAAGAAATCAGGTAGTTTAAGAGCAATATCAAATAAATGCGCAAGAGCTGGTAATGATAAAAGCACCACGGTTCTCGTGATGCCCTCAATTCCATATTGTGATGAGTATGTTCCATCTAGCTTTGAAGCTTTACTACCCGTAATCCAGTCGAGCATGATAATCCAGCAATAGATCGATATCCAAATTAAGTTTGCTTTACCGTATAACAAATTAATTATTGTTCCTAATCCACCACCTATAGCACCACCTACTTTAAATTGAGTACTTGTAATAACATCAATTATATTTGATGCCTTGATGAGTTCGTGCATTCGTTCCAAGTTATCACCTCCTTTCAAATTTTAGCCAAAATAAAAAAGCCTGCTGCAGCACGCTCAATTTCGATAAAGTTATATATTCATTTTCTTCCACGAGTATTCTAGTGGTTCAGTACGTGGTAGTTTCATTACTGCTTTTTCAGTAGTTTTGCTTTCGTTTCGGGAGAAATTAAACATAACCCCTTTTCGTGTGGTGGTTTGTCTCACCCCTGTAATATACATGTCACTGATTTCTAATTTTGAGCCTTTGCGTATTTGTGGTTTACGTTGTACGGTTTGATACAGTGTTTTCGGTTGAATTATGATGCCTTTTATTGTCATAAAATCACCAGCCTTATTCTACTCTCAATGCAATGTTGTACTCTGGAAATGAACTCCATACACCTGAGTAGTAGGTGTTAAATAATTTATATTTCTGGACTTCTCCATCTTGAGAAATTTCAACGATATCGCCAGTTACAAAATTTGAACCCCTATATGTGTAAAGGCCATCAAATTTTGCTCTTAATCCATCTATGTTATCTCCCATGAAAAATGATGTGAATATTATATTTCCTTCTAAAGAAGGTGCCTTTAAAAATACCTTATCCCAAATGAAAGTACCAACAGAAATATTACCTAATCCATTATATATAAGCTTACTTCTAGCAGTTACCAGTGCTGTACCAGGGTCCCACTTTGGACAAACACTCACCAAGACACTAAAAGGAGAAGATATAGGTGTGAATTGTTCTTGTTGATATAGTTCATCTGGAATACCAAATAATCCTATTACAGTCTTCCCTTTTCGTTCTGGAAGATTATCATCGTTTTCATAAACACAATAGATAACAATGTCTTTATCAACGTATAAATATAGATCCACCATAGCAATTGTTTTACTAATAGTATTAAAAGTAGTGTTGTTAGTTGATTTCCCTTGATGAAAACATAATGGATAGAACGAACCAGGCCCTCCGAAGGTAACATCCTTCTCTTTATCATATCGTTCAATTAATCTAAAGCTTGCATCAGTAGCAGAATAAGTTCTTATATCATAATCTTTATATTTACCTGCTATAATATCTTGGCTACTTGCAGTAACGGCATCAAATGGACGTAATTCTATAGAATGGTTCTTCATACCATCGTTACCATTTGAGTACATAACATAAATGGTATCCTTTGATGGTGCAGCAGCATTTAATTGCTGCCATCCAGCCTTTTTCATTTCATCGATAATCTTCATAAAAACTTCTCTTCGCTCTAGTCTGTGTAACTTACAAATTTTATTTGTCATTTTACATGTTCCTCCTTAACTTAAACGTATTGCTTTCATAGAAACATTAAAAGTAGAGTTTGCTACGCCCCTATTTTCTATATAAAGATGGACCTTGTTTGTATGATCTTTATCCTCGCAAGGAATGGCTAAAATATCATATGTTCTTTTTTCTGATAAACTTTTATAAATTTGATTCCCTTTCTCTTTTTGGTCGTACATAAATAGCATTGCTTCAACATTTGAATCATTTGTAACTTGAATCGTGCGAATATCGTATTTGTTACAACCTACATCCAATGGAGTATATAGAGTTTTTCCTGGTTCAATTGTAATTTGTATATTCCTCTCAATAAGGATTGATGGTGTAATCTCACTTTCGGATGTATATCTATATAATTTCATTACAGTTCCCATATTGTATTCACCTCAATTATGTTTTAGATGAATATTAAAATAAATTGGTTCAAATGCTAGGAAATTTGTATCCTTCACAACCTTTACCCAAAAATCACGAGTACTTTGTGCGGCTACTGAATCAATCTGTATTTTATTTAAATAGCTTGTTCCATCTAACGAAATAAGTGCCCAGGTGTAACCGACTTTCTCCATGTACTGTTGAATGGATAGTTTTATATTTGTAGCAGCACCGATGTTATCATTTACGATTGTCATTTTTACAATACGTTCATTATTCATCATGTAACCTAAGTTCGTTGGATCCGTTGTATTTAATTCTTCGCTATTCATTTTGATTTGTAGGGATGAACCCATGCAATACATATCCCCACCGTAAAAGGTAGCTTGTTTCTTTGCTATCAGTTCGTTTTCCTCGTCATATATTTCTATGATTCCCTCAAACTCTAAAGAAGGAAGTAGAATATCAATGCCTGTATGAGCTGCAGCTACAATGTTAGTAGACAGGATATTATCTGCAGTATCTTTTAATACAACCTTATAATTTTCATATAGTTGGCGCAGACGTAACATGTTGCTTGTTGTCATAATAATTTTATTGATGTCTAGCGGTACAAATCCCTCTGCAGTTCCTCTTTTTAAAACAACACCAATTCTTTTTGCTGCTAATGAGTCGTTATCCGCATAATCAAAAAATGTATCTGTCTTTGTGTAAAAGTCCCATTGATCTTCCTTACAAATTGCCATCCACTCTTTATTGATTTGTGAACCATTAACAGCATAAGATTCAAGGAATTCAACCTTATTCTTTTCATTTTGATAGATCAGTAAGCCGCCTTCATCTCCTTCTTTTGTAGGAGCATAATCCGCAATAACCTGGATTGCAAAGTTACTTTGTGGTTTATCGATTAAAAGCATAACGTCTTTATCTGCAGAATGATTCATACGTAAGAATCCTTTTTTTACAGCATTGTTAAATGCATTTGATGGCGACATAAGCCATTTTGGATTTATGGTATCAAAATCATTTACAAAGATTTTTCCACTTTCCTTTTCGTATAGTGAGACCTTAGATTTTTTTTCCAATTCTAAATTTAAATAGTCTATTGCATATAGAAAAGTAAATCTTCCTGTATTACTTCCAGTTGCACGTATTGTCACTGTATGCTCCTTATTTTGTAAATTTAAATCTTCATAAACTACTGTAAACTTTGATGTATGAGCAGAAAGGTTAACGGTTCTAGAACTTCCATCAACCGTAACCAAAAGAAATGAGCTTTTTGGTACCTCGTCATGTCCCGTAATAATACGAAATCCTGAACCAAAGAATGTAAAAGATAACACTGAAGAAGGTGCTTCAGAGGTCGCGTACCATGCGTTTCCTGTTTCTGCATTTTCGTCACTACCCACAGCGAACCAGCCTTTCGAACCATTAAGGTTCACCCCCTTAAAAAAAGTCTCTATATTAGCTGGTTGACAATTTTTTCTTATCCAACCACTTTCGGGGGTGGATAAAATCTTGCCGATGCTCATCATTTTCTACACTCCTTATCTTGTTTTCTTCCAATTTGAATTTGTCCACCAAGATTGACGACTATGCCTCAGCCATAACTTAGGATCATCATTTTCTTTTTCGATAACTATTAATTCATCTGGTTTTTCTGTATCTAGTACTCTCTCCATTTCGAATAGTTCATTATCCTCTAGAACTGATTCTCTTTCTGGTGTGCGTTCAAACCGTTCATATTTGTCTGTAACGCTTTCTAATTCATGTTCTCTATAAAATGTATCTACTTCATTAGTTACAGCTTCTATGCTAGTCTGTCGCTCTACTAATTCATGTTCACTAACAATTGCATATTGTTCAGATTCCATTGCTGCATGTACAGTTTCAATTACATTTGTATCTGTTGTTATAACTTCTTTATCAGCTGGTGTTATATCAGAGATAATTCCGCCCTCAAATTCACGTATACCATTAAAAGCTTCTTGCTCTGTAATAAGGGCTTGTTGTGAATCTTGTTTGTAAGAAATGTCTAAAGTTATGTGTTCAGCATCTAAGATAACTGGAACGGTGTCCGAAGCTACTTCTTCAATTACTGCCGTTGTATGTTCTTTCGTTGCTTTTTCAGATTCAATTGTTTGATCTAGCTTCATTTGCATCACATTTAGTGATTTAGATGAATCATTAAGTAAGGCAATACGTGTTTCTAGTTCTTTTTGAACACGGCCAAACAAATCGAATTCCGGAAGATATACAGGAATACCAAGGCCCTCAAATAAATCAAACTCTTCTATGGTAGCTTGTAATTCTTTTTCGGTTTTATTGGCAACTTCATCAGTATTTACATTAGTAATAATTAAGCGTTCTTTTAATCCGAATGAACAAATTTCATCTACATGTGTAAGTACTGCAGTATCCTCTTTATCTACTTGATCCAGTTCAACTACAGTTGCTTGCAACTCATTTTTCACTTCTGCAAAAGTAACGTCTGGCGATGCGCCTTGTAATTCTTTTAAGATACGATGAGAATAATTTGCATCAGTAATATCGGCATTTATTTCATGTAACCTTTCTGCTTCTTCTGCGACAATTGTCTGTATCACGAATATGTTTTGCGATTTATTCGCATCATCAGTTCCGGAAATATCTTTAACAGATAATACCCGTGAAGCATTTTTAACTTCTTGTCCTACCTCTATAGCTGCAGTAAATAAATTTTCTTTATTTGCGAATTCTTGTTGATCGGCATAAACAGAATCAAGTGTTTCTACGATACGTTCAAATGCGTGTGTTGTATCTACATTCGCATACTGTGCTTTTGTTCTTGTAAATGATGTAGATTCATTTCTTTCAGAATCAAATACATTTATTTTCTTGCTTACTTCATTATTTGCAATAACATCTGCAGCAATTTCCTTTGTTCGAATAGTTTGATCCAGGTTAATTTGCTCTACATCTATTTCACGAATTAAATACGCGCTTTCAATATCTTCATAAGGAAGCAGGTCCACATTTTCAATTTCTTCTAAGCGGTTCGATTCATATTGTGTAGCAATAGATGTTTCAATGTCTCTTTGCATACGAGCAAATAAATCATAATCAGGAAGATAAACCGGTATCCCCATACCATTGAACAAATCAAATTCTTCTATAATACCTTTAACTTCTCGCTCTTTTGTACCAAATTCAAATTGTGCCGGAACATGAAGAAGTATTTCTTTTTGCTGTATATCACCAGTTTCATTTTCGACAATAGATACAGGATATATATTTGGAACTGCAGTAGATAAAGTAACTTCTGCATGTGTAGCTTTTAGCTCCCTGGTAACAATATTGCTCGTTTCATTATGCATTGATACAGCTTCATAATCCATTGTAACTCTGTCGGCCATAAGGTCATTATAAAAACCCTCACCGTATACAATACGTGCAACATTTACCCATTCTGGTAATACTTCCACACCAGCAGCGAATTCACGTAACTTACCTTTTAGTAAATCCTGCTGTATGATCGGCGCAACTTCATATTCATTCGTTATAAGATTTGTTACATCAGAAGCGTGTACCATTGCTTCTATCTCACTTGGTTTTTCGCTCTCTACCCCTTCGATATGGTTTATATCGAAAATTCGTCTATGTTGTGTTGATTCTTCTGCTGAAATTAGTTGAACAGAAATACTGTCCATTCGTTGCGAATGCTGCATTTCAATGTTGGCCACATTTATATTTCGATTTAAACCAGAATCAGTTGCATTTGAAATGTAGGCTTCTACCTCTATTTGTCGCAATGCATTCTCTACAACATCTGTTAAAATCCCTTTTGCTCTTACTTTTGTGGCGGTTACTCCTGCGTTATCTTCTTTAACAGCCTTATATCTCGCATAAGGAGCAATGCAAATTGGATAATCAACATCATTTTTGTTTTCTGTATTTGCTGGTGTAATAGAAAAAGAATAAACTTTTTCATTCCGATCTGGTCCAGAACCAACGACAACAACATGACTTTTTTCTTTGGTACATATAGAAGGGGAAGCAATAGAATAAACTTTTTCACTCATTCTTCTGCTACCCCCTTATGCTTAAATATCTTCTTTGTAGATTGCTAAACCAATTGGATTAAATGGTGTTGCTTTCGCTTGTGTCATAGGACAAACTGGCGTTGTTGGTAATGTGTAACGATATAATTGAGCCATTTCATAAGCGCCTGTGATTTCAGAACCAATAACCGGTGCTTCGTTAAATGTAACGGTCTTATCTTCTGCATTGTATACATAATCCGCTTTTTCTACTTCTTTACATGAAATGAATAATCTTAATGTTTCGCCCTTTGGCTTATGTTCTAAATGAAATACTTTACGGTGTCCGTCACCTTGTCCAAGTACTTCATCTACAACTGTTTTTTCAATTTCTAGCTCATCGGCTTGCTGGATATTCTTTGGATGAACTGCATAAACATCATCTAGCTTTCCAACATATCCATCGTTTGGATGAACAATATAAATTTGAGATAAATGATATTTACCACTATAAACCGATGGATTAAAGCGTCCTTGTCCACTATCTACTGACATATCATGAGTAATGAAAGCTAGATAATGATGTTGGTACATGGCTCCTGTGCTTGATTGTGATAATTGAACCGTTTCGTTTCCGTTTGATGTATCAGAACCGTAATCAAGTGGCGCATTACCAATTTTCTTATTTGGTGAATAAACAAATTGGTCGCCTGGTCTGCAGCCACTTAAAATAATCATATTTTTTCTTGGTGCAACATCGAATGTATATAATTTTCCGATATACAGCGGAACAAATAATGCACGAACTGGATTTGGTGTTGGATCGACACGCATAAACATAATTAAGCGGTCCTTGTTTGCGTTCCCATACAGATAAACAACAGAGTCGCGATTTAATTCTTTAGAGAAACGCTGCTCCGGTGTAAAACTAATTGATGTATAAGGGGATGGGTTCACAAAATTAATCGTAGAATATACTTCGCCCATAATACTTTCCATCTTTTGTACATCGAAACTTGTTTTTGCCGTTAATGTATCCAGTGTTCCGTCTTCTTTTGGTAATAAGAAATAAATACCGCTAATCTTAATTGTTGTATCTGCTGCAGGTGCGGTTTTAAATACAATTTCCGTTTCAGTGAACGAATACTCGCTAGGATCAACAATAGTATTATCCTTGTAAACTACGGTCCTACTTTCGTCAAAGTTAGGGAATGGCAATGCGAAGTTCTTTTTCGTTCCATTTCCTTTTCCTAATTCCCCTAATTTATCACCGGAAAGGATCTCTTTTTCAATAAAGTATCGATTGAAAGTAAATAGCAGCATGTCATTATTCGGTTCATATGTGTTGGTAGCTAATCTATATTCGCATGTAACTTTATCGCCTTTTGCAATAGCGGTAGTAAATGTTACTTTTCCTGTAGTTGCATCCACCTTATATTTACTCTTTTCTTGCTCAAACCCATTTACATATACAATGACAGAAGGGCCAAGAACAGGAGAAACAGGGATAGAGAAGTCTTTCTTTACTCCATCCCCCATCCCTAATTTACCTAGTGGAGAATCTGCAGAAATAAACCGGCTATCAGTGAAATCAGAATCAGCAGTATCATACGCATTTGCTATACCGAACCTTCTGCGTTCTCCATCACTTCCTAACGATTCAAACAACCTTACATCAATAAATTTTGAAATGCCGCTCTTGATTTGGAAAAATAGCGTTCGTTTCCAACCGTTATCAGCAAATAGTTTTTCTAATTCTTGCGGTAATGTTTGTAAATATACGACTTTATCAAACCACATATATGTACACTCCTTTATACTGTTTTCTCAAAAATACCTAATCCAGCAGGACGGTACGCCGTAGCAGGTCTTTTTGTAATTGGTGAAATAGCATCTACATTAAAGAATTTGTAAATGTCGTGTGAATCCGGACAAGTATTCTTTCTAACTTTTAATCTATCGCCATTTAATAGACCTAACGGAGACAATAGGATCATATAAGGTAAATATCCACGTACACCTTCATCTGGATGAACAATATAAGCACGAGAAGTATGTACTTTATTGCTATAAACAGACGGGTTAAATTGATATTTATATTCGTCATTATCTTGCGATTGCCATGCTAGTGAATATTGACCACCATCTTTACCAACGCGATCTGGTGGCATTGCATTAGGCGCTACATTCCAAGCAATAAAATGAGCCTGGTACCTTGCTCCTAATCGTGAACGTTTAATAATTACGTTATCAATACCATTACCCGGAGAACGTGGATAAGACTTTATGACAGGCATGTAGTTTTCTACATTTCTATATGGTTTCGTATCGTTAAAATCGAATTTGTGTGATGCCGCTTCGTTTCCAGTATCAAAGGCTGTTCCCGCCCATAAAGCGTCACCTAATGTATCATCATTTGCATAACTTTCTAATTGGCCCATGTAAAGTGGCGTAACTGGAACCACATTATTTTCAAAAGCTGGTGTGTTATCTGCTTGTATTAACAACACAACGCGACTTTCATCAACTTGGCCATTAATCCGTACCAATGAATCCGGCCACCAATTTGTTTGAGCATCGATACCTTGTAAATTCGTATTTCGTAATGTTACTTTCACCCAAGGGGACATCATGACTTGTGTCTCTGCTTCGTCATAGGAGTAAACTTTGTAAGATATACCATTATTTACTTTTGGAGTAACTGTTATTTTGGTTAATTCTACATCTAATAATACTTTTTCAAATTTATTAGATTCATAAGGAAGAACAAGTACACCTTCATCAGCAACGCTTGGTTCTTTTTCAATCATGTAAACATAAAAACAAGAACGATCCCTACCGCTTTCTAGACGTTTTTTACCGTCTTCGGCAAAAGCTTTCTTTCCTTCTTCATTTGTGAAGTTGTATTTAATCTCTGACTTTTTAAGTGACCATTTTGAAATTTGAGCAATTCCATAAATAGAACCGCTATTGTTCTTCACTAACATGTGTTTACTCATGCCAAATTCAAATTTTGTATCATCGTCAGATTTCTGTTCCATATCTGGATAAACAGCTCTGAAAAATGATTTTACTTTCTTCCATCCGTTAGCGATTACCAATTTAACAATTTCGTCTTGGAATTCGCCTTCTGTATACATTTTTTCAACGTATGCCATCTATTACACGCTCCTAATCTCTTAATAGTTGGTAATTAAGCCATATAGCTTTTTTCTCTGCAGAAGCATTGTGGTATTCAAACTTTAGTTCTGCATTAGCAGGTATAGGTTTTACAATGGAGAAATTAAATCCCTCCGGCACATCTTTTACATAAACCTCTTTAAATACTTGTTGGCCATTAATAAATAAATTCCAGTAGTCCGAGTCACTGTAATGTGAAGCAGCTACAGAAAAAGCAATCATTTCTGTTTCGAATGGTAATGAAAACTTATCTACATGAATTTCATCATGTATACCAACTCTTCGCCCTTGTATAAATGGCTCTGTTTTTGTTGGGAAGTAAGGTGCGTCGAATCTTCCACCAGCCATATAGGTAACAGCAAAACTCATCAATGCGCCCCCTTATCTTAAAAAGTGCAATTCAAACCAAACTGTTTTATCAAGAATTCCTTGGTTATGGAATCGAAATACAATTGTGTCTCCTGCTTTAACCGCTTTATAAACCATAAAGTGCATCCCTTCCGGAAGCCGCTTTGTATAAATATCTTGGCAAACGATTTGTCCGTTTACGATTAAATCCCATTTATCATCTAATTCGTAAATGGAAGAACTAACACTAATTGCGTAAATCTCCATATCTGCAGGTAATGTATATTTCTTTTCATCGGTTTTAAATGATGTAGAATCCATAATGAAACCAGGTATGAATGGTTCTGTTTTAGTTGGATGAAAAGGTGGATCTAATCGGCCACCGGCTAAATAGGTTGTTTCAAACAAGAGCAATCACCCTTTTTCTTGTATTAAAAAATTCCCGTGCATCATTACGACACATCGGGAATTGGTAAATCAGATAGTATACCGTTACCTTTATTAAGAAGTCTCGGCTGCACACGCTCTAATTGCTTTTGTGCATTGTATATTAATTGTATCTCCATCTCTTTTCCGGTTACTTTATGAGAGATAAGAACCTTTTCTAGCATACCTTGTGAATTAAAGACTAAATCATAGTGTAAATATTTATCTCCATCAACTGCAGACAAACGAGCGCCATCACGAATGAGGGTGTAACCTTCTGTCATGCCTTCTTTAAATACATCGTTTGGGTCATTACCAGGCATGGGTTTACCACCGGTATATATTTGCCTGTCAATTAATCCTTTCATCAAATACATGATTGGATCATATAAGTTTTTTTGCATTATCATAGAATCACCCCTAGTTCACGCGCGTAACAGACCATGTTTTGGCTGGACGCTGGATATAATAGTGATTTGCATCTTGATTTACCCGAGGAAATGATAAATCTGGTAAAGAACCATAATCAAATAAGATATTATTCTGCGTATCCAGTACTTGCAAACGTCCAGTAAGAATCCCTTTTGGGTTTCGTACTGCTTCAAACACAATAATATTCACACCGTATTCAAGTGGAATATCAACATATGTCGGATTGTTCCGGATGAAATAATTTTCTTCGATTAATTTATCATTACAGTAAATATTTAATAAATCGCCATCCTCTAAATCCCAATCCCAAAGTTTTAAACGTAATGTATCTACATTTACTGTAATACCGGTTATATCTGTATAGGGAGTAGGTTCATACCCATAGTTAACAGTTAAATCTAAAGTTTGATAGAACCCATCATCTGCAGATATCATCGTATTGATACCTTTAACGAAGTAATTCCATTGTTGGCCAGAATCTCTATTGTAAACAGAAATAACATCAAATAATTGAATCCTTGGATCGCCAACTACTGCTACTGTTAATGTTCTGAACTTCTGAATCGCTTTTAAATGATAAGCTGCAGCAACCGCTCTTCTTGCAAAGAAAGTTGTTGCCCAGGGAACTTCTATCATTTCCTCTCGTAAATCACCCTGTGATACATTTTTTAATAGAAACGAATTTAGAAATCCGTTTGCGTAATCTCCACATTTAACAACAATACTATTACTTATATCCTGGTCAGTTAGCTGCATATCTAAAGAGATAAGGTTTTCGCCTTCTCTAAAACTAAACTTTGCAGGTTCATTAATTGCATAGTCTGGCATTTTCATAAATGTACAACTTCCGTCTGGTTCGTGTTTAATATAGTGGAATGTTGTATCTATAATATCGCGAACAATTTCATCCCATTTTTGAAATCTCTTACCGGTTGCTCCTTCCACAATCCAACTTTGATTGGTTCCAGGAATATTTACTCTGTTACCGTGTAGGACAACACCAGCTTTTTGGAAGAAGAACTTCACAACATCATAAACATTACCGGTAGGTGCAACAATTTCATCTGATCCAGGTGTTGGGATTACTGATTTATGTAAAACCTTCTTATAAGATGTAGTGCAGGTAACTGAAATCGTGCCGCTTTCGGCATTTACCTTCACATCAGATACAAAACCATGTATATAAGGTAATGCTTCCTCACCGTAGCCAATAGACACTTTAAATTCAGTCTGCGGATATAGCTGGTTTGTATTTGTTACCTCACTGTTATAAAACCATTCTGAAATAGAAGAGAACTTACCATACCAGTTATCAGGAGCCATTTGACCGTATTCATTCGCAAAGGTAATAGTAAATGTACTAGCAAACTGATCTGCGTTCTCCTGCACTTCTAAGCCTATTACACGATGTTGTATTTGTACGTAAGAAGAAGAGTCTCTTCTTTTCATATAAACAATTAAATTAGGGGAGTTATTCCCAACTTGGAAATAGCTCCCCAACATTCTAATTAAAGAAATAGATCCTTCTCTCACATTCCATCAACTCCTACTCCTGCTTGTGACATGGACATTAATTTACATTTTGCTATGACTAACGTTCCTTTTCGTATTGCATCTACTTCATTCGGCGGAATTATACCCCCATAGGTACCGTAATCACCAGTAATAATATGAGGACGGTATATTTCCCTCATGAAATCACGCCAATAACTGATATCTTTAAATAGTACAGTGAATTCTACTTCACAACCTTTGCTACCTGCACTTTGAGAACGCGGGTATCCATGCATGACATTATGCAATTTTAAGCCATCTAGTGATTTTGGTAATTTTGTTTGTTCAATCTTTTCGATATTAGGTACATGCCCAAATGCATAGTAATGTACGTCGCGTATATATGCTATGTCAGAGGAACCATAACCGATTGTTGTAAATTCAATTGTTTGTGGCCCTGCACCTACAAAGATTTCTCTCGCTTCCCAATCATAAGGACCTCGTGCTCTGAATCTTTCAATCCCATTAACTCGAACAACAAAGTATTTATTTGGTAGCATTCCATCAGAATCAATAGGAACCTGGGACAAAAACGAAAAGTTATATGTCCCTGGCCATGAGAAATTAATCGTATATCGTATTGTATTTTTTACTTCTGCTGCATCGCCTAAGAGATGGTATGAACCACCTCTTCTATGCAATGTTTTTAATATACTCATACATTTCGCACCGCCATTCCCATTAGATCATCAGCAACTACGTTTTGTAGCAGCTTTCTCATTTTTACAAAGTCGTCTGCAGATTGTAGTTTTTCAACAGAGACTTTAAATGTAGCATTTTGAATTGTTACGCCATTATCCGTTTTCTTTTCGACGTGGGTTTGTCCAGCAAATGGATGTGCAGTTTTCCCGATTAAATCTGCAGAACGTGCGCCCATTTGTCCAATTTGATTAGATACATCGGTTACTAGTTTCATTGGTTTAGGTGGAACAACAGCTTTATTTAATAGTTCAGAAGCTTTGTCTACTGCAGGAATCATTTTTTCCATCCCTACACCAAGACCTTCTGTAATATAGCCCCCGTATTCCATCATTAACCGGGATGGGCTTCGGATACCAAAGAACTTTAATACTGCTTTAGGTATTCCCGAAACAACTCCTTTAGCTTTTTTTATAAGCCAATCTGCCATGCCGGACATACCTTCACCGATACCTGCGATAATATCTTTTCCCCAACTAACTGCATCTTTTGCTACATTTTTTACTATAGAACCAACTTTACTGAATACATCCTTTACAGTATCTACAACCCCTGTAAATGCACCAGTGATTGCTTTCTTTATAGTTTTAAAATTACTAACAATAAATTCTTTTATACCGCCAACAACATCAGTTATTGTGTTATATAATTTATTGAAATTAGTAATTACAAACCCAACAAATTCACGAACTGCATTAATGATTGTAAACTTTATAAAATTCCAAGCTGATTGAATCACATTTTTAATTGTGTTCATAACGCTAGAAATTGTATCTTTAATAGATTCCCAAGAAGATTTCACAAAATCTTTTAAGAATTTTAATACTGTAGTAAAGGTTGATTTAATTGCATCCCAGGCTTTTTTTACAATTTCCTTAATCGTGTTAAAAACACTGGATATTGTATTTTTCATTTTTTCGAATTCGGTTTTTACGTACTGCTTTATTAGTGCTAAAGCCATAGAGAAAATTCTTTTAATAGCATTCCATCCAGTAGTGAAAATTTTCTTCCAAGTGTTAACTGCCTTTTGGACACTATTCTTAATGAATTTCCATGTGCCATTTACAATTTTTTTCAAACCGCTTAATGCTAGATTAAAAACAAATTTAATAGCATTCCATCCAAATTCAAAAATGTTTTTCCAAATTTTAATGTTGTATTCAATTCTTTGTTTTATATATTTCCAAGCTTCTTCTAAGACTTTACCCAAAAATGATGAAGCAGATTTGAAAAGTTTTTTTGTACCATTCCAAAATCCAGAGAAGAACTTACCTAAACCATTCCATGCCTTTTTTGCACCTTTTACGGTTGCGTCCCAAGCTTTAGAACAGACATCGCCAATCCATTTAACTGCTTTCTTGGTGTATTTTACGATGTCATCCCAGTTTTTGTAAATTAGATATACTAATCCTACAATTGCTAGTATGGCAATCGTCCAGGGATTCATCAGTAAGGTCATCATGGATCTGCCCAACAGCGCTAGAGCTTTCCCGATTCCACCAAACATACCGATAAGTTTAGGGCCGACTTTAAGAATACCTGTAAATAATAATGGTACTTTAGTAAGTATTGGTACTAGGAATCTTAATGAACCAACAAATGCACCAACTCCACTTGTCATAAAGCCCATCATGGCGACTAATGGACCTAATACAGCGACCATACCTAAAATTGCTACAACACCAATTTGAATTGGCTTAGGCATAGAACTAAATGCTTTTGCAGCAACTTCTACCGCTTTAATAATTGGAGGAAGTGCAACTTCTGCAATATCTAAAATAGCTTGTCCTAATGGTTCTAAAGATGCCATTGTAGTACGCATTAACTTTTGCCAACGAACACCAAAAGCTTCTTGCTGTGTCTTCTGCATTTTTCCCATTGTGCCCTCGACATCGCCTAACGCTCCATTTGCGTTATTAAGTCCTAAGACAGCTTGAGCACCCATGTCTTCCCATTTTGTCATTTTGTTATCGTAAAGGCTTTTTATCCCTTACTTCTTACACTTCATATTAGTGTAAGCTCGGCATACGTTTTCACTATTAAAGTGTCGCGGTCTCGTGGAGGGATTATATCTTTTCACCCTCTATGCTCTGCCCCTGACTACACTTTGCATAGCCTTCGGTTCAAATTAGGATTCGCACCCTCTTTGCTTCATACCGCGATTTTAATTCGGCACAACTTATCATCTACCGAATACTGCAACACCAAGTTGGTTTGCTTTTACTTTATCGTCCATCTTACCTAAATCACCTAAGACGGCATTAAATACATCTGCAGAAGTTCCTTTACCTTTGTTGAAGTTATCCCAGACCTTTTGTGTTTGAGGTGACATTTCAGCAAAAGCATCAGATACGCCTTTAGAACCGTCCTGTACCCGAATCCCGAATTCTTTTACAAGATCGTTAATGTAATCGAGATTATAACTACCATCACGAGTACCATTTGCCATAATGGTAAACATCTCGTTAGCAGTGAATCCGGCTTGTTTGTACAGCGGAGCATATTCGGCCACATTATCAAACATTTCATTTGAATAGTTCAAACCTTCTTGTCCACCAGCAGCAAATAAATCGAATGCTTCCTTTGAAGAAATACCAAATTGATTCATTAACTGCCCTGCACCACGAGTTACTTCATTGATATCAGAATCAAATGTTTTACCCAATGTCATAGCACTTTTTGTAGCTTCTTCTAATTCTTCGTGAGGAACGTCTTTCATATTCTGATACACTTTTATAAGAGACTGATCCACTTCTTCAATACTTTGGCCAAATCCATCTTTCCAAGTTTCTTTTGCGATTTTACCAAGGTTTTCAGCACCTTTTTCAGTAAGACCTAAAGAAGATTGGATGTTTCTTTGAGAAGTATCGAAATCAGAAGCCACTTTTACAGCTGCAGCACCGATACCAGCTAAAGGTAAGGAAACGCCCGTTGTCATGTTTGTACCAACATCTTTCATTTTGTTACCTACATGACTAATTGATTCCCCTGCTTTTTGGAATTTATCATGCATTCCATTTGCAGTCTTTTGTACTCGATCTTCAAACTGTTGTAAATCCTTATAAGCGCCTTCTGCTTTAATACCAATCGTTCCGAACAGTTGGAACATTTCAGCTAACATTTACGCACCCCCTTCTGGGGCCGATAACCATTTTATTCTTCATCGTCGTCTTCCTGGAATTGAGCCATAATCTGCTCAACATGCGCTTCGCACTCTTCTTTCGTCCATACTTCACCCATTTCATAAGATGATTCTTTATCGTCCTGGTTGTCAGTTAGTCCAAAAGCTTGAAGATAATCATTAAAAGTAGTACCTTCTTCAAGTTGACGAGTTTGAAAGCCAATGAACGCCATCTTCTTCCACTCATTTAGTTCTTCTTGCTGCTCTTCTCGTGCAATTAGAGAAAACAGGTCCATTAAACGCGAATACGGTATAGATAAGACATAATCATCTGTCCATCCATACCGTTTTTGTATCTTATCGAAAGCACGTAACATATTTTGTTCTGCTTCCTCTAAATATTCATCTGAGTCTTCATTTACGCTAGGATTGGCGCTGCTGCTGATTGGCTCCATTTCTCGCTCTGAACTTTCACGAGTCCCTTGACCTGGTTGAAAAAAGTCATTAAGTCTTCACTTTCCAGTAATCCTTGAATAACAGAAACCATTGCTTCCGGAGGGAACTGTCTAAATTCTTCTGCTTTTACTTTTAATAAACTAGCAAAGAACTCTGTAAAATCATCCTCACAAGCAGGGATCATCGTTAGAACACGGAAAGCAAATTCTAATCCTTTTTGTTGCTGCTTCTCTTTAAGTGCAACTAATTGTGCTTGTTTTTCTTCTTCTGGAAGAGATTCTGCTGCTTTAGTAAGTTCATCCATTGCTTGCTTATCCTTACCGAAATCAGCGAAGTTAACTATTGCGCTGCGTCCAACCTTCGAAATAATCTTAGCGAATCGCCAAACGTCCGTTACATTTAATCGTCGCATCGTTACTTTTTCACCTAAGATTGTAATTTCTGTACCGGTATTCATCATTTTTTCTAATATAGAAGTCATTTTGTTCTCTCCTTTTAGCATTCAGCTTGTTTTATGTAATAGAAAACCGACTACCATTTATGCGGTAGCCGGTGCTTTTTGTGCTGCTGCTTTCTTTTTCTTTGGTAAATAGATTTCGTATGGCGGCGTAGATGGTGCAGATTCACTGTAATGACCAATAAACTTACACTTCAAACCAACTGTCCCTTTACCATCTTTTAGATCAACCTCAATAGATGAAACTACCATTGCATTACGAATTACAAAAATGACTGGTAGATCACTACCCGAAATCATACCAATGAGTGCAATATCATGATAGTTTGAATCTGGAATATCATTTGAAGGTTTCATAATATCGTAATCTTCTTCAGTTGTACTATCTACCGTCATACCAGGTAAAGCTAACTGCAGGTTTTCTTTTGTGAACTCTACTAATGTAAGTTCTACATGCGGTTCATCTTTTAATAACCACTTACCACGCACCATTTTACCTAGCACACCATCAAGATCTGCATCATAATACTCACGATCAAAACCCACTTTTGTTCCGCCTGTAGTCGCTCCTACAAGTTCACCTAATTGTTTTACACTTTTAAATCCTTTGTACATGACACCAGGACCGATAACAAAATTTTCTGTAGTCCCTTCACGAACACCATTAATTAATTTCCAGCTCATTTGTCCTACCCCCTAATACAAGTCCGTTCGAAATGTTCGGACAAGGAATTTCGCATTTATATGAATGATGGATGGGTCTTCATCTGGTACCGGCAGTTTACCTGCACGATGTATAGAAAGTATCCCATCATCTTTTAAACCAACTTCTCTATCTAGTAACTTCTCAATACGTGTAGCAATTAACTTTGCCTTATCATAATCCCCATTATCACAATACACATCGAAATTTAGAATCATACGATCTATAATTTCAACATCATCCGGATTATCTGCTTCAATTCTCATAACTACATAAGGCATTTCCATATCATCTTGTGCAGTTTGGAAGGAAAGAGCAGGGCCTTTGTCCTCGCCTTCACCATATTCTGATAGATTAGCTTTTATTATTTCATCGTTCTCTACAAGCATTCTAATAGCTGCAATAGCGTTAGACATCTATTACCCTCCCATCATTCTTTTAAGTTCTCTACGTTCTTTTTCAAACGCTTTTAATAGGAATGGACGGGCTTCCATATGACTTGTACCAATTTCAAGCCATATTGCTTTTTTCAAATCGCTCCCTACTGCACCCAATACCTCTGATTGTGACCGTTTAATATTGTATTTAATCGAATTTAGCAAGTCACCGGTACGAACAGCAGGTGCTTCACCTGGTTTAGAAGCAGTATATTTACGACTCGTATGAGGTATTTTGTATTGCTTACCGCTACGGCTACCCGTGAGATTCTTCTTAACTTGATTTTGCAAATGAATAGATGCTGCTGTAACTTTTTCAACACACATAGCATTAATATGCGTCTTTACTTGCTCCATATTGCTTGAGTACTCAATTTCTACTGAATTCGCCATATAGAATCATACCTTTTCGCAATAAATTTCAATGTGATGATTCATAAATGCAGGATTACGCGGCTCTCCTTTTACTTCAAACATATAATCAACGCCTAATTCTTCACTTTTGAAATGGATACGATCATTAGGTTTAATTTTGTAAGAAGCAGGTGCATATATCTTAAAGGTTGTATCGAAATTTTGTTTATCACGCTTGAACCTCTCATTATCAGCAGCAGAATTAGTTGTTACACGGCAAATCATCTTCTCGTAAACGTCCTCTGGTACTTCTGCATAGTTACCAGCGGATTGCTTCTTTTTCTTTTTTCGTTTTACAACTACCTCATGAATATATAAATCATCCATTCCACCATCATCGAAATACATTTCGTTCATGTGGCCATCACCGGCTTAACTCTTGCTCTAAAACCTTTTAAACCATTGAGTATCTTATTGTTTGTAGCTGGTTCATCTAACGCTTCTGGGCTAATCTGGTACGAATAATCACCAATACTTTCCGATGTCTTCATACCTTTTCGTTGTAAGTTAGCACGAACTACTGCAGAAACAACCAAATCAATAATACATTTCTTCATAAGTACCTGCAGATCATCATAATCTTGTATCTTATATTCAAATTCATATAACTGATTTTCGGATAAACCATAAACAATACGCCCATTTACAGTAATAGAATCGGTCATATCTTGTTTAGAACTAACATGAGTTACTTTTGCTATAGATTCAGCAGGAAAAGAAAGCCAAGCTAGTTTACTTGTTTGGATGATTTCTTTCATCGGCTTCTCCGGTTTTACTCGTAAATACTTTCTAGCAATAACCGCATAGTAATCTATTAGTTCTTGAATAACTGTATCAGGCATCTTCTGTACATTTACGCGGTCTTTAATGTCCTGCAAGGTAATATCCATTATGTTTCTTTCTCCTTCTTATCGACTTCTTTTACAAGTTCAAAATGTCCAGTACTTACAAGGTAATCAGCTTTATCATTTGCTATTGTTTCTTCTTGGCCATTCTTGAACTTTTGTCCATAAGCGGTATAAGTACCACCTAATCGCAGCGTAACTACTTTCATAATTAACACCCCTTTCACGAATGTAAACTAATTATTAAAAGTTTACTTTTTAACACGTTTTTGATATCCAACATATAGTACTATGAGCATTCACAATATAGCCTAGGTCATTGCTGTGTTTTTTCTCATTGAAAATACGAATGTAAACTAATCAATGAAAGTTTACATTCGTATTATTGGTTTTATTGGTTCTGTCTCGTTTTCCGTTAAAAACAAGAAAACATTAAAAAAGTATACATTCAAAACCCTAATAACAAAGGGTTTATTCCCATAAAAAATACGCCTGGATATTAAGCTCCAAACGTATCCGGAATATTTGTTAGGATTGCTACTGCATCCATTTCCTGAATTACAGCATCGTCATCAAAGTGAATTACATAGAATCGTTTATCTTCCATGATTGCAGTTTCACCCTCTGTTGTTTTACGAACACGAGTATCGTAAGTGTTAACTGCAATAAAGTTACGTGGATCAGCAAGAACAATAATGTCATCAGATAATGACGGTACCTCTGCGATTCCATATCCAAGAGGTTTATTTACCTGGTCACCTGCTCCTAATAAAGCAGCGTCGCCAGCTCCTGTTGGACGCTCTGTTAAATACTCCATCCATTTTTCTTTGCGTGTAGGGGACATAATCCAACGTAAATTTCCGTTTTTATATTTGTTAGGGATAGCACCAGATAAAGCAAACATTGAATGTTTACCGAATCCTTTCGCAATCTCTGTTTCGCCTGTTTTAGATACTAATTTAGCATGATCAATGATATGAGATTCTTTTGACGTCTTGATTTTTTTCAACCATCCGTCATTAATATTTAAAAATGGATCAGAAGAAGATTTATCACCATTCCAATGTAAATCCTCCAAGTCAATACCAGTCTGAGTTGACATGAGGTACATCACAGTATCTTCGAAATTTTCTCCTTCAATATTTTCACGCAGAGTTTCTTCAGTGATTTCCCATGGTAAACGAACAGCTTCAGTGCTATATTCAATTTTTGAAGTTTGAACATTTGCACGGTATTTATCATCGGTATTTTCTGTTTTCTTACGAAGAATACGGCCACCAATAGCAATTTTGTCTAACTCACCTTGCTTGGCTTTACGCATTTCTTTTCGGTGTAACTGCGAGAATGGTGTTGAATCAAATGCCATTCGGAAGAATTCCTTGCTCTGCTCGGGATTTAGTAATCCGCTAGAAAGGGAACCTGTTGAAATAGTTTTTTCGATTTTTGATAAACGTTTCATTAAATCTTGATTGTTCATTGTGCTCATATTAATAATTCCTCCTTATATTACAAGTTAAGATTTGCGAATACAGATTTTTTAATTGGTTGTTTTCCTGGTGTGAACTCTTCATCCGGATCTAAACCTTTACGGATAGAAGCAGCATTTTCGATATTTTCAAGTCGCTTTGTAATTGGTTCTAGTGCTTTTTGAATAACTGCTGCAGCTTTTTCTTCCTCTGTTTGCTCTTCTGGCGTCGGTTCTACCTCTTCACCATTCACCTGCTTTTCAATCTTTTCTAACTTAGTAGCTAGTGGTTCTACTGCTTGTTTAACAATCTCTGCAATATCTTCTGCTTTCATTTCATCTTCCTCCTGTGGTGAAGCAGCTTCTTTTATTTCAGTAATTAAAGCTAATGCTTCATCTAATTTTGTATGATTCTTTTGAGATAATACTTTCCCGGCTTTTTTTATGTTTTCTAAAACAATGCTTTCTGCTTGTACACTGCCTTCTGATTTCGCAATGGTATAACCACCTTTAATAGAAGAAAGTATGTCCTTCATATCATCAAGAGCAGCTACCATACGATCGATATCGGGATTACTTTCCCAAATCTCCCAATAGAACACATCTTCAAACAAATTAAATACAGCTCGTAAATCACGCTTTTGTTTTTCATCAATAAAGCGGTCTTTTACTTCGCCTTTTGTGATTTTGTGAGTTTCACCTTTAACGAAATCTAACATCTTTCGAATAAGACCTTTATCTTCATGAGTAAAATCATCAGTCTTGGCGATTTCTACTCGTTCACCAAATCCACCCATAGAAAAACCGGTAACTTCACCTTTTTTAATTTCTTCCCAGGTGTCTGCATCATCAACACGAACAGTCATAAGCCATGTTCCTGCTTGTACTTCTTGTTCGCCTACTGTCATATCACTTTTAGCAATCCAGTTTTCAACAACTGTGCCTTTACCAGCGATTTCATCATGTTGCTTGTCAATGTGTTGGTAATTCTCCATAAAGGTATAAGCAGCCTTTTCAATTTCTTCTGCTGTCATTTTATCCCCGTGTGAATCTTCTACATCAGGTTCATATACTACACCTGTAACAAGCTGCTTCTCTTCCTCTGTTTTAAGGATTGGAACTTGCTTTGATATATTTGGTTGTTTAGCAGATTCGCTTTTCATAATGGCGAATTGACGACCATTAGCGCCTTTTGTAACTAATGAAACATAGCTGATATTGGCGTTTTTTAGTTCGTATCCCATCGTTTTACCTCCTTCCCTATAAATATTGGGGTTCCACTGTCAAAACGCATAGCAGCCAATTTAAAGCCATATACGTTTTGACGATGAAACCCCAATTAAATAGGTGTATTTTATTACTCTTCTGAAATCATAGTGCATCGGCAATGCGGATGAGCTGGTGGGCACATCTTTCCATTACTAAATAGATCATCAATATCTACCGTTTCCCCATGTAAACCACCACATTCTTTACAAACACGCTCATCGTTTCCTGTAAGCCATGTTTTCTTGTTTCTATTTGCGCCCTTATAAGCAATTAAATTGCCGTAATTCATTGCATATGTAGTTTCTGTACGTGCAATTATCATCGCTCTGTAGTTGCTCGCTTCTGACATTACATCTGCAATGGAAACACTTAATGCATCGACACCCATTCCCTCACTAAGATTCTTTAGCATTGTTTCTCTTAATCTATCTTTAGTGGTTTCATGGATTCCCTTTGCTAATTCAAAAGCGTAAGTAGCTACCCATTTTGCAGCAACGTCACCAATTGGATCTAATACCATCCAGGTTAAACCGTTAGAAGCTATAGTACTCTGTACAAACTCTGTTACATCATCCTGTAGTGTGTCCGTGACTTCATCGACAAACATTTGTCGTTCCTCATCCCAATCAACACTATCCAGAAATTCATCAACTTCTGCTTCTGCAATTACAAGATCAATCTCTTCATCTGCTTTATTAATACGAATTACGGGAAGCAGGTTTAAGAGCCTTTTTCCCTGCTCTGAAAAAAATCAGTGACCTTCTTTTTCATAGCT
Source organism: Bacillus sp. NEAU-Y102 (assembly GCF_054788175.1). Lineage (NCBI taxonomy): Bacteria > Bacillati > Bacillota > Bacilli > Caryophanales > Bacillaceae > Bacillus > Bacillus sp. NEAU-Y102. The sequence continues at coordinate 193,405 of NZ_JBTWFK010000004.1, read as the reverse complement.
TTCTCTATTTCTTCATGCTTTTCTCTAAATGCATTAATAGCAATTATGTTCTCTTGCTCATTATCTGCAGCTTTTGCAATTGGTTCAGGGAGGGTAGTTTCAGTTTTATCATTAATGAATTTATCTCCCCCTGGTACAGGTTCATAACCTACTACTTTCCGTGACTCATTCAGCATTAATATTCCACCATCATAACTGTCTTTCGCATACTTCAAATCTGCTTCACGATCATCCGTATCAATTTCATTTAATTTGAAATACCAATCTAAGCCACCGAGTATTTCAGCAAATACACGGAACAATTGATAGTTTAATCGATGTTCTAATATTCCTTGTCCAGGCTCAATAATCGAACGCTTGTACATCTCGTTCATTTCTTTAGCGGTTGTTTGTCCTAATGAGCCTGTCATAGCCCAGCCGATACGATAAGGCGGCACACGATGAGCCACACATATCTCCATTGCGCTATCCTGCTTATATAAACGAAAACTGCCTTCTTTTACATCTGGACTAACTTTTTCTAATCTAGCTTTTGCCCCTGGCGGTACGGGGACAACGGCCAATTTATGATGTTCTCCTTTTGTTTCTGCAGAGAAGAATGCTTTTAGTTCATTTTCCGTTCCATCATCTATTTCATCAACGCCCTCAAGAAATAGCAGAGCATCCGGAATTGTCTTTCCTGTAAAGAAGTTAATATTGTAATCTCTTACTGCTTGAGATCCAACTATCGAGCCAATAGAACTAACATAATTAGGTATCCCATAATAAGAAGAACGAGAACCGAATTTACGAATAACAATTACTTCTCCGGCTTTTTCTGTTCCACTTTCCGCAACATCCTCTGCATTTAGCGCCCTACCATCAGTAAGACGGAAATCATCAGGATAACCAAACTTTTTAAACCAACGTTCTTTGTTATTTACAATTTGAGCAAATCGCACTTTATCCTTATGAGCACGAACCGTATGCGCCGGAATATGGTACAGTTCCGACGGTTCGTTTTTTTGATTCCGAACAACTTCGATAATCCCCCAGCCAACAGTTTCATAATCATCCCATACAGCTCTAAGAATTTCTGAACTCGTCATTTCTGGATTACAATTCCGCATAAATTCTTTTAACCTTTTATATTGCTCCTGGTTCGCTTCTTTCACTTCTTCAAAAGGAGCAAAGTCGAAACTAACACCTGCAATATCATCGACTTTTGCGCTAATACAAGCAGAATGGATTGGATTACTTTCCTTTATTTCCAGCAGAACCGACATATCATAAGGTGGTTTAACCAACCCTTTATCGCCATATATTTGTGCAAATGGATCTACAGTCATTTGTTTGCTGTTGTCTTCCCTATTCTTTGGATCATTTGCTGCTTTATTAATACCAAATACTTTTACATTCTTAATTTTTTTCTTATCGCTCATATCGTTTGTGTGTCCTCCTTTCTTCTATTAATAAAGAGCAAAAGAAATAGCCGAACAATAAATGTCCGACTACACTCTTTTAACCTTCCCACCCATAACTACTTTCGGTTTATAGAAGGCTAGAACGATAGCATCTGCTCTATCGGGTGATTGCAATCCGCGTTTCTTCATTTCTTCTTTTCGCTCTAATGCAATCTTACCTCTACTTGTTATTCTGTATTTACGGCTAGAAAATTGAGAAATCATTTTTTCATCATTTGGAATCTCCATTGTAGGTTCTTCACCCTGTATAAATGCTTTCATATTCTCTTCAAGTAAATCTCTTACAACGGCCCAACCTTCTGTACCTGCATTATCATAATGCTCATCATCAAGCGGCTTCCCGTTATTCACAACCGGATATACTTTGAATGGTAATCGTTCAGATTTAATAACTTCTTTCAATCTGTCCGTAACACCACCACCAACACCACTATCATCGACTTTTATATCCACTCTTTTTAACTGCTTGTACTTTGCCATGTATTCCTTAGCTAATTTCAATACATGACCAGCAGTTTCCATTGTATCTTGTTTATAGTGGTTTAATAATTTAAAGACTTTATTCCCTATCCTTGGAGCAATTACAGTTTCATCATCACCAAATCGCGCAACGTCAACAGCTAAGTCAAGTGTTTCACCAGTCGGCTCCACTTTACAAGATGCTGCTTGCTCTACAATTTCTAACGGGATAAATGTATCTGCTTCTGCTTTAGGAAATTCACCAAGTACACGTACACGCCAAACATCTGAACCCTCACCATATTTCTTTTTCAATACTTCTATATTGTCTTTACTGGTTCGAGGGCTATCTAAGCTAGAGACTTTATGTATTTTATATAAATCTCTGTCACGATTATGAGAATCATAAAATACACCGCTTGTTCTTGTTGGGTTTCCGCATAAAAACAATTTATTTTCTGCACCAGATAAAGTACCGAGTATCGCTTCCATAATAGGATCTGCTATACCAGAAGCTTCATCACATACAAATAACATATAATCTTCGTGGAAACCCTGCATATTTTCCGGCTTAGTTGCTGTTCTAGCAGTAGCAAACCAACGTTCTTCACTACCAATCATGTATACTCGTGTTTTAGTCCATTTAAGAAGATTTTTAACTGCACTTCCTTCTAACCATTTGGCTATTTCGGCCCAAAGTACAGTAAATAACTGCTCCTTTGTAGGGGCTGTACATATAACTTTTGGATTCGGCCTACAGCAGAGGAACCAAATAACAACAACTGACTCAAGACCTGTTTTACCCACACCTTGGCCAGAACGTACGGAAACCTTTGGACTTTGTGCCAAATCCATAAGAACTTTTCTCTGCCATTCATCCGGATAAAAACCAAGCATATCCTCAGCAAACGCAACTGGATCATCCCAATAAACATCGATAATCTCCATAAATTCACTAAAAGCCGTATTACTCATTACCTTCAGCTTCCCTTTGTTTACGTCTGCGCTCTGCTATCTTCATAAGAGACTCTTTCCAGTCCTCTGTATTCTGGTTAGTATCACCATCAACTTTAATAGCAGCGATCTCTTTCTTGAGTTTCTCTATTCGTAGTTTTTGTTCTTCTGTATTAGCTAATCTATCATATTTTTCAATTAGATTTACTAGCGTTGACATTGCTTTCGATTGAGCATTTAAGAAACTGGCTTGTTTATCCCAAGCGAATTGAATTTCCCACTCTTCCTCATAGCCACTTTCCGTAAGTTTGTTTTTCCGCAGTTCCTTTGTCATGTCTTCGTTGTCTCTAACGAACATAATACGTTGAGCATGGATGATTTGAGTGTACTGCAGCATAATACTGTCCCAAATGATTGTTAAGGAATCGTTGTTAACTGCTTCTTTTAATTCTTCTTTTAAATCATATATTTCTTGCGGTAAATACTTTCTATATAAACCATGAGTAGCAGCATTACCATTACGTAGTGGAGCAGCACCACCGGAATTACCGACAGCATTTTTATTACCCTTTTTAGCTCCACCACGATTGTTTACTGCATTCTTATTACCTTTGGGTGCTCCTGGTTTCTTTTTGGAGTACTCCGTATCTTTCTTTGGAGTACTCCGTTCATTTTTATGGAGTACTCCATTTAATTTGTCTATCCATCCATCTTTGGATTTCCACCCTCCAACCGTTTTTTCACTTACAGTTTTTTCGGATGTAGACAACAATTCGGCAATTTTACGATTCGTAATATCACCTTTATGTTCTTTAAATATCTCATATGCTTTGTTACGGTCTGGACTTCGTTGTCTGGCCATAATTACATAACACCTGCCCCCTTATCCAATTGTTTGCACTTCCTTCTCTAAACACTCAATGCATATATGAGCATTATCCGTATTTGCTTCACGGAGATATGTTTTATCAAAATGAGTAATAGTTAATGGCATTTTTAATGTCCACATGCAGGGTTCATTACAAACAGAGCATGTAGGAACGTTTATAGTTTCTTCTTCCATTTACACCACCTCACGCTAATCGCTTCACAAAATAAAAAAGCAGCGAATTCCGCTACTTTTTTTACATATCAAACCCAAAATTATTAATTAGTAAGGGAACGCTCTTTTCCAGGTACCATCCCTATTTCTCTAGCAAATTCCAAACATTCATCAGAGCGATTTGGAAATAAATATAATATCACCTCAATCATAGCTCCAGTATAAAAAGCTTTTATACTGATAACATCATCAGGTTCTACTGTACATCTAATTGGTTTAAGTTCAAGTGGCTTATCCATAAGTTCTATATAATTTGTTGCCTCTAATGCTTTGTAACTATGAGCTTCCTGAGATAATGCCCCATAAAATAAGTATAAAAGGTGATCTTTTTGCATTACACGATCAGCCAATTGTTTTAATGACCACGGTCCTTTGAATAAAGAATACCAGTTAGGATCGTGTGGCTTTTTAAACTTTCTTTTGGTTTTTTCCCATTCCTGTAGAATGTATTTGAATTTAGGATTTTTTAATATTTCTGTATTAATCTCAATCGCTCTTTCATATTCCAAATCAGACATATCAACTTGTTGTTTAGACCAACTTCTCATATCTTTATTTGAATCTATTAAAAATCCTACATAATAACTATATGCTCTATCTTTTACTGATTCTTCTTTTTGTAAGATATACCTTATCGCTAGATACGTTTCTAAAATGGAACGCTTCATTACCGTTAGCGGTCCTTCTAGGTCATGGTCTGCTAATACATAGCCGGCATCAGCTTGTTCAATTAATTTCCTAAAAAGAGAGGCAACTATTTTATGTTCTAATTCTAAATCAGTTCTTTTATCTAACTCTTTAAGAAATTTTTCTCCAAACTGTATACTCTTACTCAATATATGTAGGGGTGATTCCATAGGGCCATTACCTCGCTTTATTTTTTATTGGATACAAAGTACTGGTTAAATTGTACCCAATTTGCACCCGAACGTACAAATTTCATTTATAAACTAAAATCTTCTAATGATTTATCAATCTCATCTTGTTGGATTCCTATATAACGTAATGTAATAGATGGAGCAGAATGATTAAAGATTGTTTGTAGCATTACTACATCTTTCGTTTTTTGGTAATAATGGTATCCGAATGTTTTTCTAAGAGTATGCGTCCCAATTTCATCAATTCCTACTTTTTCAGCAGCAGCGTTCATAATTCGATAAGCTTGGATTCTTGTGATCGGTTTTCCTGTCTTTTTAGAAGCAAATAAGCAATCTGTTTCATTCATCCTACTTACATACTCATTTATTTTTTCTCTTAACGCTGTATTGATAATGAAACGTTTCTCTTTTCCGGTCTTCTGTTCTTTAATTACAATGTGAGTTCGTTCTTTCACATCATTTACATGTAACTTTAATAAGTCACTAATTCTTAGACCTGTATTGATTCCCATTTCAAATAAAAACAAATCACGATAAGATTGGCGACGTAAAACCTCTTTCACTTCTTCTAATTTTTTCTTATCTCGAATTGGTTGCACAAACTTCATTCCTTACCCCTCCATACGTTATGTTACATTAGATGTATCTTTATTATACAATATGTTACATAAAATATGGTAGTTATTTTTAAAAATAGAAAGAAACGTTGATATAACGGCATTTCTATTCATAAATCTAATGTAACAAAATATATGATGTGTTACATTAGATGGTTTTTTGAAACTTCTTTACAATATTTGGTTTGTGTTGAGTTTGTTTTGTAAAATGCAACACGTTTGGGCTGACCTTTCCTTAACGACAAACAAGACGCCAACCAGAACACGGCAGCGCCTGCTATAATTGCTATACACATGTTTGTTCTATCTATATAGTAAAATAAAACAACCATAATGGACACATCATAAGATTAGTAACCCTATTTTTCTGTTCATTGATTATTATGTTTATAGACCTAGATTGTGCACATCTATATTCAGTAAGCGCATACCCTAGTACATGAATACTACTTTAGGAGTGATTATATTATGAATCCCTTCCCGATGAGGATTGCTTTTGTAGCTCCAGCTGCGACTTGGCAACATTTACTTCAACATCATTCATATGGTCAATATGGTATGCAACCTGGGCACATTCCCTTTACTCCTACAATTCCGCCTTCTCCCGTAATATACCAATATCATTATAATTTCCCATCATTGTATTTCCAAGAGTTTCACGGTACATTTAACATCTAATATCTGTACCATTGAGTCAATTCATGTTACACATTAAACGTATTTAAATACGTTTAATGTGTAATTTCTATATAACAAAGAAGAAAGCACCCGTTATGGATGCTCTGATATCAATTATTTATTTGTATTTCAATTACGGTAAATGAAGTTTTCTCCTTCTTCCAATCACCTAATATTGCTGCATCAATTTGTTTGCACTTTATTAAGTAACTGGAAGAAGAGCAAAAGCTCTCCTTAATAACGGTATCATTCAACCACTACCATCTGCTGGTTTCGGATTTTATGTGCCGTCATTACGAACCGTTTAGAATTTTAAAAACAACATAGTGAGTTGTGTTTTCCGCCACTTCCCACAATACAAATATAACACGTTAATTCCAAAATAACCGACACATTTCCTGCCAAAAAGCGGTCACGACTCTGCCAACGTTTTCATAGCTCAAATTTTTCCACTGCATCTGTTAATTCCACTGGTACTCCGAATATACTTTTTTTCATTTCTGTCATTTTCTTTTTAATAATCCAATGTGGATAATTCAATTCTTCTAGAATATTTCTAAAATAATTTGGATTTAGCTTTAACATATCAGGATTTCTTCCAGTATTCCTTTTGTATTTAATTATTACTTCTAATAGTTCTTCATTTAACATGAATCACAATTACCTCCCCCTTGCATTTTATATTTATGTATATACACCATTCGATACCTTGATACTGCCACTTACCCATATCTTATATTGTGTGTAACTACGCCAAACGCTACAGCCCTTGATATTGATAGCTTCATAGCACTTTCTCTTTTGAGTTACACAACATAATAAAAATGAATAACCGTATAGAATAGGGTAGCACCACATGGTCATCAAGTTAAAGGTTTAATGTACCAGAAATTAGAAAGATTTTATTCTGTTAGCTTGATAGTGATAGGATACAGCCAACATTTCGGAAGCTTTGTATGTTAGACGAATTTTAACCTAAAAAATTCGAATTCTTGTACGTGAAGTGCAGTGATATTTCATTCATATAATCCGTATTATCTGAAGTTAATAAAGTCCGTTACACTCTCTTCTTTAGGAACGTTTCCATAATATCCTTCTTGAACTTTTCATAATCAAACTGAAAAGCTACATTATGCGTTTTATAGCCTGGATTAGTAACAAAACGAAAGTCTGCAATGCTTTGACCAAATCCTTCCCCTTGATCAGGAATTACTTTAATGGGTACCCTTGAAAGGCTAACAGCCTCTTGATTCAGCAAATACCACACCGTTACAAAATCATGCATAGGACTTCCACTTATACCAGGATTCGACTTGGAGTAGAAATTATAATAATAATCTAACATAGGTTTGATGATGAGTCCTGCAAGATCCTGTGTATTCCGATGAAATGCATCGATTTGCTGGACCATTTCGGGTGTAACAATCGCATGTTGAGTCACATTTAAAGGAATAACCGTCAAGTTCTTTGCATGCTGCAGAATTAAGTTTGCTGCATAAGGGTCTGAGTAAAAGTTAGCTTCAGCCACAGCAGTTACGTTACCTGGGTAGAAAAAAGCTCCCCCCATGCAAATGCATTCTCTTACGTTTCGCATTGTTTCTAAATTCAATACAAAAGTCGTAGCTAGCGAAGAAAGTCTTCCTAAATTGATAATTGTAAGATCTTCTAAATTTGATTCTATAATTTGATAAATATCATTTAAGGAATAAACTGGATATGGAATTTCAGGGGGAATAATAGGTCCTAATCCGACTTTTCCATGTACCTCAGGGAAATACTGAATCAATATACCTGTCAACGGTACAGAAGCACCAAGGAATACAGGTATCTCTTCTCTTCCCGCAATGTACTTCAAATAGTTAATATTCCTTATTACATTTTCTCTTGATATATTTCCATAATCGGCTACAATTCCTACAAGTTGAATGTCTTTACGAAAAAAGATGTACAATATAGCAAACGCATCATCAATCCCCAAATCTGTGAACAGGAGAACCTTTTTTTGCATATCTCTTCCTCCAAAATTTATAGAATTCTACTTTCACTAATGATGTAGTGATTAGACTAAGCTTGTATGTATATATTTTATGTATTCTTAAAGAGTGAATTCTATTCACTTGAAATAGCTTTGCTCATCTAGATTTGATATTATGTTCAAGCGTAAGTTTCTGTTCTTAAGTCGATAGGCATGTGTTGCTATCCTCGAACTAAAAAGAAAAAGCAATGATTAAATTTTAAACCTAGTCATTGCTTTATCCATTGCATCTTGGTTTACTCCTATATATCGTAATGTTACTCGTTCACTTGAATGATTGAATATCTCCATCAGCAAAGCTATATTCTTTGTCTGCATGTACATATGGTATCCGAATGTCTTACGTAGTGTATGTGTTCCAATCTCGTCTAAACCAAACTCTGCTGCTGTGGTACTAAGTATTTTATATGCCATGCTTCTTCCTATTGGTCGATTCTTTCCTTGTCTGCTCTTAATTAAATACTCATAGTCTTCCATATCTTCAATGTACCACTTTAACTCTCTTCTTAATGCTGCAGTAATTTGAATACGTTTCTGCTTACCTGTCTTCATTTCACGCATTGAAATGTGACTACCCTTTAAATCTCCAACCTTCAGTTTTAAAATGTCACTAATACGTAGACCTGTATTAATCCCTATTACAAACAAGATATAATTACGCTCACTCATTTCTTTTAAATACTCTTTAATTTGCTTTATTTGCTCTGGATCACGTATTGGTTGAACAAAGTTCATTACTCATTACCTCCAGCTTCTTCAGTCTCATAAACTTCTAATCTAAGTGCAAAAGCTAAATTATAAAACGCCCTGGACTTCCAACGGCGATATGTACGTTCAGCCATTCCAATTTCGTTATAAACCATATAATCACATATGGCTTCTTCGTCTAAATAACGCTTATTTATAATATCCCTCTGAATCTTTCCTGCACAACTATTACCTAAGCGACTTAAAAACTGATTAATACGGAATGACATTAACTCCAACCACTCTTCATGCTCAATTTGTTGTATATTTGCAATTGCCACATCCTCCAAAGGCTTTCCAACAGCATGTGTTGGACCATGTTCTCTAACTTCATAAGAAGGAGTGACTTTCATTTCCTTACGAATCACTCCGAACTGTCTATATATACGTACACTTTCAAGAATACCCTCTAACTTCTCTTGTGTTGCTGCTCTATCGATTTTTGGTAAGAAAGATAATTGTTTAGTCATGTAAGACCACTCCTTTTTATTTTTTATTACTTTTGTCTTAACGCTCCACGTCTACGTTCATAGCAAGGTCTATGTATCCCCATTAAATCTTCAATTTCACGAGTACTAAATTTCTCTTTTCCTTTTTTCTTATTTTTCTTTTTCGATTGGTTCGATTGCTTTTTCCATTCACGTAATTGATCTTTTAATACCTTCATTCCCCACATCCCCTTTCAAAAATAAAGAGGACACCAAATCTTAAAACAGCTTTATCGCTGCTCTAAAAATTGGTGTCCTCTAGTTTTCTAGCCGGACTATATTCTGTTTTCAAGCCCATTTCTCTCTCCCCATGAATAAAACTCAACATTCTGTTTATATTAAAACTACATCTAGAGACACATCCCTGTTTAGAGCGGCTAGCTTTTGTTAGCTGCTCTTTTATTTATGACCAAATGAAACTTTTTAACCGAATTACTTTCATATAACATTTCCAATCTTGCTTACACTATAACTGTAACTTTAAGTTACACAACTATTACTTGTAGGGCCTAATTTTCTTTTGTGTAACAAGTGGTTAGCTCATAAAGTTAACCACTTTGTTACGTTAAATATTTTTTATTTCTCAATACTTAACATCTGGAATTAAGTCTCATTTGTTGATACTATACTGTTGACATTGATTTTCCTCATATGCAATTTTTGTAAAGGGCCTGTTCTCTCACATCAGGCCCTTTTTGAATTTCACCTTCACTACAAAAGGATTATTTTGTTTAAATCTTCCTTAAATCTTATTGTTACTTCTTAATACACAAACGAATTCCTGTATAATACAATTTATTAATTAACAGGAGTGCTAAATATGCCTGATACATTAAGAATCATTATTTATATCATTGTAGTAGTTGGCGCATCCGCTACTTTGATAAAAGAGTTTAAAAAGCCTCAAAAAAATATCTTTTTGATTTCGTTCAATTTTTTGATTTTCATAGGGTTTACATATTTGTTAACAAAGAAATTGATGTAATTTACATAGTAAATAATCACTTTCTCCCTTGGAGTACCGAGCAGTTAGCTTTTGCTAGCTGCTCTTTTTTATTTAAATTTCATTGTCACTCCTAATACGGCATTTTCATATGTTATTTTGTAGCCGCATCTTTTCAGTTGTGAGCTCATTCATTTTATTTCTTAAAAACCTTCATGAAGTATCATGCACTATACACTCTGAGGAAGAGCACTGTTCGAAGGTGCTCTTTTTTCGTAATGGAGCAGTTAGCTTTTACTAGCTGCTCTTTTTGCCGTACAAGTTCCTATTTGCTTTAAAATGAATAAACTATCTTGAACCTTACTTTTCATCCATTCACTGGTTCATGACTTACAAACATAACCCCAATACATGGAATGTTTTTATGCGAGCACTCTGGAACAAGTGCTCGTTTTACTTTGGTGTTTTTATACAAAATGAAATTTTTGTTTAGTTTTCTTTCCTGCATAATATTTCGATATCCGTTTATACTATAGTTGTATCCTATGCTACTTCTAAAAGCGTACAATGGAGCAGTTAGCTACTTCAGCTAGCTGCTTTGTTGTGCCAAATAATTTTTTATTTCTCAACAACCATTATTGGAATTAAAATCCCAATAATGTTAATATGAAAGTAACTTTCAGTCAAAATTATTAACATGTCAAGTGTTGTTCCCTTTTAAAAGGTCCTGTGTCAACCAGGGCCTTTTAAACTTGTTCCCTACTAAAATAGCTTTTTTTCAAATACTTCACGCCCATGAAAAAATTACATTTGGTATCACGTACTCTTTTACACTAAGAGCTTTGATCCGAAGAGCACTTATATATAATATAGTGCTCTTTTTGGTATGGAATGTGAAATAAAGGCTTGCTCTTAAAACCTTTTATGTAATTATTATGGGGGGGTTCCTTACACCAGTGTGTCTGTTTACTCATAAGTTGTTAAAGTATAAATATAAATTGTTAGTTAATTTATAAGGGAGGTGTAAACATGAGTAAATTTAAAAAGAATTGTCACATACCCTTTCCATGTTCCTTTCCTTTACCTCAAATAGGGCCTACTGGAATAACTGGAGCGACAGGACCTACCGGGATAACCGGAGCAACCGGACCTTCTGGTGGACCTCCGGGACCTACCGGGCCTACTGGTGCTACCGGACCTACTGGAATTCAAGGTAGCCTGGGACCTACTGGGCCTCAAGGTATTTCTGGACCTCAAGGGATTCCTGGGATTTCTGGATCTATTGGTCCAACTGGACCTTCTGGAATTCAAGGTATCCAAGGTATCCAAGGCATTCCTGGCATTCAAGGTCCTATTGGACCCACTGGAATAACAGGGGTCACTGGAATTCAAGGGATTCCTGGCATTCAAGGGATTCCTGGCATTCAAGGGATTCAAGGGATTCCTGGTCCGACCGGCCCTCAAGGGATTCCTGGCATTCCTGGTTCTGTAGGTCCAACTGGACCTTCTGGAGCTGTTGGACCTACCGGCCCTTCCGGGGGACCGCCAGGACCAACGGGCCCGACTGGACCTTCTGGGGGACCACCAGGACCAACCGGAGTGACTGGCCCCACTGGACCTTCTGGGTCACCAGGACCAACCGGACTTCAAGGTATTCAAGGTATCCAAGGGATTCCTGGCCCCACTGGACCTCAAGGAAGTCAAGGGATTCAGGGGATTCAAGGTAATCCGGGGCCTATTGGTCCTATTGGACCTACTGGAATAACTGGGGCGACTGGAATTCAGGGTATCCAAGGTATTCAAGGTAATCCGGGACTTATTGGACCTATCGGCCCGACTGGCCCAACTGGGCTTCAAGGTATCCAAGGCATCCAAGGCATTCCTGGGCCTACTGGATTACCAGGAACCGCTGGAGCTACCGGATCTACTGGGCCTACCGGTCTTACAGTATCTGGTTTATCTCATTATGCTTATGTTTTCAATACAGCAGCTCAAGTTGTTGCCTTAGAAGCACCTATTCTTTTTAATTCACATGGTAGAATGACATCTGGTTTTACTCATACGCTGGGAACTTCTCAATTAATGATTCTTAATGCAGGAGATTATAAAATTTCTTTTTCTGTATCAGGAGTTGAGCCTAATCAATTCACACTTTTTTTAAATGGTGCTCCGGTTACCAGCGCAGTTTATGGATCAGGCGCAGGGACTCAACCAAACAACGGCCAAACAATCCTCGCTTTAGCTGCAGGCGATATTATTACCCTTAATAATCATACTTCTGCTGCTGCAGTTACTTTACAGACTTTGGCAGGTGGAACACAAACAAATATAAATGCTTCGATTGTAATTGAAAAATTAAATTAATTTAATCATTTATTTCTTGAAACTCTGCCAGTAGATAACCTGGGGTGGATTCTTTTTTCAACAAGCAGTTAGCTTTTGCTAGCTGCTCTTTTAATTAAAATAACGATTTTGTTATATATATTTTTTCACACTTCATAAGAAAATACATATATTAATATGGGCTGCACATGTATTCATGCTTACAAATTAAGCCTTGTGAGCTGACACCTATTTTCTATTAAAAATCTTGGTCAGAGAGCGCTTTTTAAAGCGCTCTTTATATTTAAATAAAGATTTTATTTAATCTCGCACCTAAATCAAAAACATACATACATACAATATTATGGGTATTCTTTTTCAACATTAGTTTTAGTCAGAGCGCCTTTCTCTCAAGGCGCTCTTTATTATTTAATGACAGGCTCCATAATTCCATGTAAGGCATACAATATTAAAAATTTACTCGTGAAAATCTGATTACGATTTTTTAGATTTTCTATATCTCATGAAACATTCACCTACCTTACTAAGGGCGCATATAAAAATGCACTCTTTTTATTTGTTGTTAAATAAGGATTTTGTTTTACTTGTACTAGCTATCCGTCCCTTGTATAAATGCACCTTTTTTACATACCATATTAAAATCCAAATAATCCTCTTTTAGGACGGTACTAATATGAACAAGACATTAAAATACATTTTAACCTTCTTTTGTGTAGTGTTTTATATTGCCATAATTAGCTGTATTATTTATCTAAACTTTGTTTCAGAGCATTTTATTCCTCCAAGCAAGAAATCTAAGATCGCACATAACCATTTATAATTAGGCATAAGTAACGCTCTACAAGGCATTCTTTAGCTTTAAAATAAGATTTTGTTTAGATTTCATTAACCTTACTGATTCTTTGGCATACAATATTATCACAAGGAATTCCACAGGTTGCTCTGGTCCAGTTACCTTGAATTTCTTGCAGACCTTGTGGGAAGAATCCGTTTATAAAAGACGGGTTCTTTTATTTTTCCTGAAAAAATAAAAACGTTTGATTATATTTTTTATTACTGCCCATTTCCTCTTATTCTGCATTCCTATAAATAGACAACAGCATAGGATAAACAGTAAATGATAAAATCATGAGAGGAGCTTGGATATGCAATATAATCCACGTTATTATCAATGTCAAAGCTCAATGGATAGCATCTGGAATAACAATAATTGGATTTACGGTTGGAATCCTTATTATTACAGTTACAACAATAATGCTTGGGACCACAACCGGAATCCTTGTTGTGAAAATGTTAGATTAACAGATTATGGAGCTAGACCATTTGTATTGAATATTAATCAAGCCACCAAACAAAACAATACTTACCGAACCGCTATCTGGACAGGAAAAAACTTACAAGTAACTTTAATGAGTATTAATGTTGGTGATGACATAGGTTTAGAAGTACACCCTACAACCGATCAATTCATACGTATTGAAGAGGGTCAAGGACTCGTTCAAATGGGTGATAACAAAGATAAATTAGATTTTCAAGAAATGGTCTATGATGACTATGCAATTATGATACCTGCTGGAAAATGGCATAATGTAATTAATATGGGGAATAAACCACTTAAAATTTACTCTATATATGCACCGCCAGAACATCCCTATGGTACAGTTCATGAAACAAAAGCGATTGCCATGTCTACTGAAGCAAATCGGTATTACTAATGAGAAAATATCTTAGTCTTAAACAAAATTATTGCTTAAATACTTCAAAACCATAAAAAATTTAAAATAACTCTTAGTCATAGAGCCACTTAAAAACCACTCTTTAATTTTTGAATAAAGATTTTATCTATATCTATTCACTAATCTCATACTCTGACATACAATAATAGTGCCTTTCTATATAATGTGAGTTCGTCACTGTCGTTATAATGAGGTATAAGGAGCGCTCACGATTAGCGCTCTTTTTATTTAAATAAAGATTTTATTTACTTTTGCTAGCTACCCTTCCCTTGTATAAATGCGCCTTTTTTACATACCATATTAAAATCCAAATAATCCTCTTTTAGGACGGTACTAATATGAACAAGACATTAAAATACATTTTAATCTTCTTTTGTGCATTGTTTTATATTGTAATTATGGGCTGTATTGTCTATCTAAACTTTGTTTAAGAGTATTTTATTTCCAAGCAAGAAATCTAAGATCAAATATAAACATTTATAATTAGTAGGCATAAGGAGCGCACTACAAGGCACTCTTTAGCTTTAAAATAAGAATTTTGTTAAAAACTTACATACAAATGTTTTTCGTTATATAATTAAATTATCAATATATTAGGAGTGTTAATTATGTCAGAAACAATAATGATTTTGTTATACATTTGTTTCGGATTGAGTGCAGTTTTTAGCTTAATAAAGGAATTGAAAAAGCCACAGAAAAACCAGTTCTTGATTTTAGTTGATTCTCTAATTTTGCTAGGAGCTCTATTCCTAGTAAGTAGCATCTTCATCTAAATTACATAACCAGAACTCTATTAGGAAGCAGTTCAAAAAGTGAACTGCTTTTTTTATTAAATTAACTATTTTATGAAGCTTTTAAATATCCGATTTCTCGTGCATATTCACGCATCTTTTCCATTCCTTCTTCTGACCAACCCCAATGAGTACAGTACAATCCTCCATAACCATTTCTACCGTTCGAATTGTCATTACCAAATATAAAGTCCGTGAAATCTCTGATTAATCCCCACATTGTTCCGCCACCAGAGAAATTATGTTCCTGTTTCTTGTTCATGTAAGAACTTCTTGTCATACGCATCGGAACATTCGTGCCATGATCAATGAACCATAGATTTCTACCATCATGCTTAAAATGTGCTGTTCTATCCTTGTAACGAAAGAACTCCCTCTCATAATCTGCAAGATACTTAATAAGTGAATTCACGATTTCAATGCGTTTTTGTTTGTCCATCTCCCATTCTCCTTTACGAATAATCCTTTTTATATTACACATACTACCTGCAAGCCGACTTCCCACCGGCTTCACTCTTTCAAATCGGAGCTCTCTCCTCCGTATCTTTTCAGGACATGGCAGGTAACTTAATCGGTTGCCTGCCGTTTTTGCGTATAATCGTAAATATTCTTGTCTATAATGTTTAGAGAAAACGTCTTATGCCATTTGGAGCAACCTCCAGCACATGATATTTGTACAGCCGTTCCTATAAAGGGGACGGTCTTATTTCATGTTCGTATTCTCTTTTTCGATTAAAATAACGCTTTTGTTCGTTTCAAACTAATTTACTATTATTTGAATAATCGTAAACATTTACTCAATGTTTTTTCTGAATACTCATGATATTATTTATGTGCTGGTGTTCACCATCCCAAGAACTCAGTAATTTCATCCACAGGCTCCACTCTCATCCTTTTGAGAGTGGAGCCCTTATTTATAAGGGTTATCCTCAATATTTATTTTTATAAAATTCAAATTCGATTATAATAACTGTGTTTTTCGTTCTTCCATACGAATTACTTTTCCACTTTGATATACAAATGATTGTTCACCAAATCCACCTTGGGGTGGTTCTATTAGTTGGACCTGACCATTTTTAACAACATATATTCCGTTTATTTTCAAATCTATTTCAGCTTTCATTTCTACAAGATTTTCTTTAATAATTCCCATTAAGACCACTCCCGTATGTTATGATTATTTTGTCGAAGCAAGTCGGGAGCAATCTCGACTTTTTTATTTTGTTATAGATATTCCACAACATTATCGGGAATAAATGATTGTTCTAATGATAAATAAAGTCGTATTGAAATCGGTTCTTTATTATCTCTCGCAGACTTGCAAAGCTCCTCCGCTTCTTCCCAATCGAACTGCTTATCTTCCACTCGCTTAAATCTCCAAATTCCAATTGTATATTCCTCAAATAATTCATACTGATCATCTGGCGCTGTTGTTGGTTTTAATTCATCAGTAGCTCTTACTTGTTTTGGCACTTGAACAACTACATCCGTAAAACGAACTTTAGAATTTAATCGATGAATGTGTGCTTTCTCAGTATCGAATGCTACTACAGGCTCAACATCAAATATTGTTAACTGCTTTGGCATTACAATCCTCCTAAGCCTCTTTTTTATATTTAGATAACACTTGTTCTAAACGTTTACGTTCAGCTTCTAATTCGGTTTCATTAAGCTCTACTGACTGAGAATTTGTTTCCGTATCTTGAGTATGTAACCAATCAGGAACAATTTCATTTCGAGCATTATTTCTTCCACCACGAGAATGGTATTTCTTACGGAATTGAGTTTGTGCAGCTTCAACATCAGTAATACTCTTATACCCCTTAGCATGCCAATCTCTTAAAATACCTTGTACATAAGACATATTAGGTGCATTCTTTTCTAAAGCTATTTTCATTGCTTTGATAACAAGCTGTGCATTCAAATCTTCAATCCACGCATTAATCCCTTCAGCTACAAATGGTTTAAGAACTCCAAAGTTTTGCTCATAAAATGCTATTGGATTTTCTTCTGCAACTTTTTTATCTCTTGAGCAGCTTGCTGCTTCTTCTTTTGTTTTTGTTTCTTCTTTTTCTTTTGTTTCTGTTTTTGTTTCTTCTTTTTCCTTCATAGGGTCTTCGAAGCCCCTTATAAGCCACTCAAAACGAGCTTGGAAGTATTCCTTAATACGAGGAATTTTAAAATCTTGCTGTTTTTCTAACTCTAAACATGTCTCATAAAAATCAATTAAAAAATCTTCACACTTAATATTCTGGATTTCTTTTAACACACACTTTTCAATATTCATATTTGTAATAGCATTGAATTTAAGCCAATTAATCAACATAATTTCTTTGGTCTTTTTGTTGTAATGAATTTTCCCGTAATCAGCAAACCGCTCCAACAGCTTCTCAACCGTTTCACGGTTATACCCTGTATCCATTTCTATCACTCGTAATGGAAGCTCATAGATACCACTCTGAGAAGTTTTGCTATTAGTCATTAAGTATAAGTAGAAGTATTTCTCCTCCGGTGTAAGATCTAAAACGAAAGCATCTTGCCAATATGAAACTTGAACAGGTCTATAAACTGCCATATTATTCATCCTCCATTGTTTTACTTGATTTGCTTTGATATACTTAATCCAATTCAATTTTTAGAAAGACTCTCTATAAGAGTCTAAAATCTATCACTCTGCCAAGTGATAGATTTTTTATTTTCTTCGACTAACTACTGATGCATTGATCCCCTGTCCTTGAAGACTTTTAACAACTACACGATAACTCTTAGATACATCGTGATCCTCTTTTTCATTACGAAGGCTCTTGAATTCTTTTGCGCATCTATTTAATTCCTTCTCCCAATGATTTGCTTCATCTAATGAACCAGCATTGAACATGTTATGAATACATGTCACCATGCAGTTATGTAATTCATTTGCAAAAGCAAAATCACCTGGTAGAACTAAGTCGAACAGACGATTACATTCTGCTTTCATAATTTGCTCCCCATTTTTAATAATTTGATACTGTACGCATCGTTATGACCAGAAAGTATTGTATATGAAAGGATTAGAGGTAACAAATCCTCCTGGTCATAACGACAAGCACAACAGCTTGTCGCATTAAATTGTTATATGCTATAATTTATCTATTGTTATGATTGGCTATCGCAAGCTACGCGGTGGCCTTTCCTTTTTTATTTTTGTTTTTCAAAACGAACGCCGCTTCTATAATTCGAATTCTTATCTCCATCAACTTCTTCTCTTGCTTTAAGTTCTTTGCTTTCCTATAGTCTCCACAAACTGCCGCAATTCGAATATCACCATATAAATTTGCTTCCTTACGAATTAGAGCTTTATATTGATTTAAAGTTGGACTTGCATAATCAATTGTCATAATTTAAACCTCCCCAATAAAATAATTAAATTAAGCTTTTATATACTTCCTAGCTCGTAATGATACTTTCCAGTACTTAAAGATTTCTTTCATTGAAAAATCATATTGATCACATAGGACCGCTACGAGGCTCATCATTGAACCTGTAGCATCCAGGACTTCATGCATTACCTTTTTCAAATCCTCTTTCTCTCTTTCGGACCAAGTTTGTGAAGGCTTAGACCAACATACTGTATCAAGTTGTTCCAAAGCTTTATTTGTCTCTTGATAAACCATGTATCCCATACTTGTAGGATGATGATCTATATGCTCTCCGTTGAAGAACGGGATACTTACATCCCCTGTTGCTTCACTCCACATTTTAAAAAACAACTGCGGATCATCAATTCCTTCCGGAATACATTTTCGTAAATCTTCTGGTAAACGTCGTTGTTCAGTTTCATATTTTGCTAGTGACTCACGGCTTACTGGGATTTCTAAGGAAAGTTGTTCTTGGGTGATTCCCTTTCGTTTGCGTGCCATAGCAACTTCTTTTCCTATGGACATCATTTACTTCCCCCATTCGTACCTAAAGCAATATTTATTTGTGACAACTTACTATGGTAATTTGTTATTAGACGGATTCTTTAAATGGATTGTAATACTCAGTATTGTTTTCTACCCATTCAGTGTGATTCTCCATCCACTTAAAAAGAAGATGTGTAGGAATAAGAACTCCCGCTTCACGACATACTGGAAAATCAGAACGGTTTAATAGCTCAGATGCTTTGGTGCGTTTAATATGTAACAGGTCCATTAATTCTGTAATAGTTAAAAATGGTGGTAACTCTTTCATTGGTTGAAGATGTTCAGTTGCTCTTTGTACTTCTTCTCGGATTATTTTACGGAATGATTCGATGTCAAAGTTAATCATAAATATCACCTCATTTTGCTATTTCAATAAATTCGCATTTGAAAATAGATCCTCAATTTCGCAATCCAATGCTGTTGCTATTATAGGTAAGTGATCCGCCTTAAATGTATAATCACCTTTTTCATACTTCATATAAGTCGATGCATTTTTAAAACCTAATATGATTGCTAATTCTAGTAATGTAATTTCAAGTTCCGAACGCCTTCTTTGAATAAAATTTAAGTTTAATTTCCTCAAAACCTCACCTCCTATATTTGCTAAAACAGCAAATTCATACCCTAATATTACTTTGCTATTTTAGCAAAGTCAACGATTTTTTGCTATTTCAACAAAACAGCTTTTCCATTTTAGAAAAAATGATAATATATTTCTAGGTAAGCTCGTAATTTACTGATTAATTAACACAAAAACCCGTCCCATAGAAAGTTGGTGAAAAAAATGTCAGAATCTACAATTGGCTACCGAATAAAAAAATTGCGAGAAGAAAATAAATGGTCGCAGTTAGAATTTGCAGAGAGAATGGGAATTAACAACAGTGTACTATCTAGAATTGAAAGTGGTAAAAGACCTATTGAAGACTCTCTTATTAATAAAGCTGCTGACATTTTCGATGTATCCACTGACTATCTTCTTGGAAGAACAAATGTTTTTGTTAATAAGTTAAATACAGAAAATCCCCTTGAAGATCCAGAACTAGGGCTTTGGTTTAAAGATATTCAAGATGCATCTCCAGAAAAGCGTGAAGAACTAATACAATTCTGGGAATTCATTAAACTGAAAGAAAACAACCGCAAATTTGGTAAAAAATAAAAACACGCGAATATGGCGTGTTTTTATTTAGTAAAATTCTAGTTAATTATTCCCATAAATACATTAGGATAAAAACTTATATTACTATTTAATTTTCTTTATATACAAAAAAAGTAACTTTTAAGTTACTAAGAAGATTTTTGTCAATTTACTTTTTAAAATTTTAAAGCATTATTAATTGGACAAGATATAATCATAAAATTTAATACCCTTCAAAAAAACATAAGAAAAAGAAGCAACCATATGCTTCTTTTTCTTATGCTTTTCTTTATGTATTTTTTCATTTTTTTAGAATCAACATACCTACTTTAATTTAGTAGTGCTCTCGTTCTAATGATTATTAAGTCCCTTTATTAAGAAAAATTGTTTAAAATGTTTATCTTTTATAGATATTAGTCCATATAAAGAATTTAAACCTTCAACTTTATCTTTTATATAACCTAAATAATGATGGTCTTCCCCTTTAAAAAAATAACCTAAATCTATCAATTGTTCATCTTGCTTTAACAATTTAATTTTTTTTACGGAAGTTACATAATGTTGCTGTAAAGCAACTAATAAAACTGCTTTTAGGAAACAATACTTATATGAGGAAGTACTAAACGTAATCTTTGTTGAAAGAAGTTCAGTTAATTTTTTACTTAGTTCCAAATTTGGTTTTATATTATCAATATCATCATATAAGCTTTCAATTATTAACTTTATTTTTTTATGTCTAAATGTTTTAACAAAGCTTTTAATTAAAAAACCAGCACATTGATAATGTCCTAATTCAATTGCTTTTATAATCCCTAAAAACATAACCCTAGATATTTTGTAATGTAATTCATAATCATCTTCTATATTTCCTACAAGTTTTTTCATTTGAATCGGTACGTTGTTAATCTTCGGCATTTCCTTAGTTTTCACTGTAGCACTATTCATTAAGTTCAAAAACACATTTGTAATATCTGTTAATAATTTCAAATTATTCGTATGTATTGCCCTTATAAGTAAAGAAGTTGTAAGGGATAAAAAATCATTTTGAT
This sequence comes from Bacillus sp. NEAU-Y102, assembly GCF_054788175.1. Classification (NCBI taxonomy): domain Bacteria; kingdom Bacillati; phylum Bacillota; class Bacilli; order Caryophanales; family Bacillaceae; genus Bacillus; species Bacillus sp. NEAU-Y102. The sequence continues at coordinate 172,043 of NZ_JBTWFK010000004.1, read as the reverse complement.
TATAAAATTTCTTTTTATCTAACTCCTGTGATATAAGAGCTCCAAACACCCTAGCGGTCCTGTTATCATTATTTTTGTAAAGAGTAAGAATCACTTGACAAATCATGCAGTAGTATTCATTATAAAAGTCCTTAAATAAGGACTCTAAATCCATATGCTCCGAAGATTTAGTTTTCTTCTTAAAAACTTTCCACTCTCTTTTTAAATCAATATATGGATAAAAAGAGTTTGGCTTTATTGAACAAAAGTCATCAATGATTAAATTAATTTCATTATCTTTTCCACCTTTAAAAGAAATTTCTAACAGGTCATTTAAATATTTCAAAGTACTAACATACAAATAATAGTACAAAGTACCTGAGTACGGAACAACCTTACTGAAAACATCTTGGCTAGAATTAATTTCAATTAACTTCTTTACTAATACATTATTTATTAATTTAAATGAATTTGTAAAATCATTACTTAATTTATATTTGTCTTTAGCAATTAATATTTGAAAACAAATCTCAGATGCAATACTTACATTTTTTATCTCTTTTTGCAATTTCGAAGCAAATTTATGATCATTTTTAATCCCTTCTTTTTTCTCTTGAAACAGTTTATCAATATTTTTAAAACTTTTTTTAATACTTTCTATGTTATAGTTAAACTCTTTTATAACATTTATATTTCTCAAAATACGTCTATATGAATATACAGCTAACACTAACCATAGTAATGATAAAAAATCTAAATAGATTAAATTATAAAAAGATAGGTCTTTTACTGTAGCTGAATCAAAAATTAAAAGAACATTAGATAAGATTAACAAAACCGTTGTACTTATAAACATAATTAGTGTTTTTGATATTTTTTTCTTAAATAAAGAATACGCTACTTCTTTTTGTTCTCGATAAGCAAAAATAAAAATTGTAAAACTCAATGGAATCAATGTTTTAATAATTACATTCATAAAATAAACAAAATTAATAGAATAATAAATAAAGCTATCCAAATTATCACCCTCATAAAAAAGTAGAGTGAGATGATCACTCTACTTATAATATTTAAACTAAATATTCTTTTGAGAAATATTCTCTAATCGCTTCCTGACTTATCTCTTTACTACAATAATCAAGTGAATTTAAACCATCTCTAGCCGTCAGCCAAGGAGCCTCTTTATGAGTCATTTCTTCCAAGTCTTTCCCAGTATAACTTTTAAATATCTCCCAAACATCGTCCAATAACTTCATTTCTTTTTGACTTAAATCAATTTCGTTGTTTACATATCTTTGAGTTATTTCACGATAACTATAATTTTTAAATTCATTATAAATTTCAGGAATTACCGGTCCATGTACCCAAGCTTGTATCTCTTCATTAAATAACGGTTCATGGTTAATTGCTAAATGAAACCCTTGAGAATAATACAATAATTTTTGTAGCTTTAAATTTGTTATATTCTCCAATGTACCAGGTCTGCTTTTCTTAATTAAATATTTTGCTACGTCTATAACTTGCGCCATGGTTATTCCCCCTTTACAAACATTATTCGACAATAATCATGTAAAATCCTTCAATATAACTTAGTAATATTATTATAACAATAAAATTTCATCCTAATTTCTTACAACCACTAATAATTATTACATTATAGTGGCATGTTAGCAAGTATAATACATTATTTTATTATTTTTCCGTCCATTTAACCACCTTAAAATTATTACCATCACAGATAGTTGCACTTGGAACCATCTATGATTAGATGTTACACTATCTGTTATTAAAAATACATTTTATCTGACTTAATATTAATTTCCTTTTTATTTTTTTAATATATTAATCAAAACACAGTTATTTGCGATCTTATAATTAACTTTTATATAACCTTAATTGAGAACCTCTTTACAATTATGATAATTTTCCCCTTCCTTTGTCCTCGGATATCTAATTCCCACTAATATTTTATCCATGCGCAATTAATAAGGTGTATATTTTCCTTTTTGTTCTAAATTCAATCTTCTTTTCAAGAACTTTTAATTCTTTTTGTAATATTGAAATGTTCCAGAATTTGTTTTTGTTTCTGTTTTATAATTCTTTTCATTCCACACACTCTCCCCCGATTTACCATGTATTTCATTTATTTATTACTGGTAAGAGGTTAAATCATAAAATGATGATTTTAATTCTTCTAGTTCCTTTTCAGTAAATTATAACTAACAAAATTCTCCTTCCAACTCTCTCTTTTTTATTATATCATAAAACAAGAACACACGTTCCACTTATATTTGAATGGAGTGAAATATTTTGTTACAATCACAGCCTTATTACACTACACAACTCGAGGACTATATCCAGCATATGTACCAATCATTATCTATTATTGTTCCAGAAAAAATTGATATGATGGAGATTGCGAATAAGTTAAACATCTGGGTTTACTTTGCTCCATTTGGTAGCCATGCTATTGAAAGAAATGGAATGTATAGCTTAATAATTGATAATCGTATCTCTCAGCAGGAACAATGGGAAGATTTTGGCCATGAGACCTGTCACATCCTACTTCATTCTGGTAATCAATTATTAATGCATCAAATGTTTCTAGATTATCAAGAAGCAAAGGCTAAAAACTTCGCACAACAATTTTGCGTACCTACTTTTATGTTACGAAAGCTTCCTCCCCTACAGTTAAAGGCATATATAATCTCAGAAAAATTCAATGTAACAACAAAATTTGCTGAAAATAGGCTTTTACATTATAAAAATCAATTATTAGCAAGTAATTTACAGAATAGAATATCACAATACTGTAATTTTCAAAAATAACGATTCAGGAGGTATTGAATATGAAAGGAAGTTTCCGTAAACGTGGAAACGCATGGTCTTTTACTATAGATATCGGTATAGATCCAACCACAGGAAAACGACAGCAAAAAAGTAAAAGTGGATTTAGAACAAAAAAAGAAGCCCAAAATGCTGCTGCAACGATGATTACGGAGATAGAGAAAGGCATATATTTTGATGACAAACAATTAACTGTTTTAGATGTATGGAAAAAGCTAAAGCCTCTTCGTAAAGCTGAATTAAAAATTACATCTTATGAAAAAGACATGAGCTTAGTTAGGCTCTATATCCTCCCCCCATTTAGTTATAAAAAAATTAAAAGTATTAAATCCGTAATGATTCAAAGCTACTATGCCGAACTTAAGGAAAAAGGATTATCAAATGGTACAATCAGCAATATCCACCGCTGCCTAAGATGCATTTTCAAACACGCTGTAGAATGGGAAATCATACATGATAATATAATGAATAAGGTTAAAAAACCACGTGAAGAGCAAGGTGAGATGAAGACATGGTCCAGCGAAGAATGTAATCGATTCCTCCAGTATCTAAAAGAATAAAATATTAAGTACCATATGTTCTTCTTACTTGCAATTTATACAGGGATGAGACGCGGAGAATTACTTGCACTAACGTGGAAAGATATTGACTTTGATAATAAACGTATCCTGGTTAATAAATCACTTGTAAAAACAGAAAAAGGACTATTTAAAGCTGCTACAAAAACTAAATCTTCAAATAGAAGCATTAGTATCTCTTCTTTTGTTATAGGGAAGTTACAATCCTACTACTCTTATAAAAAGAAAGAATTTTTCCGCTGGGGTATACACTTGAATGAAGAAGCCTTCATTTTCACCGGCAATACGATACATTCGCCCTTACATATAGATGCTCCTCATCGCTTTTTGAATGATCACTATAAAAAAGCTGGTGTTCCTCGTATTCGTATACACGATTTACGACATACTCACGCTACACTCATGCTTCAGGCTGGAGAACATCCTAAAATCGTACAAGATCGCTTAGGGCATTCATCTATTCAAATGACTTTAGACAAGTATAGTCACATCACACAGAACATGCAGCAACAAGCAGCAGAAAACTTCGAGAGTATAATAAAATCTAATGAAAACACCTGATAAAAAATGAAAATATTTAATGTGAGCAAAATGTGAGCACCCAGGAAAATCACCACTTAGAAACCCTGATATAATAAGGTTTTCCATACTATCTCGTTGAATCTTGGGAAAAGAATGAGCAGTTTTAAGGGTTGTTTATTTGATAAAATATAAAAAACACAAAAGTGCCAAACCCCTTATACCACAAGGGTTTTGGCACTTTTTAATATCTAAAACAAATTTTATTGAAATAATTATTTTTATAGATTTTCATACTTTTTTATATAGTACGTGAACAAAATGTGAGCAAATATGTGAACATATACAGTACAAAATTACACCTTTGTATACACATTTTTAGAAACATCTTACGTTTATCAAACAATAACCAAAAGACGTACCTGCAACCTCATCATATAAATAATAGATATTAAAAAGAGGACACTATAAGCGCCCTCTTCCTTAGGTTTTAAATATGTTCTCCATGATCCATAAACACTTCAATTGCTTCGTTTTGTGGTATGTCTTTTACATTAGTAAGACCAAAAGTAAAAACAGCGGATAACATCATCATTAATAAGATTGCTTTTTTCATTTTAGCGCCCTTCTTTCTATGCTCTTTTTGTCTGCATCTAAAGCGATGTGCAAATACTTGCTTGCTTTTCTGTGATTCTCTGAACCATAGAATATTTCACCTAAAAGAGAAGCATATTCTTTTACCCAATCATATAATTCTTCTTTTTCAAAATACGAAATACCTTCTATAACCACATTTTCTAATTCTTCTTGCGGTACATAGTTATGTACTGCTTTTAAAATTCGGAAATGATGACGATAACATAAGTCGCTAATCTTATAGCCATTCTCAATATATTCATTAGCGATATGACTATAACCTAACTTAAAATGTTCTCTTGCTAAAAGAAACATAGTTTTAGAGTTATTTTCTAATGAATCCTCTAAGTGTTTAATTGCTAACTCTGGCATGTTTTGACTTGCGTATAAAAGTCCTAAATTATGCTTAACTCGTTTAATAAGAAGTTCATCATTAGATTTTTGGAAGGTACCTAGTGCTGAAAGTAAATATTCCTCTGCACTTTCGAATTCATTTAGTCGAATGTGTGCCATTCCTAAAGTATTTAAGCATGCTGCAGTTTTTAATTCATACCCTGGACTAATTGAAAATACTTCATTCGCCTTTGTAGCAAATTGAACTGCTAAGATCGGTTTTAATACGTGATAGTAATGGACTGCAAGCCAATAATTAAATTCAGCTTTTTCAATTTCATCATGCATGTACTCTAAAAACGTTTCAGCTTTTTCAAATTGCATTCTTGCTTCACTATGGTTTGCTTTATTAATAGCGTAAATTGCTTTAAATAAATGATGATAGTACTCTAAAAATGTTTCTGTAGACTCTGGTAAAGGCTCGATTTTGTCCAGAATATCTTTTGTACTATCCATATCCTGAATTAGCAGTTTATACCGTGCATTCAATAAAGCGTAGTAGACTAATATCGTTTGGTCTTCCTTAATATTATTGATTTTATTTGCAATATCTTCTTTTATTTTCTGAGACTGTAATACACGTTGTGAAATCATAGCTTGATACCAGTCGTTTAATAATTTTGTGATTTCTTCTTTAGAAATAATGTCAACACTCATCTACTTCTACCCCCTTTTGTTAAATGTTATCATGACATGCTTGTTTGCATAAATAAGTTTTTGAATATTCTAACTTGAAAAAATTATTTTTGAATATTCATGTTAACAAAATGGTCCCTTTTCAAACCCCAAAAAAGAACGCACGTTTGTTTGTAGTGGAGTTAAAAAAACAAAAGTGAGGTATTACATCATGGAATATAACGGCTTTCCTGTAGTACGTGGAAGAGGTATGGTGAAATGGAATCCGTTTGCTTCAATACCGGAGCAATACGAGGAAATACATAGAATGTTTGAGGAACAATATAAAGTACCTAAACCTTTTTTAACACAAGATACTATGGAACGAATAGAAAGAGCGTTAATGCAATCTTTTCACGAGGAAGAAGAAATACATACCTCATACTATCGTGATGGAATGGTGCAAGACATGTACATAAATGTATTACATATTGAACCGATGACGAAAACTATATATTGTACAGATGCTTTTGGTTTGAATACTAAGTTTAAGTTTGATGAATTGGTGAATATAAATTAAAAGAAGCCGCCCGACAGTACTGAAGTGCACCCCAATTGTTAGACACAGCCTAACAATTGGGGTGCACTTCACATATATAGGTGGCTTTTGTACGACAAAAAAGAGCTCTGCTATACAGCAGAGCAAAAGAAAAATATATAACCCTATAAAAATAATACAAATTATTGATACTTTCAAAAGACGAAATTTAAATTTCCATCACAATAATACCTATGTTTAAGTATGAAACATTCTACCTTCACTATAGCTATGAATATTCTTATTTTAGAATTCCATAGTATCCAAATAGCTCTTTGAGAGATACCTCAATACCGAACTTCTTCAAAGAATCTTTTCTTTGTTCAAAGAGAAGTTCTAAAACTTTTTTCTTCTCTTTGTCTCTTCCATAATGAATCAACCTATGACAGTTCGGACATATACTAACTATATTTCCAACAACATCTAAACTATTTTCAAAATCAATTCATTTATACGATTAATTGTGTAAGAATTATGATGTGTGATTTCTCCTAATTCCTTGTACTGCCTTACGCTTTTTTTCCATTTCACAATTACAACATTATTTTTTTGTAACTGTTTAAATTGCTCTTGTGTTTCAAAGTTTACAAAATTCATATCAATTCCCCTTTGTATGAAAATGAAATTTCTATAATAAAACTTTATAAGCTTTATATATCCATTCTTCATCTTTGTCTTCTTCCACATAAAAGATTTCTATTTTTATTTCCATACCATTTTCCATTAAAACGTGCGCTTCATATTTCCCATCTACATAACTAGCACAATCAATATTGTCTGCTACTATTTCTCTCCATTTATCAGGTAAACTATCATAAAAACGTTCAATGGCCGCTACTAAAACTAAATCTTCTAAATGAGCAGTTTTAAGGTTGTTTATTTTTAAAAACATCAAAAATGCCAAATCCCTTATATCACAAAGGATTTGGCATTTTTAAGTATTTAGAACACCTGCTAAATTTAAGGAGAAATTAACAGACATGCGTCCGGTATAATGCCGTGTCCACACCCAAGGATCGGTTACATAAAATAACGTATCTAACCTGGGAAGTCTATTAGTCTTTTCCCCTTATAGTAACACTCTCTTCTACTAAGACCTTTTCTTTCTAGGGCCTACAATTAATTTAATCGCTGTTCTCTCTTCATTATTGATAGAAATCTCTTGAAACGCTGGAACAAAAGCTAAGTCAATACCACTTGGAGCGACGAACCCTCTTGCAATCGCAATTGCTTTAATCGCTTGATTTATAGCTCCAGCCCCAATCGCTTGAATTTCCACATTACCACTTGTTCTTAGTACACCTGCTATTGCACCTGCGACTGAATTTGGGCTTGATTTTGAAGATACCTTTAATATATTTTCCATGTAAGTTGCTCCTTCTATTATTTAATCTCTCTTTCGTTACAATTTTAAATATTTTAGCGTATCTTTAATTACTATTCACACCAAAAACAAACGATGCTTCATATGTACATTTATTCTATTTTTTCTGACTTCTTCCTGCCCAGCTACACAAATAAAAACAAAAAATAAATAATCTAATATACATACGATTAAATATCATAGCTTCACCAAACGATAACATCCATACAGCAAAAGATAATATTGCTGTTTTGTCATACGAAATTAATATAGTAAAGTGAAACTTTACTCAGTGGGGGGTTTTGTTCATCCCCACCTAACTTCTTTGCTTTCGCTGAATTTTGAGGTGGGAGTCTTACTGCTCGGAAAATAGCGGGATAAACGTTTCCTCGTTACTTCAATCCATTTAGAAATCCCATTCATTTTTCTATCAAATTCTGAACCTTATCATCTTCAAAAAGTGTTAAAGGTAATACCCCAATACTACATTTCATCATTTGACCACTTTATATTCCAAATCTATCTCCTTTTATAGTACAAGCATACACGCCAATTGTGATTCATTTTCATAAACTATTATGTGTTTTACATTTATTAAGAATAGGAGGTAATATATTGGGTTCATACTATCATTCTTCAAACTCGTATAAAAAATGCTCATGCAAATCTTCTTCCAGTTCAAATAAAAAATGTTCATGTGACCATTCACATAAACGAAGCTGTCCTGCATACGGAACTTTTTGGCAAACTGAATTTATAACTGTTCCTTTTGGCAACCCTTTTCCATTTAATCACGTTGGACCTTTAGCAGGAGGCGTTTCCTTACTAAACCCTACTACTATACAATTTAGACAAGCTGGTGATTATAGAGTTTCGTTCATTTCCAGTATTAATACTACTTTAAATCCTGTATTTCCACATATCCCAGTCATAACTATATTTTTAAATAACAATCCACTTGCTAATAGTCAAGGTGACTTCGCTATTCAAATGAATACTTCATCAAATAACGAATGTCTTCAACTCGTTGGCGAAACGATTGTTACAGTGCCAGCTAATTCAACTCTTCAACTTAGAAATAATAGTGGCTTTAATCGTCAAAGTATTGTAACTTGTGACAATGGTATAAATTCAGTTGAATTAACAGTTACAAAACTAAGTTAATATTATTTCTTCACATTCAGATGCTATTTCAGCATCTTTTTTTATTGAATAACAGTTTTCTTCGACTTTTATTATCTCTCATCACGCAAAAAAAGTGCAGAATTCTTTCTAACACAAGATTTCTGCACTTTTATATTATGCTTATTTATTCTTCCTTATTTCTCTACATAAACCGACTTAACAATCGTACGATTATATGGTTTTCCTTCTTTATTCATCCCTTTTATATCCATCGTAACGTTATATACTCCCGGTTGTTTTATATCTTTCAAAGCACCTGTAAATGTATTCGTATTAACATTTTGTAATTCATTAAATTCAGAGACTAACTTACCTTCTTTATTAACGACTCTTACTGTTATGGAAAGATCCCCTTTCATTTCAGGTGCCATTGGTGATTTTTTCAGTTTATACTCAGGTTTATTTACTTTAACTTTTGTAGGTATTTGAAGAACAAATGGTGCGTCATTCTTGTAATCGCTTACAACTAAATATGCATCTTTCGACTGCTTCGCCATCATTTTGATTTTCCATTCGCCTACTTCCAATTTATCAAACTTAAATGTTCTAATTGTCGCCCCATTAAAGAAAGATTCGCCTTCACCAGTAGTTATAGCGCTATCTTTATTTGCATATATTTTTCCTTTTGGAGATACCATTTGTACTTCTACATCAGAAGAAGCAGTTAGTACAGAAACGATTCCTTCCGCTTTTTTATCAACTGTAACGGTTTGCTCTATCCACTGATTTTGTGGTAATTCGCCTCCTAAAATATTTTGATTTGAAGTTGTATTTAATTGTTCTAGATCTTCATTTGAACTAGTGCTGGATGCTACTAAAGCTGGTAATTCCACATTTGTCGTACGTAAATATGGTTCGATTCGTGTAAAAACAGCTGATCCTTTTCTTATATTGTCATGATCAAATCTGGAATCTGTAAATAAATGTGTACCGTACGATAGCTTCGCACTCCATTCATTTACTAGTCCATCATTTGAACCGTACGATGATAAATATAACCCGCCCATAGATAATGCAGAAAATGTTGGCCCCCAGCTAGTCCCAGTAGCCGTATAGTAACGGTTTAATTTAGCTGCTGGGTTATTATCTATTGTTGAACGAAACTTTGCCATTTCACCTATTTGTAACGAGTACGTACCATCATCTTTTTGACCTAATATAGAAGCTAGCCACCCTGCCCACCAACTATATGACAAATCTGCTAAATTTGAGCCGTGATGCGGTGTAGCAAGTGTAATAACATTTCCAACAAATCGATTCGCATCATATTCAACTAATGCGGCTTGTGTATCAATACCACCTTTACTATGCGCTACAATATTAACTTTTTTACCGAAATGATTATATATTTCTTCAAGTTTTTGTGCTAACAGTTTTCCGTTATCCCACTGACTAGCCGAACCTTTCCCCGCAGCATCATATAATTGTATAAACACTGTTTGATAGCCTGCTTTCAAAGCATAATCATACATATCATTTATATCATGATATACTGTCTTTCCATACCAACTATCCGCATTACCATTTCTTCCTTGTACAAAGAGAATTGGTGGTTTATTCTCATCATAATTAGCAGGTTTTTGGCCTAAAAACCATTCCCCAGGTGTAAATACTTCTGTGTCAGGAAACCCCTTTCCAAGCTCTTTTACAACTTCTGCCTGTACATTTGTGCTAATCGTTGGAGCCATGATAAAAAATACAATTAGTAAGGCCACACATCTTCTCATCAGTCTCATATTACTCCCCCTATTTTTTTGAAAGAAGGTGTTCTTTATAATATTTTATATTTTCCCTTCCTTAATAATAGCTAATCTTTGATTTTAAAAAGATGTTAGCCCTATTTTTAGAAGGTTACTAGTTGTGTACCCTCTTCCTTAACTCTCGTTATTCTCTTTGTTTCTACCTCTTCCTTTTGATAGAATACGACAAAAAAGTTTCTCAATAATTGTTAACTTCGCTACATCCAGATATTTTTTAAATCATTATTGTTTATATAAAGCATACAAATCTTGAAAAAATTTTAGTAAAAAAACATTTTATTACTAGTTAGTTATTTAAAAACATAATAAAGATATGTACTTTCTTTTCATTAAATACAAAATAATTTTAAAGGACCCTATATTGTAAGGCTTTCCTACAATTAAAAATCAAACTGAAATTTCCGAATAAACAATCATATTTCCAGAAACATATATTATGATAATTTCCGCGCACTTGAATTAACCTTGTAGAAGTACTAACCTATCGGTGAGCAGAAGAAAATTCTGTAAAAAGAAAGGAGAATACTTTATGATGACCAATTTACAAAAGGAGTTTTTTGAACGCTTAAAAATTCCTGCAAAAGAAATAACATTTGATGATTTAGATGAAATCTTATTAAAAATGGGAATGATTCTCCCCTATGAAAATCTTGATATTATGGCTGGTACTATTAAAAATATCTCAAAAGATAACTTAATAGAAAAGTTACTTATTCAAAAACGAGGTGGACTTTGTTATGAATTAAACTCCTTATTGTATTATTTTTTAATTGATTGTGGGTTTCAAGTATACAAAGTAGCCGGTACTGTTTATGATCTTTACGATAATAAATGGAAGCCCGATGATGGTCATGTCATTATCATATTAAGTCATGAGAATAAAGATTATGTTGTGGATGCAGGTTTTGCATCTCATCTCCCTTTACATCCAGTCCCTTTTAAAGGAGAAGCCATCTCCTCTCAAACAGGAGAATATCGAATTCGTAAACGAAATACTCGAAAAGGTACGCATATTTTAGAAATGAGAAAAGGAGCTAACGGAGAATCTACAAGTTTCTTACAATCTGAACCTTCAAATGAATGGAAAATAGGTTATGCTTTCACTTTAGATCCAATAGATGAGAAAAAAGTGAATAACATTCAAAAAGTGATTGTAGAGCATAAAGAATCTCCTTTTAATAAAGGAGCTATCACTTGTAAATTAACTACTTATGGTCACATATCGTTAACAAATAAAAATTACACAGAAACCTTTAAAGGCACCAAAAATAAACGACCAATAGAATCTAAAGATTATGCTCGCATTCTTCGTGAATCTTTTGGAATAACGCAAGAGAAATATGTAGGAAAAACACTAGAAAGAGGTTAGTTGACTAGAAGTATTTCATAATAAAGCAGATTCTATATTTAGAATCTGCTTTATTTTATATTTTGTTATAAATTAATTTAATTTTGTTGTTACCCTTTAATTTTCAATTATATACTCATCATCATATTTATCGTATTGTAACCCTTTCCCTATCTTTGATTCTGTAACTTGATCTCTTAAAAACGGTGCAGCACCCATTTTGCTAGTTGCAATTTCAATTCCATATTTTTTCGTTAAATGAGCTAACTCTATTAAAAACCACTCTCTTCGCAATGTAACTGGAATATCAAATGTTTTTCTTTTCATATATAATAGCACCTCTTTTATTTTCATAGCTTAAAAACATCACTGGATGCACTTATTAAAACTACCTTCCACCCCTAACATCCAATGAAACATTATAGTATATGCATGTCCATTTCAAACGTGCTATCACAAATATGATATTAAAGTTTACATAATTATATTATGTAATAATAGAAGAGAAAGGCATGTCCCTTCCTCTTCTATTATAGATATTTAAATTAAGAACATCTTGGTACACCTAAAGCTAAAAATAAACCTGCTACTCCCGCAGTAATCGGTACTTTTAACGTAATAACATCGTCTACCTTCGTTACTAAAAAGTAAGCATTACCTTCTTGTAATATACAAGTTACCAACAATTGAAATTCCATTCAAATCTCCTCCTTTCAATCGATATACTATAATTTATGAAATCTCTTTCAAAAAGTAATAGTAAATATATCTATTTTCCCTTATATGCAAATAAATGTTTATAAGTCTAGTAAAAATATTAATTTTCTAAATTTATATAAAACGTGTAATATCCAATAAGTTCCTATATAATCAATAAGAAAAATCTTACAAATGGAGGTATGAAAATGGCGATTTTGAGTAATATTGGTGCAGCTTTATTTTTTATTGCTTTTATTCTTTTAATCTTATGTATCATTTCATTCTTTAAAAAAAATGGAAAAGCAAAACAATATGGACGTCCTACCGTTATTCTTTTTATGATTTCAATTATATTAATAGTGACTGGTACAACAAAATCTGAACACCCAGTCATCGAATTTTTTGCTATTTTAAGTTTCATTCTATTTATATTCTTCCTTGTACTTGCAATATTATCTGTTATTAAGAAAACAGGTGTAGCAAAAAAACAATTTATTATTACAGCCGTATTATTTGTCATTTTTGTTGCGCTATTAGGTATTTCAGCTCCTTCTTCTGAAAAAACGACAGCAACTAGTACAAAAGTTGCCTCTAACAATGAAGAACAAAAAGATAGCGAAAAGAAAAAAGAACTAGAAAAGAAAGAGGCTGACGAAAAAACTCAAAAGCAAGAAGATGAGAAGCGTCTAGCCGAGGAACAAGCTCGTAAGCAAGAAGATGAAAAACGTCTAGCCGAGGAACAAGCTCGTAAGCAAGAGGATGAAGAACGTCTAGCTGATGAACAGGCTCGTAAACAACAAGAAGAACAAAAACGTCAGGCTGATGAACAAGCTCGTAAGCAACAAGAAGAACAAAAACGTCAGGCTGATGAACAAGCTCGTAAGCAACAAGAAGAACAAAAACGTCAGGCTGATGAACAAGCTCGTAAGCAACAAGAAGAGCAAAAAGCACAGCAAACTCAAACACAACCTACCTCAGGAAATACTAGTAGTGCATATTACAAAAATTGTGATGCAGTTAGAGCTGCGGGGAAAGCTCCTCTATATAAAGATCAACCAGGATATAGTCGTAAACTAGATAGAGACGGCGATGGAGTTGCATGCGAATAATAGTAATAAAAAAGAAGCTTAGTAAAAGCTTCTTTTTTTACTGTAATGCCTTACATTTAATATCCCTTTCTCTTATTTAGATGTGTTCTTAAATAAATTTCATACTATTATTCTCAAAAATGACACATAATAAGTGATTTCAATCACCACATTGATTTTCATTTATCGCTATTCTTAATTTAGTAATTACATTCAAACTTTATGGAGGCGTTCATATGAAACATACATTTACTGAAACTTCTATTGTCGGTGAGATCGTTACACAATTCCCGAAAGCTAGTGATCTTTTTAAATCATATAGAATAGATTTTTGTTGTGGTGGCAATAAACCGCTTATTGATGCAATTCATGAAAGAAATTTATCAGCTACTGAAGTGCTTACAGAGTTAAATACGCTTTATAATAATATGAAACGATTAAATGAATCTGAAATTGATTGGAAAAATGCTTCTTATCGCGAATTGATTGATTATGTTATAAATAAGCATCATCGCTATTTAAATGAAGAGTTGCCACAATTAAGTCCGTATGTGACAAAAGTATTACGTGTTCATGGGGCAAGTCAGCCTCATTTAGCTCAAATTCATAAGCTATTTCATGAACTAAAGATGGAACTAGAACAACATTTAATTAAAGAAGAAACAGAAGATTTTCCATTAATTTTAGAATTTGAACAAAATCCAACTGAAGAAAACTATGTGAAGTTACGTAAAGTAGTAGATGAGTTGGAAAATGAACATAACCACGCAGGCAACATTATTAAAGAGCTTCGTAAAGTTACAAATGACTTTACTCCTCCAGAAGGAGCTTGCGGCACTTATCGACTTGTTTACCAACGCCTTGAAGCACTAGAGTCTGATTTATTTGAGCATATTCATTTAGAAAATAACATTTTATTTCCACGTGCAATTACGAGAGTGTAAATTAAGTGCAGGACATGAGTGTAAATACTTATGTCCTGTTTTTTCATTTGGTAAAGAATATACACATCCCTCTCGAATAAGTCCGAACTTTAACAATTTGTGAATCATTGTAAAAATGTGATAAATATCACATCTCCCTCTTTTTAAATTTTCTATAATAGAAATATAATCCTTTGTTCAACACTTCACATAAAAAGGGGAAACGAAAATGAAAAAACGTTTAGTTATGATCGGAAATGGTATGGCTGGCATACGTTGTATGGAAGAAATATTAAAACATGATAGTGATTCATATGAGATTACTATTTTTGGAGATGAACCACATCCAAACTACAATCGCATTATGCTCTCTCATGTTTTACAAGGCAAAACAAATATGCAAGATATCATTATGAATGAATATAGTTGGTATGAGGAAAATGAAATAACTTTGTATACAGATGAAAGGGTTCAAAGTATTAACCGAGAAGAAAAAATAATTATCACAGAAAAAAATCGTACTCTTACATATGACAAACTAATTATCGCAACAGGTTCTAGTGCTTTTATTTTGCCCGTTGAAGGTTCTACTCTTCCTGGCGTAACAGGATTTCGAACTATTGAAGATACACAATTTATGATTGATACCGCTAATGAAAAGAAAAAGGCTGTTGTCATTGGTGGTGGATTACTTGGCTTAGAAGCTGCAAGAGGTCTTATTGATTTAGGAATGGACGTATATGTCGTTCATTTAATGCCAAGCTTAATGGAGCAACAACTAGATGCCAAAGCAGCTTCTCTATTACGCGAAGATTTAGAAGCGCAAGGCATGCAATTTCTAATGGAAAAGAAAACTGTAAAAATTCTTGGTACAGACCATGTTGAGGGCATTCAATTTGAAGATGGTGAAGTTGTAGATTGTGATTTAATCGTAATGGCTGTCGGAATACGCCCAAATACGCAAATAGCAAAAGATGCTGGTTTAATTGTAAATCGCGGTATTGTAGTCAATGACTATATGCTAACAAATGATGAATCCATTTATGCAGTTGGAGAATGTGCAGAACATGACGGTATCGCATATGGACTTGTTGCTCCTCTTTATGAACAAGGTGCGATATTAGCAAAACATATAACGAATTTACAAACTGATGGATATACGGGCAGTATCGTCGGTACGCAATTAAAAGTTGCAGGTTGTGATTTATTCTCTGCTGGCCAAATTTATGAAGATGACCAAACGAAAGCAATATCCATCTTTGATGAATGTAAACGTTCCTATAAAAAAGTATTAATTCGTGACAATAAAGTCGTCGGTATCGTTTTATATGGTGACACAGCTGACGGTACACGCCTCTTTAGCATGTTAAAGAAAGAAGAGGATATACAAGAATATACAGCCGCTTCCCTTCTCCACAAAGCTGGTGAAGAAAGTGCACTTGACGTTGCTACAATGAGTGCGGATGACACGATTTGCGGATGTAATGGTGTTACGAAAGGTACAATCGTTCACGCCATTTTAGAACAAGAGTTAACGACTTTTGAAGAAGTTAAGGGCTGTACGAAAGCCGCAGGTTCTTGTGGTAAATGCCGTCCGCTTGTGGAACAAGTTTTATCTCATACACTTGGAGATGCTTTTGATGCCTCAGCGCAATCTGCCGGTATGTGTGGATGTACAACTTTATCCCGTGATGAAGTCGTAGCGGCCATTCACGAGAAAGGCTTAAAATCTCCAAAAGAAGTACGAAATGTTCTTGGTTTTGTACATGAAGAAGGCTGTTCAAAATGTCGTCCTGCTTTAAACTACTATTTACGTATGGCGATTCCAGAAGAATATGAAGATGATAAATCGTCCCGTTTCGTTAATGAAAGAATGAATGGTAACATCCAGCACGATGGTACATTCTCTGTTATTCCACGCATGTACGGAGGCGTTACAACAGCTGATGATTTAATGAAAATTGCTGAAGTTGCGAAAAAGTACGATGTTCCTCTTGTGAAAATTACAGGTGCAAGCCGAATCGGCTTATATGGTGTTAAGAAGCAAGATTTACCTAACGTATGGGCTGACTTACATATGACTTCGGGATATGCATATTCAAAATCGCTTCGTAATGTAAAATCATGTGTTGGTTCTCGCTTCTGCCGTTTCGGTACGAAAGATTCATTAGGACTTGGTATGTTGCTTGAACAATCATTAGAAATGGTAGATACACCTCATAAAATGAAGATGGGTGTAACGGGCTGTCCGCGTAACTGTGCGGAAGTACTGACGAAAGATTTTGGCGTTGTTTGTGTCGAAAATGGATACCAACTTTATATTGGCGGAAATGGTGGTACGGAAGTACGCGAAGCTGATTTTGTAATGATTGTCCCTACTGAAGATGATGTCCTTCGCATCGCTACAGCTTATATGCAATATTATCGTGAAACTGGTATTTATGGAGAGCGTACTGCCTACTGGACAGAACGTTTAGGCTTCGATCACATAAAAGAAATACTGCAAGATGCAAATATGGTCGCTAAGTTAAATGAACGTTTCCAAAAAGCTCGTGGCACATATAAAGAAGCATGGGGACAAGCACTAGAAACGAAATCATTAAAAGCGATGTATGAAGTAGAAACTGTGAAATAAGGAGCTGTGATCTATATGATACAAACGAAAGAAAAAATAAAAGTTATGCGTGCGGAAGACCTTCCTATTCAAATCGGTAAAGAGGTGCAAATGAATGGTATGTCTATCGCCCTATTCCGCCTTTCAAATGGAGATATTCGAGCTGTAGAAAATCGTTGTCCTCATAAAAACGGACCGTTAGCAGAAGGAATTGTATCTGGAGAATTCGTCTTTTGTCCACTGCATGATTGGAAAATTTCATTACTAACAGGTGAAGTGCAAAAACCTGATGACGGCTGTATCCAAACATACGAAGTAGAAGTTATTGATGGTGACATTTATATAAACATGTAATTTACGAAAGGAAGCCTCCTCTGGCTTCCTTTTACATAAAAATAGAAGAGGTGCGATTATGAACGGATATGTATATTTAGTTGGTGCAGGACCAGGTGATGAAGGGCTTATTACAAAGAAAGCGATAGATTGTTTAAAGCGTGCAGATATCGTTTTATATGACCGTTTATTAAACCCTTTCTTTCTTAGTTATACAAAAGAAACATGTGAACTTATGTATTGCGGCAAAATGCCAAAGAATCATATTATGCGACAAGAAATGATTAACGCCCACCTCCTTCAATTCGCACAAGAAGGAAAAATCGTTGTCCGATTAAAGGGCGGAGATCCATCTATTTTTGGCCGCGTTGGTGAAGAAGCAGAAACTTTAGCAGCAGCGAACGTTCCATATGAAATCGTACCAGGTATTACATCTAGCATCGCCGCTAGTAGCTATGCAGGTATCCCCCTCACCCACCGTAACTACAGTAATAGCATCACTTTATTAACTGGGCATGCAAAAGGCCCTTTAACCGATCATGGAAAATATAATTCATCCTATAATAGCGACACGATCGCCTACTACATGGGTATAAAAAACTTACCTACAATTTGTGAAAACTTACTACAAGCAGGAAAGAAAAAAGATACACCAGTAGCCGTCATTGAATGGGGTACAACTGGTAAACAACGTGTAGTCACAGGGACACTGTCCACCATTGTTTCTATCGTCAAAGACGAAAATATTTCTAACCCTTCTATGACAATTGTTGGTGATGTTGTTTCCTTACGTAATCAAATCTCTTGGAAAGAACGCAAGCCATTGCACGGCAAGAAAGTTTTACTTGCATCTGCAACAAATAAAAAAAGCGCAATAAAGCAAATGTTACAAGAGTCCGGTGCAGAAATATATCAAATTCCAATTTTCCAAAAGAAAGAATACACATTAACCTTTGAACAAATTAATAAGATTTTTAACGTTGATCGTCTTGTATTTTGTTCCGCTGAGAGTGTAGACATCTTAGTGCAATCATGTAGTAAATATCATAAAGATATTCGCTCCTTACAGGCAGAGCTTCAGTATATGAACCTTTCTATTCAAGAAAAGCTTATGCAATATGGATTGTTAAGTAAACCTGCGCAATTTTCTTCGAATTCAACGATTTATTTAGGACGAAACATTAACCGAATTGCTGTTATTCAAGAAAAAATTGGTGCTGGTTCCTATATGATGACTCATGAGTACACAATTGATCATCGCTTCGATGAAATTCATTCCCGTATGCTTTCTGAATTCTCATGGGACAGCATTGTATTTGAAGGTCGTGCTTCTATTGATACGTTTCTAGCAGAAATAAAACGCCTAGGCTTTATCAATATTCTTACTCTCCCATTCTCGTATACCGACGTTCCAACTTTACACTATGCGAATAAAGTCGGTTTTCATAATGTAGATGAGCAATTACAAGACATGATTATGAAGAAAGATTTGGTGGTACGATGAAAGGAATTGTATATGTTGGACACGGGAGCCGCTTACAAAAAGGTAACGAACAATTCATTCACTTTATTCAATCTGTTATAAAAGAACGTAACGAACGGATTCAAAAAATAGCTTTCCTAGAACTAACGACACCTACCATTTCGAATGCAGTTACAGAAGCAATACTAGAGGGTGCAACTGCAATAATGATTGTACCTGTTTTATTATTTGCAGCAGCTCACTATAAACGTGATATTCCTTTTGAGATAGAGAAAATACAAAAGCAATATCCACATATAACATTTTCAGTTGTACAACCTTTTAGTACACATCCACATATGGTTGAACTTGTAGTAAAAAGAATACGTGAAACTATGCCAATGCAAGGTAGTAGTGTTTTACTCGTAGGGAGAGGCAGTAGTGATCCACAGCCGTTACATGAATTACAACAAATCGGAGCAGCCGTCGAACGAAAACTCAGTATGCCAGTATCGTGCTCCTTTTTAACGAAAGGAACTCCCTCTTTTACTGCTGAGCTCAAGGCTATAACATCGACTTCATCCCATGTATATGTCATGCCGTACCTTCTCTTTACCGGATTATTACTTCAAAAAATTAAATTGCATGCAAAAAAATACGATCACGTTACAACTTGTAACTGTCTTCAGTTTGATAGATACATGAAGTTAACATTATTAGAACGAATGGAGGAATGCATATATGTATAACATGTACCCTCTTATGTTTAATTTAAATAAAAAAGTGGTCGTTATAGTTGGTGGTGGTAAAATCGCATATCGAAAAGCGGCCGGATTAAAGGATACAGGCGCTTTTGTCACCGTTATCAGCCCAGAAATTTGCGAGGAAATGAAGGAACTTCCTTATATTACTTGGAAGCAAAAAGCTTTTAGTAATAATGATATTAAAGATGCTCATCTTATTTATGCAGCTACAAATCAACATGCTGTAAATATGATGGTCAAACAGGCCGCCCATGATTTCCAGTGGGTTAACGTCGTAAGTGATGGTACAAAATCATCGTTTCACACACCTGGTGTCATCCGACATGATGAATATGTTGTCACTATTTCAACTTCAGGTAAAGATCCATCGTTTACGAAGCATTTGAAGCAGGAACTAACATCTATATTTCCTAAACTTATAAACAAGCTTTCTCGTACTCATAAAATGTAATCTATCACTTAGCTAAAATAGTAATTAACTTTGAACAAACGTTTTTTAGAGGCGTTTGTTCCTTTTGCTTTAGTTTCGCTTTTTAGGATCAGACAAACAATTGGACAAGAATCTGTGAAGAAAAATAGCGGCAACAATTACGGACAAAAAAAGCAGTTGCTTGAGAGCAACTGCTTCAATACAGGTTTTATATTGGATATTCATTCAACCAAATTAGCGCTTGTTCATAATCATCAAAAAATCTCACAGATTCTTTCGTATTAGATTGTTGTAAATAATCCATTATCTCCCCCTCTTCAAGGAGAAATGCAATTGCCTTACTGTTATTCAAAATGATTTCATTGAAGAACTTCTCTTTCCATACTTTTTGAACAGAAAAATGATTTGGCGTGTATCCTTTTCTATCCACCAACAATTTGTATTTCCGCCCTTCAGAAATGAATTGCTGACAAACCTGCTCAAAACCATTAAACCATTCATACACATCATCTGTTTTTATATTTCCAACTAGATGGGTAACAATTATATCTCCTGAAACTTTTGTGCTGATATTCTGTTTACTCAACTTGGAATCCCTCCTTAGTTACAATTTTGCGGAAAAACCACATAAAATCAATAAAGAAAAAATTCTTACTTGACACTCCCACCCCATCGCTATCAAACTAAGCTCATGTAACGTCAATTATAAGCGAAATTGTGTCTTTTTTCGCAAGTCTATATGTAGATGCTTTAAAGATTTGCATCCGAAATAACCCCTAATGCGTTTCCTTTTTTTGAATTAAACTGCTTGATGATCAGACATGGTACAATTGTAAACGACACCCAATATATCTAAGACTGTTTTCTTCTCATATCGATGGGATTTCCGTCCATCATTTACCGCCTCAAATCTATTCGTTTTTGCACGTATATTCAAAACAAAATATATGACAAATAAATAACGACAGTTACTGTAACAATGCTGAAAAGTGTTGAAAATAAAACGATTTGTGCATGTAGTTCAGGCTCTATTTGATACTCCATAGCAATGGTTGATGTATTTCTTGAAGTAGGAAAAGAACTTGCAATAAATAATGATTGTGCAACAATACCATCAATGTTTAGTAGATAGATCATGGCAAGTGCTAATAATGGTCCTATCAGTAACCTTCCAATTAAAGCCCATGTTATGACTCGATGGAAAAAATTAAGCTTAATGTTAGATAATTGCGCTCCTAGCAATATGATTGCTATTGCAACAAAACTATTCGCAAGCTGATTAAGAGGTAGAAAGATAGAATTAGGTATTTGAATTTTAAAAGATTGAAAGAGAACCCCTAATACAAGCGCATGAAGTACAGGCAGTCTTAGAAATGATTGAATAATACTTCCGATTGTTTTTGTTGCTGATAGTAAGTTATATATCCCATATGAATAAGTTAAAAGATTCTGGAAAATCACAATAAAAATTTGAATGGAAACCCCCACTGGATTGTGACTGAAAATCAATTGACTTACTGGTAATCCATAATTACCGGAATTCATTAACGAAATACTATTTTTTAGAGCTGCACTTTCTCCTTTTTCTAACTTTAATGTTTTTGAAATGAAATGACTTACTATGATCAGACTCAAACTATAAAGCATTAAATAGTATATTATCTGGAGCAACAAACCTGTCTCTATACTAATATCATATATATTCATAAATACAGCCGCTGGCATCAAGCAATAAGTAATAAGTGTAGATAGCTGCTTTAAGTTAAATTGGAACTTCCTTTGTAAAATTGCACCAATTAGCAGCAATATTAATATTGGTAATATTACGTCTAATATAATAAAAATAATCATTTAAAACCTCATTCTACATATATTTTAGTTGGATTAAACGCTCTCTTTTCTTTAACATATCAAATATGACTCATAAAGAAAATTATAGATTATTTATACAAATTCATAACTTTATCTTATTGAACTAAACTGTATTCTTTAGTTTAAGTGTACTTTTTTCACAATATCCGTTAGCCTTACCAAAAAATCTTGCCCTAAAAAAATCTGATACTGCAGTTACTATGCGAAGAATACTTACATCAATTCCATACTTGTCGCTTGAGTCACCTAACACACCTGATACTTGTTTATCTTGAGTGGACTTATATTTTTTTCATCTAAACATCCCGATTCAATTAAATATTTGCATTCTAAAAATGAGTTCGATCTTTAGAATAGATTTAAGATTTCCTTAACTAATCTGCCCTTTAATTAAATAACTTTTGACATCTATATTTTAAAATAAAATTCCATCAACCTTCTGTTTTTCATTTTAAAAGCACATTCTTATAGAAAACAAGCGTTTGTTGAGATAGCAATAAAAACATGTTGAAGCCTATTACTAAAAGAACCATCCCAAAATACTTTGGGACGGTTCTTTTTCCTTATTAATGATTCTTTAACATCACTAACAATTTCTCTTGGCTATACATCCATACTGTAATGATTAAACAAGCAAGTGCGACTTCTGATAACGCCATAAATCCAATTGCATAATGACCTGTTAATTGGAATAGTAATGTTAAAATTAGTGGCGGGAAGAATCCTCCTAGTCCGCCTAAAGCTGAAACGAGCCCATTTACAATACCGGCTTGTTCTGAGAAGTACATTGGAACGAGTTTGAAGATTGTACCATTTCCAATCCCTGCACAAAATGCGACTAGTAGGCAACCAAATGTATACACGTTCATACTAGGCATAAATGATAAAATAATACCTGAAAGTGTTAAACCGATAAATACGAAGATTAATATTTTAAATGGATTAAACTTATCACCGAGCCAACCACCAATCGGGCGCATAATTGTTGCGAGTACAATGAATCCGGCTGTCCGCATACCTGCATCTACTTTTTCTAATCCGAAGTGAGATACTAAAAAGTTTGGTAAGTATACTGTAAATGCGACAAATGATCCGAATGTTAAAAAGTAAAAGATACATAAAAACCAAAGTTTTTCATTTTTATATACACCTTTTATTTGTTCCATTAATGGTGTATTCACCTTTTTCTCCTTACGATCACCTAATAAAAAGTTCATAAGTGCAAATGCTGCAAGTAAAACTAAATAACATTGTACTGTCGTTCTCCAACCAACTGAAGTTGCGATAACAGGTGCTAAAAACGAAGTGATTGCTGTTCCGGCGTTACCGACACCGTAAATACCATTTACAAAACCGTGGCTCTCTTTCGGAAAGTATTTTGGTAAAGAAGTTACCCCTACTGAGAATACAGCTCCACCAATTCCTACAAATAATCCACCAATAATTAAATCCATCATAGAATTGGCAACACTAATATAAAAGACAGGAAATAATAATAGAATAAAACTAATAAAGAATAATTTTCTTGCTCCGAAACGATTTGTCCAATAGCCAATTGGAATACGAAGAACAGAACCTAAAATAACCGGTACTGCTGTTACCATAGAAATTTGTCCCGCAGTTAATGGAATATCCGCTTTAATATAAGGCATTAATGATGATAAAATAACCCATACCATAAAACCGATAACTAGATTAGAAGTTTGTAAACTTAATTGAAAATTAGGACCTTTCATCCTGTTCCCTCCTATGTATGCATAGTTATATTCATTCCCTCCAGCCTAATCACGTCCTAACATGATTAGGCTGAAAAGAATCAACCACCACTTACTGGCGGAATCATTGCTATGACATCGCCAGTTTGAATGATATCATCCTCATTTGCATACTCTTCATTTATAGCGACCATTATCTCACTTGAAATTGCTACGTTGTATTTCGTAATAAGGACTTCCTTTAGTTCAGCAACCGTAATATTTTCACAATCTATGTGTAATGCTGACTTACTTACTTCTTCTTGTAAATGTGCAAATAATAGTACTTCAATCATATTCTCATCTCCTTTCCAGGCTCACCATTTGCATACGCTACCTTCTCTAACTGATCACCTATCCATGACTCACCATCTTTCCAAAACTCTTTCTTCCATATTGGAACAATTTGTTTTATACGCTCCATAATATATTCGTTCGCCTCATAGGCAGCTTTCCGGTGTGGTGTAGAAACAGCGACGACAACAGCAAGATCAGAAATTTGTAATGTACCAATGCGATGTGTAATGGCGACATTTGTCCCAGGCCACATCTCTCCTACTTCGGTGCCAATTCTCTTAAGCTGTTTCTCCGCCATTGACTTATATGCTACATACTCTAAATATAGCGTACGACGGCCTTTCGTAAATTCTCTAACAGTACCAATGAAAGTCGCAACTGCGCCACATTCACGACGAATTACTTTGTTTGTAACTTCTTCAATTGAAATAGGTGTATCAATTACTTCATAATACGTATGTGCCATCTTGCACCTCTTATCTTTGTATAAGTTAGCAATCTATTTTTCTATTATTTGTATGATCGAAGTGGTTCTTCCCACGGCCACTCACTTCCGGCGCTTGATTCTAATAACAGTACCGAGACAGTTATTCCTGCTTTAAATCCTCTCGTTCCTCCCGGCAGGACGATACATGCATTCGCCCCTGCAAGTGAAGAAATTGCACTAGATTTGTCTAAACCAACTGGTGTAGCTTGCAATGTTCCATCTACAATTTCCACTTTCCCTCGTACAAAACGAGTAAATGGGTTTGCTTTCAGAAAGTCTTTCTGTAATATTGCCTCTGTACGATATACGTGCGAATCTTTTCTATGCAAATATGTTCCAATGACTGGCCGAACATATAATTCACAACCGACATAACAAGCTGAAGGATTACCAGATAGACCAAATAATAGTTTTCCTTCTAGCTCAGCTACAGTTGTCACACTTCCTGGTCGCATCGCTATTTTGTTGAAAAGCACATTAGCTCGTAATTCCTCATAAATAGCAGGTAAATAGTCATAGTCTCCTACCGAAACGCCACCAGTTGTAATTAAAATATCGACTTCTTTTATCGCTTTTTTCACAGTGTTATAACACGTCTCAAAATCGTCAGCGAATTGTCCATAATACTGTACAACTCCGCCCGCTCGTTCAACTTGAGCAGCTATCATATAGGAGTTACTATTTCGAATCTTCCCTGGCTTTAATTGTTCATGTACTTCAAGCAGTTCGCTTCCTGTCGTTACAATTCCGATAACCGGCTGTTTTACAACGTAAACGGTACTATAACCAAACGTAGAAAGAAGCGCCACTACTCCAGGGTTAATAACAGTCCCTTTTTTCACAAGGATGGTATTTTGTTTTACATCTTCACCTTTAAAAGAAATGTTATCCCCAGCAATAAAGGAGCGTTTCAATTTCATATAAGTCTTTTCACTTTCTTCAAATCCTTCAGTTAGCTCTAACATAACAACTGCATTACATCCGGCTGGAATTGCGGCACCTGTCATAATACGGACAGTTTGAAATGGTTTCACTTCTTCTGGAAAAACAAAACCTGCTCCAATTTCGCCAATCACTTCAAACTGAATGGGGTTACTACTACTCGCTTCTTTTGTATCTTCTGCTCGAATCGCAAACCCGTCGTATGGAGAGCGATCAAAGTGAGGGACATCATGATCTGCAATAACATCTTCTCCAAGAATTCTTCCGTAACTTTCTATAAGAGAAACCTTTTCTATTTCACCTTGATGAGCGTATTTCATTACACGTGCCACTGCTTCTGCCACCGGAATTGGTATACGTTTTTCTAACATTCTTTTTCACCTCGTTTTAATAAGGGGCAACGCTCTTTCTGTTCATCCTATATATTTTGCGTATAATCGTTTTGCTATTTTCACATCATTTGTTCCATGAATAAATGCCCTACCGTCTGTAAATAAAACGAAACGATATTCATCAATTAGAAATGATAGTAAGTAAGGCGTTTTTTGGACATGTACACTTTTTTGTAATCGTTTTTGAATTTCGTTTAAATTAAGATCTCTCTTTATTCCTGAACGGATTTGAACTGTATTCCGTCCGCATAGCACTTCCGTTTTCATCTGCGCTTCAAATGCTAGACTTGGATACGTTCGTGATTTCCCACAAGATGGACATGTACTTTTTTTCTGTCTATTTACTTTTAATGAAAGATATTGATTGTTCCAAATATCAAATGATAACATCGTTCCTCTTAACGACTCATAATCATCCACCAATATTTTCATCGCCTCTGTTACTTGGTGAGCAACGACCATTTGTACAGCTGGCTGAATGATTCCGGCTGTATCGCATGTTGCACCGCCCATAGGATGATCCATTAGACAGCGAAAACATGGTGTTTTCCCAGGAAGAATTGTATACGTTACACCGTAACTTCCAATGCATCCACCATATATCCAAGGTATATTTTCTTTTTGTGAAATGTCATTTATAAGTAGCCGCGTATCGAAATTGTCAGTCGCATCTATGATGAGATCCACTTCTTTTGTTAACTCTTCTATTTCTTGCATTGTGACATCCGTTACAACTGGTACAATTTTTACTTCAGAATTAATCTTCCTTACATGTTCTGCCGCTGCAATTGCTTTCGGTTTGCATTGCTGCGCATCTTCTTCTATGTATAACTGTTGCCGCTGTAAATTACTCCATTCCACGTAGTCACGGTCAGCGATTGTCAATTTCCCAATTCCCATCCTAACGAGTGTTTCTGCATTCGCAGCTCCTAATGCACCTGCACCAATTAGGAGCACATGCTTTTCTCTTATTTTTCTTTGTCCTATTTCACCAATTCCAGAAAACAATATTTGCCTTGCATATCGCTCTTGCATAGGGAAACCTCCTCTCACTATCCGCCAATGTAGGACATTTCAACTTTTGGACGTTGATTTGTACTTTCCGCCGTTCTTTCATCTGAATATCGATCTGTTCTATATCGCCATGTATGTTGTAAAATTTTTAATAGTGATGCATCAGAAATATTTCCTCGAAGAAGCGTTCGCAAATCCGTTCCTTTCGTTCCAAATAGACACGTGAAAAACTTGCCGTCTGCCGAGATACGAGCTCTCGTACAAGAAGAACAAAATGACTCAGATACTGAAGTAATAAACCCAACTTCTGCATCGCTCCCTACATATCGATACAATTTCGCAACTTCTCCAAAGTAACGAGGCTGAGCGGGCTCAACTGGATATACGCGATTAATCTTCTCTATTAATTGTTCCTTCGTAATAACTTGTTCAAAGTTCCAGTCGTTTGTACTGCCCACATCCATAAACTCTATAAAACGGAGCTGAATGTCTTGTTCTTTAAAATAACGAGCCATACGAAGAATTTGACTATCATTCATTCCTTTTTTTACGACCATATTTACCTTTACTTCTAATCCAGCAGCCTTTGCTGCTTCAATTCCTTTCAGTACAGGTTTTGTATTTACATTTCGTCCATTAATTTTTTTGAAGACATAATCCTCTATCGCATCTAAACTAATATTTACACGTTTTAATCCCGCTTCTTTTAACGCCTTTGCTTGTTTTGCTAAATGAATACCGTTTGTTGTGAGTCCAATATCTTTTAAGCCTTCTAGCTTTGCAAGTCTTGCAATTAACATCGGTAAGTCTTTACGCAATAACGGTTCACCGCCAGTAAGCCTAATTTTATTGACTCCCAGACTTATAAATAATCTCGCTAATCTTTCTATTTCATCAAACGTTAATAAAAGCTCTTCCTGTAAAAAAGCGTAATCAGGTCCGAACACTTCAGCAGGCATACAGTATGTACACCTAAAATTACAACGATCAATAACTGAAATACGTAAATCTTGAAGTGGCCGTTCTAAAGAATCTTTCATGTTCTCGTGCATCTATATCCCTTCTTTTCTGCTGTAATCCTTAGTAAGCTTTCATTTTTTTATTTGCCTTCATTATAAAAAAGAAGCTACATATTCAATGTGACTTTTCTCACATTACTTTCTCCATTCAAAAATTCTTCACAAATCCGTTCGAATTTTGTTCACATCTTTAATCTCATCCACTTTGTCTATTGAATTTTTCAAACTAAAAATTGAAAATCACTTCCCCTTACGGTCATTGAAATTTCAATGTATTTTTAAAATAGCTCTTGCATTTTCATCATACTTACACTCAAAATAGGAAATGTATTGCTTATAAGAAGAAAGGTGATCACTGTGGCAAACAGTATGACATTATCTCAAGATTTAAAAGAATTACTTGCATCTGTTGAATATAAAATGCAAATTAAAAAAGGTAGTTTTATTTTTCAAGAAGGTATGGAGGCAACAGAGCTCTATATCATCCACTCAGGAAAAGTACAAATTAGTAAATTAAGTGCTGACGGGCAAGAATTAACACTCCGTATTTGTTCGGCATACGACATTATTGGAGAATTAACATTATTCACGGACAATGCGAAGTATTTATTAAATTCAAAATGCCTTGAAGATGTTGAAGTAGGGGTTATAAAGCGTGAAACCTTAGAAAAAGCATTGCTCCAAAAACCCGCACTTGTATTTGAATTTATGAAATGGATTAGTGAACATTTAAGAAGAATGCAAACGAAGTTCCGAGATTTAGTATTACACGGCAAAAAAGGTGCCCTGTATTCTACTCTTATACGAATGACAAATAGTTACGGTGTATTAAAAGAAAATGGGATTCTCATCGATTTACCATTAACGAATCAAGAACTTGCTAATTTCTGTGCAACTTCACGTGAAAGTGTAAATCGAATGTTAAATGAATTAAAAAAGCAAGGTACAATTTCTATTCATAAAGGAAAGATTACAATCCACGATTTACAATTTTTAAAATGTGAAATTGCTTGTGAAGATTGCTCTGCCTCTGTTTGTAGCATTGATTAGCATCTTATTTAGATGCTAATCTTTTTTCAATTTAAGCTACTTATTAACGGTTATTCCCTATATAAACAAAAACGAGGCCTTCCATATTAGACCTCGTTTCGTTTTAACCATTAGCTCCTATCCGTTTACAGCAGTATTATTTTTTCAACTCATTAGGAATACGTCTTCTGTAAATTACATAACTACGGCTTACATATTTAATTGGGGCACTAAATACATGTACAAGTCTTGTAAATGGCCATACTGCGAATAAACCCATTCCTGCAAGAATATGAATTTTAAACCATACTGGTACTTCCATCATATATTCAACTTTCGGTTGGAGAATAAAGAGACTTCGGAACCAAGGGCCAATCGTTGTACGATAATCAAATCCTTTTGAATCTATATTTAAAAATGTTGAAGAAAGTCCTGCTAGCATTACGATAAGTAATAAAATAAGCGCAATATAATCTCCCTTTGTACTCGTTGCAATGATACGCTTTACTGTTACACGGCGGTACGTTAATATAATTAAACCGATAATAGAAGCAATACCTGCCGGAAGCCCAAAACTAATTGCTACTACATGATACATATGCTCAGAAATACCTATTGAACGATATACAGCTTCTGGAATTAAAATCCCCATAACATGGCCGCCAATTACGAACATGATCCCAAAGTGGAATAATAGACTTCCGACCCGGAGCATCTTCTTTTCTAATAGTTCACTAGATTTTGATGTCCATCCAAATTGATCATAGTTGTATCTAAAAATATGTCCACCGATAAAGATCGCAAAAATGATATAGGGAAACAATACCCAAAGAAATTGATCCATCATTTTGACAACGCTCCTTTCTAATTTGTCTGTACACCCCATGTTTCGATAGCGAGTAGCACAGACGCAAAAATTGGTTCATACATACTACCCGCTTCTTTTAATTGAACATGTAATGCTTGTATATTTTCCGTGTATTTACTCATAATTGGTTCACTGTCTTGCTCATTTGCATTTGCAAAAAACTCAAGTAAAAGTGGTAAATAGTCAGGTAGTTCTTTATCTGTTACGCTAAAACCTGATTTTTTATAATGTTGTTTTAACTCTAGTAATTCAATACCTCTTTCTCTTTGTTCACCAGTGTTCATATAAGTAAGATACATATTTGTTTTCTTCCCAAAATCGAATGTATATACGTAACTATCAATGAGTTGATCATTCGTTTTATCTAGCGCTTGCTTTATAAAGCCTGTAAGTGACGCTTTAACGTCTTCCTGTTCTATTGTTTCAACCTCTTCTTGCAATTCAGTTAAAGCTTCTCTCCACCCTAGTTCAGGATAGGAGAGAAGAAAAGAAGAACAAGAAAAAGCTGTTTGTAAACTTTGTTTCATAATTTTCTGCCCCCTTTATTTAAGAAATTGTCATACAAGAGCCTGGACCACCTGTGAATGATAAACCACAGCTTCCTTGTTCGCTATATAAATCTGCCACTTGTTCACGGTGAGATGTCGGAATAACGAAGCGATCTTTATATTTCGCGATGGCAAGAAGACGATACATATCTTCTACATCCTGTTTCGTTAAACCAAGTTCTTTTAATACAGCTTCATTTGGCTCTTTATTAATTTGAAGTGCTCTCATATGCGTTCGCATAACAGCCATTTTCTTCAATGTAAGACGAATGTGTGATTCATCCCCCGCAGTGAGTAAATTCGCTAAATATTGAATTGGAATACGCATATTATCAATAGCAGGGAAAATCTCTTCTGCTTGCCAGTTACTACCTTTTCCCTCCACCATATTCATAATCGGGCTAAGCGGCGGGATATACCAAACCATTGGCATTGTACGATACTCTGGGTGAAGAGGTAGAGCAATTTTCCAATCGATAATCATTTTATAAATTGGCGATTGTTGCGCCGCTTTAATCCATTCTTCAGGAATTCCTTGTTTTTTCGCTTCAGCTGCCACTTCTGGATCATTTGGATCTAGAAAAACAGTAAGCTGAGATTCATATAAATCTTTTTCGTCTTCAACAGAAGCTGCTTCTTTTACTTTGTCAGCGTCATATAGCATTACCCCAATATACCGAATACGTCCTACACATGTTTCCGAACAAATCGTTGGCATACCCGCTTCAATACGTGGGAAACACATTGTACATTTTTCAGCTTTATTCGTTTGCCAGTTAAAATACACTTTTTTATATGGACAAGATGATACGCAGAATCTCCATGCGCGACATGCATTTTGATCGACAAGAACAATCCCATCTTCTTCACGTTTATACATCGCACCAGATGGACAAGATGATACGCACGAGGGATTCATACAATGTTCGCATATGCGTGGTAAATACATCATAAAGACGTTTTCAAAATCTGTTTTAATTTCTTCTTCCATTTTCTTTACGTTCGGATCTTGCAATCCTGTTATATGTCCGCCTGCTAAATCATCTTCCCAGTTTGGACCCCATTCAATTTTGTCGATAAATTCGCCTGTAATTGCTGATTTCGGACGAGCAACTGGTTGATGCTTACGTTGCGGACTATTTGTTAACGTTTCATAATCATAATTCCAAGGTTCAAAATAATCATCAATTGTTGGTTGATCTGGATTGTGGAAAATGTTCATAAGACGTTTCATTTTCGAACCAGATTTCAGCTGAATTTCACCATTTTTCAATTCCCAACCGCCTTTATATTTCTCCTGATCTTCCCATTGTTTCGGATAACCAATTCCAGGCTTCGTTTCTACGTTATTGAAGTACATATATTCAGCACCTGGACGATTTGTCCAGGTGTTTTTGCACGTTACGCTACAAGTATGGCAGCCGATGCATTTATCTAGATTCATTATCATTCCGACTTGTGCTTTAATCTTCAAGCCAATCTACCTCCTTCAGTTTGCGAATTACAACGTTTAAGTCACGCTGGTTCCCAGTCGGACCGTAATAGTTAAATCCATAACTTAATTGACCATATCCACCAATCATATGTGTCGGTTTTACGTGAATTCGAGTTGGACTATTATGCGTTCCCCCGCGGTTACTTGTTAATTTCGTACCAGGTACGTTAATGTGACGATCTTGTGCATGGTGCATAAACGCCATTCCTCTCGGTATACGATGCGTTACAACAGCACGGGCTACAACAACACCGTTACGATTAAAGCACTCAATCCAATCATTATCTGCTACACCAGCTTCTTCAGCATCCTCTTTATTCATCCAAACAGTTGGACCACCTCTAAACAGCGTTAACATCGGTAATGAATCGAAATACATACTATGAATGGACCACTTATTATGCGGCGTTAAATAATTTAACGTAATCTCTTTTCCTTCTACTTCAGGTCGTGATTTACGGAACGGTTTATGTTGCAGAATCGGTTTAAACGTTGCCATCGTTTCACCAAATTCTTTCATCATGTCATGATCTAAGTAGAAAGATTGTCGTCCAGTGATTGTTCTCCAAGGGATGAGGCGTTCCACATTTGTTGTAAACGGTGAGTAACGACGTCCACCTTTTTCAGAACCTGTAAAGGCCGGAGAAGTAATTACTGTTTTTGGCTGCGCTGTAATTTGTTCAAATGTGAAGCATTCTTCTTCACGTTCTTCTGCTAAATCACGTAATTTTAAATCCGTTTGTTTTTCAAGTGCTTCCCATGCTTTTACAGCCATATGACCATTTGTTGTAGAAGAAAGTGTTAATACCGCTTCAGCAGCATTGATTGCTTCTTTTATGTCTGGGCAACCTTTTGCAATAGAATCCGTTCGAACAACTCCTAATCGGCTCTTTAATTGCTCATACTCTTTTTCTGCGGACCAAGAAATCCCTTTCGTACCAATCGGTTGTTTTCCCGCATTTGGTCCTAGCGAAGTCATTTTGTCATAAATTGTTTTATAATCTCTTTCAACAACATGAATTTGTGGCATTGTTTTACCTGGTATTGGCTCACACTCACCTTTGCTCCAATCTTTAATCTTGCCAAGTGGTTGCGCTAATTCTTGCGGTGTATCGTGAAGAAGTGGCGTTGCAACAACTTCTTTCATTGGTTCAAGATCAATTTTCTTCGCTAAATCTGACACAGCTTTAGAAAGTGAAGTGAAAATATCCCAGTCAGAGCGCGCTTCCCACGGTGAACCGATTGCTGGATTAAATGGATGCACAAATGGATGCATATCTGTACTACTTAAATCATGTTTTTCGTACCAAGTTGAAGCAGGTAAGACGATATCAGAATAAAGCGCTGTTCCAGCCATACGGAAATCTAAGTTAATGAGTAAATCTAACTTCCCTTCTGGTGCTTCTTCATGCCATTTAATTTCTTCTGGTCGTAATGAATCACTATCGTCATTCATTAACCCGTTTGTTGTACCTAATAAATGTTTTAAGAAATATTCGTGTCCTTTACCAGAACTTGAAATTAAGTTCGCACGCCATACGAATAAGTTGCGCGGGAAGTTGTTTTTGTTATCTGGATCTTCAATCGCAAATTTTAGTTCTTTTTCTTTTAATTTTTGTGCAACATATTTTCCGATTTCTTCTTGCGTTGTTGCACCAGCAGCAACAGCTTCTTTATATAATTCAATCCCATTTTTCTCGAATGTCGGATACGAAGGTAGCCAGCCAAGTCGTGCCGCTAATACGTTGTAATCACCGTGATGTTGATAACGAGAGTTGCCTTCTACTGGTGATGCTAAATGTCCAACCGGTGTATCTTCATAGCGCCATTGATCTGTTACGAAATAGAAGAAAGATGTACCATTTTGTAATTTCGGTGGCCCTTGCCAATCTTTTGCCATCGCGATTGTTTGCCATCCTTCTGCTGGTCGTAATTTTTCTTGCCCAACATAATGCGCCCATCCCCCGCCGTTTACTCCTTGTGCTCCAACTAGAAGAACAAGATTTAAAACTGCGCGATAAATCGTATCAGAATTAAACCAATGGTTAATACCAGCTCCAACAATAATCATCGAGCGACCATTTGTATCAACGGCATTTTGTGCGAACTCACGAGCGATTTGAATAATTAGTTCTCGTTTCACTCCTGTCATTTTCTCTTGCCATGCAGGTGTAAACGGTACATCATCATTGAAGTCTTTCGGCTCTTGTCCGCCAAGCCCTCGGTTCACGCCGTAATTTGCTAACGTTAAGTCGTATACAGTTGTAACGAACACTTCGCCTTCTTCTGTCATAACCTTTTTCACTGGAATTGTACGTTCTAATACTTTGTTTCCATCATCAGAGAAGTACGGAATTTGTACAGTTCCAATCGATTCTTCCATTCCAAGTAAAGAAAGACGTGGGTCAATCTTTTCACCTGTTTCTTCATCTTCTAAACGCAAGTTCCATTTCTTTTCGTTATCCCAACGTGAGCCCATTGTGCCTTGAGGTGTTGCAAAATCATTCGTATTCTCGTTCCAAAGAACAGGCTTCCATTCTCCTAACTTCGTTTCGCGTCCAATATCAGAAGCGTTTAAGAAACGATCAGCAACGAATTGATCTCCTTTTTGTTTCAATGTGACAAAGAAAGGAAAATCAGTATATTGCTTCGCATACTTTGTGAAATATTCCACTTGATTATCTACGTAAAACTCTTGTAAGATCACATGCCCCATTGCCATCGCAAGTGCACCATCTGTACCTTGTTTTACACTAATCCAATCATCGGCAAACTTTGTAGATTCAGCGAAGTCAGGACTGACAGAAACGACTTTCGTTCCTTTATATCGAACCTCTGCTAAAAAGTGAGCATCTGGTGTTCTCGTCATCGGTACATTTGAACCCCATGTCATAATGTAACCAGAGTTATACCAGTCACTACTTTCTGGTACATCTGTTTGATCGCCCCAAATTTGAGGAGAAGCTGGTGGTAAATCTGCGTACCAATCATAGAAACTAAGCATTGGCCCGCCCATAAGTTGCATAAAACGACTACCAGCAGCATGACTTAACATCGACATAGCTGGAATTGGTGAAAAACCAACATTTCGGTCTGGACCGTATTTCATTACTGTGTAGAGTAATGAAGCAGAAACAAGTTGTAACACTTCATCCCAATTCGCACGAATGAATCCCCCTTTACCACGTGCCTGCTTATACTTGCGTGCTTTTTCAGGGTTTTCCACAATGCTTTTCCAAGCATCTAGTGGTGACTTGTTATTTTGTAATTCCTCTTGCCACATACTCCAAAGAACACCACGTACATACGGATATTTCACACGAAGTGGACTATAAATATACCAAGAAAAACTCGCTCCACGCGGACATCCTCGTGGTTCAAAATCAGGCATATCTGGACCTGTAGTTGGATAGTTAAGCTCCTGTCCTTCCCAAGTTACGATTCCATCTTTCACATATATATTCCAGCTACATGAACCAGTACAGTTCACACCATGTGTAGAACGAATTACTTTATCATGCTGCCAACGCTTTCTGTACACATTCTCCCATTCACGATCTTCATATGTTTCTTGAGTATGATTATCGTTATAACGATCTATTGGTGAAAAATATTTTAAACGTCTCATTAGTGCTGAAGGTTTCTTCTTCATACTGTTCACTCCTTTAATACGTCTCTCTTACATACCCTTACTATAAGAGAGGTTGTAAAATACAGATGTGACATTTCGCACAGTTCAAGAGATTGTCAAAAATTCAGTAGAAAATAAGTTTGTGAGAAAATCTTTTATTCCGTTTTGAAGGGTTATGATTAATCGTGATTATTAGGAGAATGGTATTTTGAGGTATCGACTATTTTGCAAAAGAAAAACGCAGGAGAAATTCCTACGTTTTTCTTTATAAATATATAAAAAAGAGTTTTGATATTATTTCAAAACTGCCATAAGGAAGAGTTTAGAAATTGTATATAAGGAATTTTTTCTTTAACAATACTATTTTATATCCAGACATATTTTACATAAAACTACAAATCATTATTTACTGTATTGCCCTTAGTTACGGAAACAATTATACTAGATGTAATCGAAATAAATATTCTGAATATTCTTAGAATTAATGATAAAATTTTTACTACCTGCAAATAGAATTATAAATTTGTCCACTAAATAGATTAGAAAACGATAATAAAATTAGGAGGATTACGATGCCCCAGCTTGATTCATTACATCCCACTGTAGAAAAAATAATCAATAATATTGAAAAAATAATGGTCGGAAAACGAAAAGAAACAATCTTAGCTTTGACAGCTCTCTTAGCTGAAGGTCATGTGCTATTAGAAGATGTTCCTGGTGTCGGCAAAACAATGCTAGTACGTGCTCTTTCTAAATCCATTGATGCGGATTACAAGCGAATTCAATTTACACCTGATTTACTGCCGTCAGATGTAACAGGAGTTTCTATTTATAATCCGAAAGAGCTCCAATTTGAGTTCAAGCCTGGACCAATTATGGGGAATTTTGTACTTGCTGATGAAATTAATCGTACATCTCCTAAGACACAATCTGCTTTACTTGAATGTATGGAAGAAGGCAATATTACAATAGATGGCATTACAAGGCCTTTACCAAAACCGTTCTTTGTCATGGCTACACAAAATCCGGTCGAATATGAAGGAACATATTCTCTACCAGAAGCTCAGCTCGATCGTTTCTTATTGAAACTAAAAATGGGATATCCTACACCAGAAGAAGAATTTGAAATTTTAAACCGGATGGAAAAAACAAATCCACTCTCTCAATTACAGGCCATTACTACAATAGAAGAATTACTTTATTTACAACAAAGCGTACGGGTAGTAAGTATGGACAAAGCAATTAAGCATTACATTGTAAAGCTTGTTAATCAGACTCGTACGTATAGCTCTATACAGCTAGGAGCAAGTCCACGTGGCTCAATTGCTTTAATGAAAGCTTCACAAGCTTATGCATTTATCCATGGCAGAAATTATGTTATTCCAGACGATGTTAAATTTTTAGCTCCTTACGTTTTAGCGCATAGGCTCATTCTAAAAATGGAAGCAAAATTTGAAGGGATAACAGGAGAACAAGTTATCGCAAAAATCGTTGCACGAACTACCGTGCCGACTCAAAGGACGATGAACCCTTGATGAAACAAATGCTGCGAGCGCTATATCACGTTATGAAGTTATTGCTACTCCCTTTATGCCTAGTCTTAACATTTGTGTACGCTATGTTTCAAGGAGGGTTTGTAAGTTGGTTTTTATTTTACAGCACAATTCCCATTGCTCTTTATTCACTACTACTCCCCTTCTACGCTTTACGGGACGCTGAAGTAAAACGAACAACAAACCAAAATGGATATGTAGTAGGAGAACAATTTGTAAGCACGATTACAATAAAAAGAAAATTTCCTTTTCCCTTACTTTATTTAGTTATAGAAGATGAACTGCCACCACAATTTATAAGTTGTAAACAAACAAAGATGAATAAGGTAGTACTCTTCCCAGGATTGAAACGAAATATTTCGTTTCAATATGTTATTGACACAATCCCTAGAGGCGAGCACACTTTTTCAAGCGTTCGTGTCAAAACTGGCGATTTATTCGGCATGATGGAGAAAGAAGTAACTTTTTCAGTTCCAGATACATTTTTAGTCTA
The DNA here is from genome assembly GCF_054788175.1 of Bacillus sp. NEAU-Y102. Classification (NCBI taxonomy): domain Bacteria; kingdom Bacillati; phylum Bacillota; class Bacilli; order Caryophanales; family Bacillaceae; genus Bacillus; species Bacillus sp. NEAU-Y102. The sequence goes on along the minus strand of NZ_JBTWFK010000004.1, from coordinate 134,515 downwards.
TCCCCAGTATGTAGATATAGCGTATCGACAATTGGAAAATCATTTCGAACAAGGAGCGCTTTTAGCAAATATAAATTCTGCAAAAGACTCTACAATCTCTGTCGGTGTCAGAGACTATAAACCTGGAGATCGCTTTTCATGGATTGATTGGAAAGCAACTGCACGAACAAACAATATTATGACAAAAGAGTTTGAACAACAGCGCAGCCATAATATCATGATATTCATAGACAGAACCGAGTCTCCTCTATTCGAATCAGTCGTCACATTTACTGCCTCTATCGTAAGGGCTGTCTTGAAACAAAATTCACCAGCATCATTCGTGTCTATCGGAAAAGAACAAACTATTTTCCCTTTAGATAATGGAGATACGCAGTTACAACAAATCCTTTGTCATTTAGCAAAAGTACAAGCAGACAGTGTATTCCCGCTCTCCCAGAGTGTAGAAATAGAACTAAGAAAAATTTATGAGCCCGTCACGGTTATACTCGTGACAAGTAATCTTTCTCCCGATATTCAAAAGGCGGCTGATTGTGCTGCTATAAGAAATAGAAAATGTATGATTTTTGTCGTGAAAGAAAAAGCGAATCAACTTTCACACCGAGAACTCAGTATATTAGAAACTCTAAAAAAACGACAAATATTTGTAAACACGGTTTATGAAAACCGGTATACAAACGTGTTTTTTGAGGTGAGCAAATGATAACATTACAAGCAAAATACAAGTGGGATACGAACAAATTCTTCATGCATGCATGTGTATTTCTTCTTTTACTAGAATGGATAAGACCTCTTATAGGTATTACAAATGTAGGTAGATTAGATATTTTCGTAACATTTATAGGAATTTGCTTCGCTCTCTCTTTTTTTCAAACGAGGTGGCAGATTCCAATAAAAATTGTCACAGTCCTATTTATCATTCATTCCCTATATTATAAAAATGCTTTTATAAATCCATCTTGGCTAACAACACTCTTTTCTGATATGTCTCGAAATTCCTCCCTATTTTTCCAAGGGAATTTACTAGATATTTCTCCAGTTTTTCCGACGGTTTTATTTTTTCTCTCATTTTGGTTTTTGAGTTCTTTCACTTCATTTTGGATTATTCATAAAAAACGTGGGTTTTTATTTCTTGTATTGACTATTATTTATATCGCAACTTTTCATAACTTACATTTATACAATGCAAACTACGCTATTATTCGTACTGTTGTCATCGGCTTTTTTATGCTTAGTCTTCTTCAAGTAGAACGAATAAAAGAGCGCGAACACTTACAAAATTATGCTAGGGAAATCTCAAAATTACTTAGACCACTTACAATATTTATTGTATTATTAGCAACCATCGCATACTTTGCTCCAAAATTTGGCCCTCAATGGCCAAACCCAATGGATTTTTTAAAATTCAACACATCTGAAGCAAGTAAAGAACAAAAAGTTTCTACAATTGGGTATGGTTTAGATGACTCGCGATTAGGTGGTCCTTTTAAGGCGGATCCTACAATTGTTTTCACAGCACGAACGCAAAACAAACAATATTGGCGAGTAGAAACAAAAGATTTTTATACAGGAAAAGGCTGGGAAATTTCTGAAAATCCGAAAAAGGTTTCTTTTAAAAATAAAAACGACGTCGTAAGCTGGTACGAACAAAATACAAAAACGGAAACGACTGAGGCAACAATTACCATGCTAAAAAGTTATCCTCACCTTACCTATCCAGCAGGATTAGTATCAGTTGAGGCTTCTTCTGATGTATCATACAGTGTTAACTCGTTTTCAGAAAAAATTTATACAATGAATGGAGACTCTTCTACTACTTTACATTCGTATAAAGTAACATATGAGATCCCTGAGTTTTCCATAGAAAACTTGAAAGCTGTAAAAACAAATGAAGGTCAAGAAACAAATCCTTATTTTATGACAAAGTACACACAACTTCCCGAGTCATTACCACAGCGCGTAAAAGACTTGGCTGCCAATCTTACAAATGATAAAGACAACCGATATGATAAAGTATTAGCTATTGAAAATTACTTCACAGACAACTCTTTTACATACGAATCAACGAATGTCTTATTTCCTGCCAAAAGCCAAGATTATGTAGATCAATTCCTTTTCGATACAAAAAGCGGCTACTGTAATAATTTTTCGACGTCTATGATTGTACTACTTCGTTCTGCCGGGATTCCTGCTCGCTGGGTAAAAGGCTATACAGAAGGAACTCTTGACAATACACTTGCCTCTGCAGAAGGTGCGGATGTTTATACAATCACGAACGATAACGCACACTCTTGGGTCGAAGTATATTTCCCAGGATACGGATGGATTCCATTCGAACCAACAAAAGGATTTACCAATCCCTATAATTTTATAAATAATACGCCTGCTCCTATTTCACAAAATAGCGAAGCAAATAATTCTAATAACGAGCAAATACACCAACGAAATAATGAAGCAAAACTTAAAAGTTTAATAGAACATACAGAAGAAGCTTCTACTAAAAAGGTCACAAATTCTAAAACTAGTTTTTCTTGGTGGTACGTATTCCTCTCTACGATACTAATTAGTATTATGGGATACATTCTCTTTATCACTAGAATGAAATGGATGACATTTCTTATTATTCATTTCTATAGATACCGAAAAGATGATGCTGTTTATCAAAAAGCTTACGGTGCACTTTTAAAACAATTTGCGAGAATTGGCATACCACGGGGTGAAAGTCAAACATTCCGAGAATACGCTCTCCATATCGATACACTTTACAAATCGGCCGATATGCAACAACTTACTGCCAGTTATGAGAACGCTATGTATCAACAGGGGCAGGCTGCAGCAGAATGGAAGACATCCGTACACTTATGGGAAGTGCTTATGAAAAAAGCAGGTTCTCTACCTAAATCAGATGGCTTTGATACAGTTATTTAATCTTGAAAATGTGAGTTTAAAGAAAACGTCTCAAAGAACTACATTGTTCTTTGAGACGTTTTTTAATAAAGTGAAACTCCTAATTATTCTCCAAGTACCTTCTCAATCTCAACCTCTAAATCTACCGGCTTCGTCTGCGGCGCAAAACGCCCTACTACTTTCCCGTCTTTTCCGATTAAAAACTTCGTAAAATTCCATTTCACTGCTTTCATACCGAGTAAACCTGGTGCTTGTTCTGTCATGTATGTATATAAAGGATGAGCCTTATCACCTTTCACATCAACCTTTGCAAACATTGGGAAGTTTACACCGTAGTTTAATTCACAAAAACTAGTAATGTCCGCTTCTGTACCTGGTTCTTGTCCCCCGAATTGGTTACAAGGAAATCCGAGTATTTCGAGTCCTTGGTCTTTATATTTATCATACACCTCTTGTAATCCTTTATATTGCGGTGTGAAACCACATTTACTAGCTACATTTACAATAAGAAGTGCTTTTCCTTCGTAATCTTTTAACGATTTTTCTTCACCTGTAATTGTTTTAGCTGAAAAATCATAAACTGTCATTGTCTTTGCCCCTCTCTTCACTATCATTCTATGTTTATACTATACTACATTCGTGAATATACAGCTCTTATTACGTACTTATACGCTATAATGATAGCGCTTTATTTCCGTTCGAAAATTCGGCACAAACTACTAGACTTTTATGATGGAAAGTTTTACAATCGAAATGTGAACAAAATGTGACAGTTTATATTCCATTATAAAAGAAAAGGATGGTGTTCATTATGAAAACTGCACAACATGAAACGATTTCAAATCGCGAGTTTTATTTCGTACTATATATGATGTTATTGTATGTTACTGGCTGGGTAATCGATGTAAATGGTTTATTCTTAAGCTCCTACTTTAATTTAGCAGGAGAAATTATGCTTCCATTAGTTGGTGGGATTGTTGGACTGTTCATTATGTCTATTAATAAACAACAAACGAAATAATAGTATTACAAAAGGCAGAAGACGAGCTTTCGTTTTCTGCCTTTTTTCTATTTTAGCGTATAATAGAAACATGTAATATATAAGGAGTGGTAAATATGAAAAAAGTAGAGCAATTATCTTCTCACCTATATCTTATTGATGATTTCGATTTACAGCATAATGAACGAACAGGTACGTACGTTTTATTAGGTGACGATATTACTTTAATTGAAACTTGTGCAGCCCCTTCTCTTCCGTATATTTTAGACGGCTTACAACAATTACATATTGATTTAAACGAAGTTAAAAACATTATCGTTACACATGTTCATTTAGATCACGCCGGTGCTGCTGGTTTAATGATGGAAAAATGCCCAAATGCTACGTTATATGTGCATTCTCGTGGTGCTCGTCATATGATTGATCCAACAAAACTTATTTTAGGTGCAAAAGCTGTGTACAAAGAAGATTTCGATAAACTCTTTGATCCAATTCTTCCAATTGAAGAAGAACGTGTTCATATTGTACAACATGGTGATACGTTAAAAATTGCAGAAGACCGCATCCTTACATTTTATGATACACCAGGGCATGCGAAGCACCATATTAGCATTCACGATTCATTAACAAACGGGATTTTTACTGGCGATACAATTGGAATTTATTATAGAGAACTCGCAGACGTTGATGTAGAGTTATATCTACCATCAACGTCCCCTTCACAATTCCAACCAGATGCGATGATTGCTTCTAAAAATCACATTCAAAGCATGAATGTAGATACTATTTATTTCGGTCATTACGGCGCATCCTCTCATGTTACAGAAATATATAATCAACTGGAACATTGGCTACCTATTTTCGTTCATACTGGTAAGGAAGTCTTTGAACAGTATAATGATTTCGATGAAGCGACTAAAGCTTTACAAACTTTATTAATGGATAAAATCTCTTCTCATCTTACAAAGTTAAACGTTCCAGCAGATCATTCCGTTTATAACATTTTACATCTAGATATAGAAATTAGTGCGATGGGCATTATTGATTATTTCACGAAGCAAGAAAAAGCAAACTCCACTATTAACTAACAGTAAAAGAAGAGATATACAACAGTAGTTATTGTATATCTCTTCTTTTTTTGAATATATTTTGAGTAAAGGATGGTGGAATATAATGCAAAGAGTAATGCTATACCTCTGCTTCACATTATTTATCGTCTTATTATTATTTGTTGGAGTGAAGATTCAATTTTATTTAGATACAGACGCGCAAGTGAACTTTAACGTTTATCCAAGATTATTCTACTTTACACTCTTTCCTCTTTTGGTCGGCATTTTATTACGATTCCTTCAATCCATTAATCGCGAAACAAGTAAACAAAACTGGCGTTTTCAACCGGATAAGTTTATCGCTATTACAGTGCCTACAATATTAATTTCCTTTTCTCCAGCACTACTTTTCTCACCACTTGGCGAATACCTACCTTATTTAGCTAATGTTATTCTTATAAATACAACTTTTATTACGATAATTAGTTTAATAGCTGGTTATTCACTATTAGATTGTTTTATACAAAAGGACAATGCAACGATGAAAAAATATAATTGAATGCTCTATTTAATCGTGCAAGTCAAGGATTGTACCTCCTTGGCTTGTTTTTAGAATAATTATATTCCTGTATAATACAGTTATCGAATAAAATTCGGAGGAATGATACAATGTTTTTTCAATTTTTTCTACTAGCAATCATTATGTCTTTTATTAGTGGTCGACTAATTGGTACAAAACTAAATCTTTTCAAACAAGCAAGTGCAGCAACTTTAGGTGTTTCACTTACGTCAGCTCTGTATTGGTTTTTATATTTACGCTATCAAGATGAATCGGTTGTCGGTGTTGATAGATATTTTTGGCTAGGAAGCTCATTAATTGTATCCATGCTTTGTTACCTAGTTTTTGAATTATTTGATCCTATTAGACGAGGCGAAATGGATGACGTAGTAACGGAAAGCCGAAATCCTATTTCAAAATTCTTCGCAAAGGTTGGTAGACAAAAAAGATATATGCGTGTCTCTTCTATTGCAATAAAACACGGAATGGGTAAATATTTAGCTTTAAAGCGCTCGCCAGAAGCAGATCGTAAGCTCGCCACTTCACTTCGAAATACACTAGAAGAATGCGGCGGTGTATTTATTAAATTCGGACAAGTTTTATCAACTCGCTCTGATTTATTACCACCTGCTTTTATTCACGAGTTATCAAACCTTCAGGAAAATGTAACGCGTTTATCACAAAAACAAGTTGAAGAAATATTAAAAAAGGAACTACATATACCAAAAGATGAAATTTTCAGCTCCTTTGAAATGGAACCGTTAGCTGCCGCCTCTATTGGCCAAGTACATAAAGCGAAGTTGAAAGAAAACGACCAGGATGTCGTCGTTAAACTACTACGTCCTAATATTTCTGAGACAATTAAACGTGACTTAGATATTTTAATTCATTTTTCTTTATGGATTTCCAACAAATCAACTTGGGCTAAAAATATCGGATTTCTTGATTTAGCACATGGCTTCTCCATCGCAATGAAAGAAGAAATTGATTTCAAAATTGAGGCTCGTAACTTCGAACAAGTGTCTGATTCACTAAAAAATAGCGAAACGAAAGTAAAAATACCGAAAGTATATAAAGAATACAGTAATTCAAAAATACTTGTGCTTGAATTTTTAGATGGAGTAAGTGTTAAAAGTGGGTCAGCATTATTAAATGAATTACAAATTGATACGAAAAAAGTACAACGACAACTCTTTGATTGTATTTTAGAGCAAATTTTCTTTAAAGGTATTTTCCATGCAGACCCTCATCCAGGTAATGTGTATATTCTTCGTGATGGCACACCTGCATTACTTGATTTCGGTTCCGTCGGGCGATTAGGAACACTACAACAAGATGCATTCAAGCGACTACTTATCGGCTTTGAGCGCAAAAATTCTTATGTCTTGCTTGATGGACTGCTTCAATTAGTTGAAAAGAAGCCAAATGTTGATAAAGAGGCATTAGAACAATCTATCAGTCAATTATTAATCCAAAGTACGTATGGTTCTACAAATGGTTCTGAAGAATTCATTCAGGGGCTATTTCAAATAATCGCTGAGTTTGAATTAGCATTTTATCCAATGGTTGCAGGGGCTTTCCGTTCTCTAATTACGCTAGAAGGAACGATGCTGCAACTAAATCCCGAATTCAATTTAATGGACGAAGCGAAACGCTTTGCGAAAGATCATGCAGCTAGTTTCATGTCAGTTAACAATTATTCTAGTTTAAAAGAAGCTGCAACAAACGAATTACTCGCTATGTTACCTGCCATGCGACGCATTCCTAGAAAACTAGATGATTTAAGTTCAAAACTAGAAAACGGAGAACTATCCGTTAAGGTTGGCTTTTTCTCTGACGAAACAAATGCATCGTTTATTACTACATTTATCTCACAATTCCTCATTGCATTTATTGGAACTGCATTTGGTGGGATTTCGGTAGGCGTATTGCATTTAGCAAACAGTGCGACAGAGCCAAATGATCAATTTTTAAGTGTCGTTGGTTACGGTGGTTTATTTATAAGTGCGATATTACTTGTAAGAGTCGCTATTCATGCGGTAAGGAAATTTAAGTAATAATAAAATGAGTATACAATCACGTAGATTGTATACTCATTTTTTATTGTTTACATATTCAATATGTAATAGTTAAACGAAAGAAAGCTTTGAGCTTTTTTACTTATCTCACCTTTTCATCTACATACTCCATAAACTGCTCCGCTTTAATAAATCTTTCTTTGTACGCCTCAGGTACTTCTTCTACTGTTATCCCGCCACTCGATTTCGTTTTTACTAACACAGTTTGATATGACATTAATGCCTCCATATATTGTTCATACTCTTCAGGAGTTAGTACTTCTTTACTAGATTTATGGCCATTTAATTTATCAAAATACGGATGAAGCTCCATTACTACCTTTTTCAATTCCTCTTTTTTAGCTGGTGATAATTGATCGTAATCTATATTACCGTTCGAATCTCCGTACGCAAGCTTTGCACTAGTTAATTTTTTCATTTCTTTTGTAAACTCTTCATATTCCTTCGTACCCATTTCATCTTTCGCTTCTGATAATTTTGCATTAAAACGCATATACGTTTCTAATGTCATTGCTCCGGCATGTTTTTTTAAATTCTCAAAAGATCCGTATATACCATCCGCCATAATAGATTGATACGCAAAACCAGTCGTCGGGATTAAAAGAGCTGCTGCAAGCACTCCTGCAATAAGATGTTTCTTTCTCTTACGCCCTCCTTGATTCATTTTAATTTGAACGATTACTTTTTCTTTTAACTCCGGCGGGGCAACAATCCCCTTCGCTTCTTCTCGTATAGATTCTCTAACTCTACAATCTAAACTCATTTCACATTCCCTACCTCTCCTAAAAAGATTTCTTCTACTTGCTCTTTTTGACGTAGTTTCTTTAATGCCGAATGAATTCTAGATTTCACAGTACCAATTGGAATATGTAATATTTGTGCTACTTCTTCTTGTGAATAATCGTGTAAGTATCTTAAGATAATAACTTGTTTCAATTTATACGGTAATTTATGAATGAGTTCAATTAGTTTTTTGTTTGATATTTTACTTACAACATCGTTAGAAAAATCAATTTGTACTGGTTTTCTTTGCTCTTCTGCTTTTTTTATAATGCGTAGTCGCATCCACCTCTTTCTTCTATAAGAGTGAATTTGTTTAATCGCAAGTCCAATTAGCCAAGGACGAAATGGCTTCTCACTATCATACTTACGAAGCGATTCATATAGTTGTATGTATATTTCTTGAACGACATCATCTACATCTGTTTTATCTTCAATTAAAAAATGTGCTGTTTTATATACTTCTTGAATCGTTTTATCATACAATTCGCTATACGCTTCTTTATTTCCTGATAAAGTCAATTGGATTAAATTTGTATACACTGTTTCATCCTTCACATACCATCCCTCCTTTGTCCTACACTATATATTGGCAAGTAATTACTATTTCGTTCGATTTTTTAAATTTTTTTATATAGATTAATATAATGATTCAATATGTACATAAGCTTCACTTATAAAGTCGCATAACTATTATATAATTTCCCAATTTCTAATGAACATTTAAAATGTTTTATATAGTCAAATTTAGGAGGACATATAATGAAAGCTATCGTTGTAACGTCGTTCGGTGGTCCTGAAGTGATGAAATATACAGATGTGGATATACCCGCTATTTCAGAAGATCAAGTTTTAATTCGTGTTGTTGCTACTAGTGTGAATTTCGCCGATATTAAATCCCGTTATGGTAAAAAAGGAAATAAAGCACTACCTTTTATACCAGGGATAGATGCCGCTGGTATTGTAGAACGTGTCGGTTCTCAAGTGAAAAATATTCATCCTGGACAACGTGTCATTGCTTTTCCTCAAAATGGATCTTACGCAGAATACGTTGTCGCAAACGAAAACCTTACTTTCGTTTTACCTGATGAAGTCGATTTTCAAACTGCAGCTGCTTGTCCGATTGTATCTTTTACAAGCTATAATTTACTCGCAAATGTTGCAAGGCTTCAACAAGGCGAGTCTGTACTCATTCATGCTGCGGCTGGCGGAATTGGTACAACAGCTATTCAACTTGCAAAACGATTAGGGGCTGGAACCGTTATTGGTACTGTCGGAAGTGAAGTAAAAAGAAAAATAGCTTTAAATGCTGGAGCTGATTATGTTATTTGTCACCAAGATGAGGATTTTGTAAAGAAAGTCAACGAACTGACAAACGGTGAAGGGGTTGATGTAATTTTAGACTCTATTTCTGGAACGGTTTCAGAAAAAAGTTTAAATTGTCTCGCTTATTATGGTCGCCTCATTCATTTCGGTAATGCTAGCGGTGAAATTGGTAATTTCCAAACGAAAGATTTACACGCAAGTTGTCGCTCTATACTCGGTTTTAGCTTTGGCACTACACGAAAAAAACGTCCTGAACTACTCCAAGAAACTGCAAATGAAGTTTTCCGTTATTTACGTGATGGCAGTCTAAAAGTAAAAGCAACGAAATCTTTTCCGCTTCAAGATGCAGGGAAAGCACATGAATGGGTCGAAAGTAGAAAAAGTACAGGGAAAGTAATACTAACTGTTCAGTCCTCTTCCTGAAATGAATACTTGAAACCGAGGTGTCATTCATGGGATCACGAATTATGCATGCTATTATCGCTATCAAGATTGCCGAAAAACTATATATCCAAGATAAAACTTCTTTCATACTTGGAGGTGTAGCCCCTGATGCGGTTCATTCAGCAGAAGAAAAAGGAACTTCACACTTTTACGCTGGTACAACGAAAAACTATACGAGAAGGATAGATTTCAATTCTTTTTTTCAAAAATATAAAGCTCATATGGATTCCCCTTTTCTCTTAGGCTATTACACCCATCTCATTGCCGATGACAATTGGCTAAGCGGCTTTTTTCTACCTTGGCTAAAAAATAGAATCGAAAATGACGAAACGATCGCACCCCTGTACTATAACGATTTTAAATTATTAAATGCAAAGTTGCTTCATCATTACGATACAGAACAGCAACTCTTCTCTCTTCTCAACCAAGAGGCTCACATCATGGATATTGAAGAAGTTTCTAAAGAAAACGTTTTTTCTTTTCGAAAGTATCTTTTTGAAGATATGTTGTATCCGGAGCAAAATTTGCATGAAGACTTACAAGTGTTTACGTTTGACCAAATCGTTGGTTATATTGAGACAGCCATTGAAAAAGGCGTATTTTATATTAATCAATTCTCTAATGAAAAATCCACTTCAAACATGTAATCCCCCTCAATATATTTGAGGGGGATTTTCACATAGTAATATTACTATTTGTTCTTTTCCATAACCGCAAAATAATTCCCTTCGCTATCAGCAAAGTTAAATACTTTACCAGAAGGCATAGTTACCATTTCTCCAACAGTAACATTTTTATTTTTTAAATCTGCATATAATTGATCCAGATTTTCTGAGAAGAACATTAAGGACGGTGTACCAAGATTTAATTCTGGGCTCATTTTCGAAATAACTTCTTTATTATGTAGTATAATGCTCGTTTCAGCACCATTAGTCGGAGCGATTTCAATCCATCTCATTCCTTGCTTGTTATCTTCCTCTGCTACTACATGAAACCCTACCTTTTCCGTCCAAAAATTTACTGCCTCATCTTGATTATTTACATACAGCATAATTTGTCCAACTTTATGGATCATTTCATTTCCCCCTAATGGTTTTTTATATTCTATGTAGGTTTCCACAGGTGCTATCGTTATTCCTTTTGAGTTGGTATGTACTTCTTTGCAAAATTTATCGACTGACTCATCCCATCCAGTTCGTCAAAATAATCATTTCTTTCAATCATGTTATATCCGTCGAATCCAATTTCATCTAATACTTTGAAAAATATATCGAAATCCACTTCACCATTTCCTACTGCTACTTCTATATACTTACTTGAACGATCGCTTTTCACTTCTTTACAATCTTTAATATGAGTTTGTACTATATAATCTTTTAATAGTAATAAACTTTCTTCCGGATTTTCATTTACATCACTTATTAAATTTGCTGGGTCAAAGTTAACAGCTAGTCCTTTCGAGTTTACAGTTTCTAAAAATTGTTTTAATACTATTGTTTTTTCAGATCCCGTCTCAATAGCAAAGACTCCCCCAAGTTTGAATGCTAATTCCCCTATCTCATAACAAACCCGTATCATTTTATCATAGTACTCACTTTTTTCATCATCTGGAACTTTCCCAATATGAGCTGTTATTATCTTTGCTCCCAGCTCCAAACCTCTGTCAGTAATATATTTAATCTGATCTATTGCACTGTCAACTTCTGTTCCTGTAATTCCATTTTCTCCAAAACTAATTGCTAATGATGGAATCTTTATTCCATTAAAAGATAAGCTTTTCTTTAAAGCAGTCCATTCTACCACTGGAATATTAGCTAAGTTGAAGTTTTTATTCATAGCATATAATTGAATATATTCTAAATCCCATTCCCTTGCTTTTTGTATTCCTTCGTTTACTTCAATATGTTTCGTATTCAAAAACATTCCTAATTTCCTATCCATATATGTACCTTCTTTTTATTATTTCGCATCAATTTAATATTCGACTTTTTTTATATTACTTCCTTTTACATATGTTGATTTAAAAAATGATGATAGATACATTTTAATAACCATTAATAAACCTCCTTGTATTATTCAATTGCAAATAAAAAAAGACGTAACTACAAATAGTTACGCCTTCCCCATTATTTATCTAGGCTTTTTCTTCCCAGTAAATGCTGGTTTCTTTTTCTTTGGTGCTTTCGGTTTCGTTTCTACGAATGATCCGTTGAACATTTCTTGCTTCGTAAATACGATGCCTAGTTTTTTCGCAAATTGCAGTAATTTACGTTCTTCTTGTTCTGTTACAAGAGAAACTACTGTTCCTTCTTTACCCATACGTCCAGTACGTCCTGAGCGGTGAATGTATTGGTCTACTGTGTCTGGTAACTCTAAGTGAATTACATGTGTTAAATCATCAATATCGATACCGCGTGCTGCAATATCAGTAGCAAGGAGAATCTCTAGTTTCCCACCACGGAATGCACGCATCGTCGCTTCACGCTCTTGCTTACTTGCTTCTGCATGAAGAGCTGCTGCTTTCATTTTACGGAATTGCAATTTCTGAGTAATTTCATCTAAACGGAATGGGTCATTTAAGAAAGCAACTGCTTTTACATCGCCCATATGCATAATTCTTCTTACGTAATCATTTTTTTCGCGTCGCTCACAAATGATATACGTATGTTCAACTAAGCTTTTTGACTCTGCACGTGTTATACGCACTAATTGTGGTTCAACTGCTAAATCGCGTGCAGCATCTTCTGCCGCTTTTGTAATTGTCGCCGAGAAGAATACTAATTGACGATCTCGCATTGTAGATTTAATTACATCTTGTACTGCGCCCATCATCTTTTGTTTTACAATTTGATCAAACTCATCAAATACAATCGTTTTTACTTCATGCATCTTTAACTTTTTCATTCGAATTAATTCTAAAATACGTCCTGGTGAACCGACAATTACTCTCGGGTGTTTCTTTAATTTTTCAACTTGGCGCTTAATATCTGCACCACCAATTAAAGATGCCCCTGAAATTTCAGTTCCTGCTGTAAACTTTTGAACCTCTTCATGAATTTGCATGACAAGTTCACGTGTTGGTGCTAAAACAACAACTTGTGGCTGTTTTACTTCAGGATTAATTTTATGTAAAAGGGGTAATAAGTACGCTAATGTTTTTCCTGTTCCAGTTGGAGATTCAGCTATAACGTCTTGTCCTTCTAAAATAGTTGGAATCGCTTGTTTTTGAATTTCAGTTAATTCTTTAAAACCAGCCTTCTCCCAAGCTTCTTGTAAAAATGGTTGCATATCTTTTATCATTTGTTTTTCTCCTTTATCTCTATTTTTGAAGAAAATGCTGTATTGTTCGCACCGTTTCTATCATGTGTGAAATAACAGCTATTAAATCATCAACATGGTCTTCTGTAATCGCTTTTTGAAATAGAACCTCTACCTTATTATGATATGAAATCGCTTGCTTATTATATTCGTATGAAACTTTCTGCATAATCATTCTTTCTTTTCCCCATATAGAACGCATTAAAGTTTCAATTTCTTCGCATCCTACTTCTGGTTGTTCTAACGGGAATGAAAATGCTAGCTTCATTTCACAACCTGGTGTAAACTGAGGCACTTCTAGTATTTCACCAGACAAGTTCTTTGCATCCACAGATAATGAAAATGTTGCTTCTACTAATGGTTCAAACGGTTCTGTTAATTGAAATGAGATATGATATATACGACTTAATGAAGCAAGGTCCATCATATCTTTTCGATCTGTTACAAGAATATCTCCATGTAGATCAAAATCATACACAGCACCTTCTACGATTACTTTTAAATTGTCAAAAGCAGTTGGATCAAACATAATTTCCTCCAAAAAACAGGCGCCTTTCGATGGAAAGGCGCCACTTGATGTATATATAGTTTACAGATAAACGAGATGAATTACAACCTTTTAGAATAAACCTACTGCTTTTCCATCTTCATTTACATCCATTTGAAGTGCTGCTGGTTGTTTTGGAAGACCTGGCATTGTTAACATTGTACCTGTTAACGCAACGATAAAGCCTGCACCGATAGATGGTTTTAACTCACGAATTGTAACGATAAAGTCAGATGGACGACCTAATTTTGTTGCATCGTCAGAAAGAGAGTATTGAGTTTTCGCCATACAAACTGGTAGGTTACTCCAACCTTCTCCTTCATATTGAGCTAATTGCTTACGTGCTTTCGGAGCAAATTCAATATCTTTTGCGCCATATACTTTTTGAGCAATTGTACGAATTTTTTCTTCTAAGGGTAATTCTAATTCATAAAGTGGTGCGTAGTTGTTTTCACCTTTTTCGATTTCTTTTAGTACTTTTTCAGCAAGATCAACTCCGCCTTGGCCACCTTTCTCCCAAACTTCTGTTAAGGATACTGCATAGCCACGCTCATTACACCACTCTTGTAAGTATGTAACTTCTGCATCTGTATCTGTAATGAATTTATTAATTGCAATTACGAAAGGCACACCGAAGCTTTGAATTGTTTCAACATGCTTCTGTAAGTTTTCCATACCTTTTGCTAATGCATCTACATTTTCTTCTTTTAATTGATCTTTTGCAACGCCGCCATGCATTTTAAGCGCACGAATAGTCGCAACAATAACAACTGCTTCTGGTTTAATACCAGCTGCACGGGCTTTAATATCTAAAAACTTTTCAGCGCCTAAATCAGCACCGAATCCAGCTTCTGTAATAACATAATCACCTAATTTTGCTGCCATTGTCGTAGCGATAACACTGTTACAACCGTGAGCAATATTCGCAAATGGTCCACCATGAATAATAGCTGGTGTATTTTCTAACGTTTGTACTAAGTTTGGCTTTAATGCGTCTTTTAATAATAGCGTTAACGCACCTTCTACACCTAAATCTTTAACCGTCACAGGTTGATTTGCAAAGTTATAAGCAACTACGATGCGAGATAGACGTGCTTTTAAGTCTTGAATATCTGTTGCAAGGCAGAACACGGCCATAATTTCAGATGCTACTGTAATGTCAAAACCGTCTTCACGTGGTACACCTTGTACAGGTCCACCAAGACCAATTACTACATTACGAAGGGCACGATCATTTAAGTCAACACAGCGTTTCCAAACGATTTTACGCGTATCAATTCCAAGTGTGTTTCCTTGTTGGATATGATTATCAATAAACGCTGCTAATGCGTTATTGGCAGTTGTGATCGCATGGATATCTCCAGTAAAGTGAAGGTTAATGTCTTCCATTGGTACGACTTGTGAAAAACCGCCACCTGCTGCTCCACCTTTTAATCCCATCGTTGGTCCAAGAGATGGTTCACGAAGTGCAATTACTGTTTTCTTACCAATTTTATTAAAAGCTTGACCTAAACCAACTGTTACTGTTGATTTACCTTCTCCAGCTGGAGTTGGGTTAATCGCTGTTACTAAAACAACTTTACCGTCTTTCTCATCTTGTAAGCGCTTAAAAATATCAAGAGATAACTTACCTTTATAATGCCCGTATGGCTCTAATTCATCTTCTAAAATATTTAAATCAGCTGCAATTTCTTGAATCTTCTTCATACTCGCTTCTTGTGCGATTTCAATATCGGATTTCACTGTTGTAGTAGTTGTCATATACCCTAGTCCCCCTTTAATTGGTTCTGATGATATTGTATCAGTTTTTTGTATTTTCTGCACTTATTTACCTCCTAAAAATTCTTTCATTTCTTTATACGTTTTTTAACATAAATACCCATAAGAATGTTAACGATTGTTGTAACTCTGTAGGTAGTTGACCTAGCATCTTCTCATTTACTCCGCGCTTATATACGCCGATGCCATCTACAACTTCAAAACCTTGTTCTTTCGCTAACTGTTCAAATTCCCAAGGCATCATCGTATTACAAACAACGTCTTTTCCATACAAGCGAGGATAACTGTTCTCTCGTGGCTTTGCTGTCGGTCCTAAAATTGCAATACATGCATATCCATCTTTCTTTAACACACGCTTTATTTCATTTAACGCTCGTAATGGCTCTTCCGTCCATTCTAAAGAATTAATTGCCATAATTGATTCAAATTGCTCATTTTCAAATGGTAATGCAGAAAGATCTCCTTTTATAAAAGATAAATTTGGTCCTTCTCCGCGCTCCTTACCTTTTTGAATCATCACTTCCGATAAATCTACTCCCACTGCTTTATAGCCTGCGCGACTTAATTTATATGTACCGTACCCATCACCACAACCAACATCGAGCACTTGTGCTTCTTTCTTCACGTATTGTTCAAAAAACGGAATAATTGTGCTCCTACTCCCGCTATCCCACATTTCCTGACTATTTTGATTCCAAAACTCCGCACTACTATCCCATTTCTTCTCTGCTGATTCATGCCAATTAAATGTTGTCATACATTCCCCTACCTTCACGTATTATCATTCATTTCATTCTACATCATTTTCCAAAATTCCTGTTTTATCCCGCTTGCAGTAAGACACCTACCCCAAAATTCAATGGATGCGGACCAGTTAATGGGAGAGAATTGCTCATAAAAATCCAATTGTCGCTGGCTGATAATCAGTCCTAGTGGAAAAAATTCCACACTTTATCTTCAATAGGAGATGGATATGTTAACGATGGAATGCGTATTCTCCAATTTTTGCTTTACTTGGGTTTAACTCATACTCATGCTCTTCTCATTTTGAAAGATACTATAGATACACCCAATTGAAAGAGAGGGATGTACATGCGAAGAAAGAGAAATCATCATTTTAAAAGTGGTGAAAAAAACGAAGAGTATGCTGCTGAAATATCACCAGCTGGCATTCCAATTAGACATAAGCGTAAAGAAATTGCAAATGAGATAGAAGGTACAAATACCGGCGCAATGGTAGGCTATGTCGCCTTATTTCTTTCGTTATTCTCCATTGCTTTTTATCCCGTTACGCTCGGCTCCCTAGCAATTTTAGTTGGCCTATTAGCTGTCAATTTCGGAGCAAGAACACTTGGATATACAGCAATTGGCTTTGGTAGTTTTTCTGTTTTATTTACTTTACTTTATCCGCTTGCTTTGTCAGCGTTTTAAAAAAACACACCAAGTTATACTTGGTGTGTTCATTCATGATACAACATAATATGACCGCATCCACAACAATGTTTCGCTGTAATTTCTTGAAACACTGGATAATTTTCTTCATCTCGATGCTCAATAAATACTTTTTCAAATCGATACATGTTTGGTGCATATGCCCAATCTTGTTTCGTACGTGCATATAACGTTGAGGAAAAAAACTCCTCACCACCGCAAACGATACATGTGTTCTTCATCGCTATCCCTCCTATGCTTGTCTTACTTCATCTATATGAACATAAGCATAAAAAAAAGACCTTCTATTACTAGAAAGTCTTCTCTGAAACAAAAAGAAATGTACCAAACATTCCTACTCCGCTATATTCTTTTGAAACACCAGCTTCTGTTTTAAATGTTTGCTTTACAGTCATAAAGAATACACCATTTCGTGCATCTGTACTTTCAAATTGTAGTTTTTCTTTTTTACCATCTACATTTTGCGTGCATTCAAAACTACTCTCATTACAATTCAACGCATACTTATCCTCTACATACACTTTAAAATCTGATTCTTTCGGACAAGTTATAAGTAATATTGCCACGAGAATAATACTTATAATACCCACAATTGTATAATATTTCTTCATTTGTACTCCTTTCAAATGACAAGAAAACTTGACTTCATACGCCAAGTTTTCTTAGTCAACAACCCATTGCCACTCTTGTTCTTTCTTATCAAAAATGAGCCAACCTGTTTCTGTTGCTTCCTCTTTCAATTCATCGATATTATCTAACACCTCATCCGTACTTTCATACGAACCAACTACATATACCGGAATTTCAAGACCTCTTCTTGACTCAATCTTCCCTGCTAGATCTATGTAAAGACCATCTTCCATTAGTGGAATCAGCCCCATGATCAATTCTTTTGAAATTGCTGGGAAAATTTTTGATTTTTGGAAGAAAGAAAAACGTTTCTTACCGAAAGCACCGAGTTTATACGGAATGACTTTACTTAACATTCCTACAAAATCAGCAATTCTACGATAATACACTTTGTTGTACCATCCGTCATCATGTGAAAAATAAACAAATCGATTTTTCAACAGCGGAAAGAATGTTCTTGCAAGTGGTTCTTTTTTGTGAGCCAAATATAATAATTCTGCAATTTCTTTCGGCTCTAATTCATCTAAATCGCTTGCATCATCAAAATCTACCCAACAAAATTCATCAAATTCATCAATCTCTGCTTGAATTAACTTATGTATATTTTCTTCCTCAACATATTCAAATAAAGTATGATAATGAAAATCCGTCCATTCAAAGTTGTGCTTCAAAAGCAACACTTGATGAAGCGGTGAAGGGATGTTACTCGCAAACTCTTTAAACGTAATTCCTGATGTAATAAAACAATGACCTCGACGATTACCATTAATATATATCATATTCTTTACTTGGTCAGATCCTCCAGACAAAGCACCTAGCCACCTTCGTTTTATATGTTTCAATTCTATAGCATATTTTAACATGAAAAATTTTAGAAACATAGAAAAAACTTCAAAAACTATTTACAATTTCATGTGTTTTATTACATAGTGATTACAAGAAAAAACGCCTGCTCATAAGCAGGCGTTTTTAAAGGATTTCATCAGGGTTTTGAGGATGATGATTTCCCTCTTTCTTTTCTTCTTTTTGGAACATCGATTGAATTTTATCAATTGTTTGCGGAGCTAATTCAATCATTTTTTCTGCTAAATGTGTCGCATTTTGTAAATGAAGAATATTTACTCCATCTTTATTCACCACAAGAAATGCTACTGGTGTAATCGAAACACCACCCGCGCTACCGCCACCAAATGCAGCGTTACCGTTCGCTCTTTGTCCATCATTCGTTTGGAAATCAGAACCTCCTGCTCCAAAACCGAACGCTACTTTAGAAACCGTTAACACCACACCACCGTCAGCCGTTTGAACAGGCTCTCCAACAATCGTATTTACATCAACCATTTCTTTTAAATTTTCCATTGCTGCTTTCATTAACCCTTGAATTGGATGATCCACCGTTCATAACCTCCTTTGTCATATCTTTCCTAGTTTTTCCGAAAGTTTGTGAACTAAACATAAAATTTTATATTGATTTCAAAAAACTTAAGTTGTAATATTTAGAAAAATAAAAAAGAGGTCGATTCGTTATGATGCGAAAATTAACAAAGAAAGATCATGAACAAGTATTCGCTTATCTAAAAGAAGAAGCAGCCCTTAACTTGTTTATTATTGGAGATATTGAAGCTTTCGGTTATGACACAGATTTTCAAGAATTATGGGGAGTATTTAAAGAGAATGGAACATTAAAATCAATTCTACTCCGATTCCACGATTCATTTATACCCTATAGTAAAGAAGAATTTATTACCACTGATTATGAGGCACTTCTTTCCGCATATAAGCCACTTAAACTCTCTGGTAAGTCGACTATCGTAGAACAATTTGAAACTGCTTCAAATATACAACTAGGTACTAAAAATGAAATGTATTTTTGCGAATGTCTAAATGACAACAACTTACCTAGCACACCAATTCATGAAACAATTAAACTTGCCTCACTCGATGATATAGAACGAATTATGAAATTACGAAGTGACATCGCTGAATTTCCGACTACCAATGAATCAGAGAAAATATTAAGTCAGACTATCGAAACAAATACAGGACGCACATACTATATTGAAAAAGATGGCGTGATCATCGCATCCGCCTCTACTTCCGCTGAAAATTCATTATCCGCTATGGTAGTTGGTGTATGTACACACCCGAATTATCGCGGAAATGGCTACGCTTCACTCATATTACAAAAAATGATCCAAGACTTTACGAAAGAAGGCCGAACACTTTGTTTATTTTATAACAATCCAGCTGCTGGACGAATTTATAAACGACTAGGATTTAAAGACATTGGAATGTGGACGATGTATCGATAATAAGAAGTACTCTATAAGAGGAAATAGTTGTAACTTAGCAATAAAAGCCGATTACACAAAAACTTCACACCGTTATTATGAAGAAACTACTTGAGGAGCGAGGACTCTAACTAAAAAATGGTATGCATTCAAACTAAATTTAGACAGATAAAGTGAAACTTTAATCAGTGGGGGGTTTTCTCCATCCCCCACCTAACTTCTTTGCTTTCGCTGCATTTTGAGGTGGGGGTCTTACTGCCCATTAAAGCGGGATAAACGCCCCAGTTGCATCTACTCCAGCAATTGGGGCGTTTATCCTCAAATTCTTTCCACTATATTTATGAAACACTTATCACACTTATATCGCTATTATCTTTCCGTACAAATGCCCTTCTAAATATTACTGCGTCTCATTATACTTTGCTTTAAAATCAATATATTCCTGTTTCGCATCTTTGTTATTACCTTGGTGACTATCAAAATATGTATGTATTTGTGATATGTGTTCTACTAACTTTCCTTCTTCATTTCTCTTATTATAATTCATTACAATACTTACTTCCAATATCTGCTCTGAACCCTTTGTAAACTCAATATGCAGTGCGATCGATCCACCACCATATTCATCATATTGTATTTTCAACTTATCATTAATAATACTTTGAAACTCTGATTCAGTTAGTTTATATCCAACAGTACTAGGCTGACCAAACTTTTTTATATCATCTCCTGGCTTCATCTTTAGTTTCCCAATCCCTTTTAAACGATCTACAATTAAGTTCACGTATGAAACATCCAGACTTGAATCCGTACTTTGTACCTGTCCATTCTCATAACTAATATTTGTACTATAATTAACTTCTTCTCTATAATTTTTATTATCTACTTTCGAGGTAATTTCTTGTGTTGTATTTCCATATAAACTTTTATCTTTCGTATTATATATACCTTTCGAAGTTTGATAAATTGTTTTACTGTGCTCTCCATCTTCCTTTTGCTCATATGTACTATATATACCTCTTTGTTTCACATACGCATATCCATCATCACTCGCAGACATAACCTTTTTCATGTCACCTTCATCCAAAGCTTTGACAAACGGCTCATAATCTATCTTTTTTTCAAAAAAACTACATGCTTGTAATAGGCTGATTGCTATTATGATAGTAATCATTTTAGAAACCCTTTTTTTGTTCATTTCATCATCACACTACCCACTCTATATTTTCAATTAGATAACCTACTAATCACTTTTATCACCTTACATAAGTAAATTTTCTTTTCGTAGTTCAAATACTCTCCTATAAATTATTACTTTTTCATCATCAAAACTTACAATACACACTTTCTTTATGCCTTACGTTTCGATTTACTTTTTTTATTTTTCTTTTGATATCTTGGAGTCTCTCTTTTATGTTGCTCCCACGTTTTATTAAATGACGGAAATTTAAATCTGCAATATGCTAATAGCTGAAATTCAGCTGCACCGATTGCTATCGTATACATTAAAAAGGTCCCTACTACATACATAAATAAATCATCAAACCCATAATCGTTATGAAAATATATCAAAATAAGAATAGTTACTGCGTATAGTGTAGCCCACTTCATCATCTTTCCTTTTGTTTTACTAAAGAAAGAAGCAGACCTCTCATCCATACTAAACGCACCTTCACTTGCCAATTTAAATGTATCTATTGTTGTTACGATATGAAAAATTACTGCTCCTAAAAGCAATAAACCCGCATACAGTATTGTAATCCAATCAATTGAATTATTAGCCATTTTAGTAACAGTCAAAGCAATAGGAGCTATTGTTGCCAATTGGAATGAACATAATAATACGACAAGGGTTTGTAGTTTTTGAAATTTAAATTGAGCTATCGGAAATGAATAAATGACGAAAAGAATTATTTGTATAATATATAAGAATACTTCTAACTTAACAATTCCTATATTAAAGAGAAGCATGCAGTAATCCCACCCGGCTGATAAAACAATAGAAAAAATGGTTATTGAACTAAATAGTATTCCTCCAAACATAAATCCTGTAGCCCCCTCAGGACTTAAACGATCATTACATGTCATCCTAAACTTATCTAAATCTTCTTCTTTTATATTCCACACCTTGACATTTCACCTTCTATACAGTTTAAATAATTTCCATTTACTTCAATTCTATTTCACTCTTATTTACTTTTCGATTTGGATTTTGTATTTCGCTTTCGAATTCTCCCTCGCATTCTCTCATTCTCTTCCCATGACATATTAAATGACTTGAATTTAAATCTACAGTACACCAATAGTTGAAATTCTGCCGCTCCAATGGCTACTGTATACAGTAAAACAATACCTACCGCATAAAGAACTAAAACATCAATTCCATAACCATTATGAAAATATATCAAAATAAACAGGATTAGCGCATATATTGTAGCCCACTTCATCACATCTCCTTTTCTTTTACTAAAAAATGAGATGGATCTTTCATCCTTACTAAACGCACCTTCACTCGCTTGTTTAAATGTATCAATTGTTGTCACAATATGAACGATAGCTGCTCCTACAAATAATAACCCTACACAAATTAAAGTCATTTGGTCAATTGAATAATCAGATATCCCAGGAAGAACTAACGCTGTAAATGTTATTGTCCCTAATTGAAATGCATATAATAATACAACTAGCGTTTGTAACTTTTGAAATTTATAACGTGCTTTTGGAAATGAATATAGAATTAAAAAGATGAATTGTAAGCTATATAAAACAATTTCAATTTTAACAATTGTTTTGTCAAAGAAAGTATTATAATACTCCAAGCCCCCCATAAAAATAAAAAACATAAATACTGAAGTATAAACTATCCCTCCAATAAAGAAAACCATAGCCCCCTCAGGACTTAAACGATCATTACATGTCATTCGAAACTTATCTAAATCTTCTTCTTTTATATTCCACATGCAGTTTTTCACCTTCTATACGTTTCAATTATTATTCGTACACTAAAATTCTATTAATATATTATTTATTTTTCGTTTTGAATTTCTTATTTTGTTTTCGAATTCTCCCACGCATTCTCTCATTCTCTTCCCACGTCATATGAAATGATTTAAATTTGAATCTACAGTACACCAATAGCTGGAATTCTGCTGCACCAACGGCTACTGTGTACAGTAAAACAGTACCTATTACATATCCAGTAAAAGTATCAAACGCATAATCATTATGAAAATAAATCAAAACAAGTAGGATTAATGCGTATATTGAAGCTACTTTCATCATAGCTCCTTTTGTTTTACTAAAAAAAGAAGCGGGTCTTTCATTCATACTAAAAGCACCTTCACTTGCCTGTTTAAACGTATCAATCGTTGTCACAATATGAACAATTACTGCTCCTATAAATAAGAAACCTACATATACCAATGTAATTCCGTCGATTGTATAATCCGACATTCCAGGAAGAATTAAAGCCGTGAATAATATTGTACCTAATTGAAATGCATATAATAATACGACAATCGTTTGTAACTTTTGAAATTTGAATCTAGCTTTTGGAAATGAATATAGAATTAAAAAAATTATTTGCAAGCTATATAGCACAAGTTCAATTTGAACAATTGTTTTTTCAAATAAAGTAGTATAGTAGTCCCAACCAAACGTTACTAAAGTACCTATAAGAAAAAACATCATAACTGAAACGTACACTATTGTCCCTATCATAAAACCTAAAGCACCCTCAGGGCTTAATCGACGTTTACATATTACCCTAAATTGATCTAAATCTTCTTCTTTTATTTTCCACATTCAAGTGCCCCACCTTTAACAACATTCATTTAAATCATGTAGATTAAAAATAAAAACCTTCTCATTTTAACGAAAAAAGAAGGTTTTCCTGCTGTTATATATTCATGCTATATACAAAATTTCCCCTCTTCAAATAACGTATTATAATTGTTGATTTTTGGATTTTTATTTCCGCTATTAATTTAGGCATTTTTACTTTTCTTAAAAAATACCAAATATGCAAATAATGACGAGATTACGAGGAATACACCCGCCCCTATACCCTCATATATTTTAAAATAAACAGCAGCAATTATCACAAATATTGACATTATTATTATTAGAATCATTGTATATTTCATTATAAATTCTAACACTTTATAGATAGATACTATTTTCCTTTCAAAAAAACTTTTCTCTGTTTCCAAAACATTTCGATCCTTATTCAAAATAACACCTTCCCCTTTTTACAAATTGACTTTCGAGTAAATTTTCCCTTTCGACATAAGAACAGAGCGAACTGCAGAACGTAACTACTACCCATTCTGATTGATCCAACTGAAAAATCTCATGTCGAATTATTCAATCAATTACATATAAATCTTAGAATAAAAAACCTCCTCATTCTAACCAGAAGAGAAGGTTTTATCAATCTCAGATATTCTTACATTATAATAATGATTCTTTTTGAGCTATTTCATAGTGCTCTGCTATTTTTTTACACATCTTTTTATATTCCAGCATCCACTCTGCTATTTCTTCTATCTCTTCATCAGTGGACTTTTTCTTATATTTAAAACCAATCACTTTCATATCCGAAAACACTTCTTCTTCCATTTCTTCATCTACCGGAATACATTGGATAATAACTTTCGTTGTGTTTGAGACTTGCACAAAAATTTCAAATGTGCCAACGAACATAGCAACCGTTCGGAATAATTCTTTATTACTCATATATAAAACCCTTGCAAGTTCTTCTGCAAGTTCAGGATATATAAACAATACATCAATCATTTCAGCAGCTATTATGCAATCATCTATTGATACTTTCTCCAATATTTGCTGCTTAATTAATTCCCCAGTTTTATCCTCACACTCTTGTTGAAAATATACAGTTTTTTCTTTTGAAAATAGCCACATATGTAGACTCCCTTCCTACTAAAAACAACAATTAGAACTCTTAATTCAAGAATACCTTTATATTATTCTTCTATAAAACGAAACTAAAATCTGGTTTTTACTTTTCATATTTCCAGAATTAAAAGTACACTAAATTATTATTGTGTATCCACTGCAATTTTTATTTCAACATACTGTAGCTCTTCATCACCGCTAAAAATATGATAAATAGGTGAAATCATATCAAGTTCATTATCTTCCATATACTGAAGCATCTCAGCATATGCATACTCGGTTAATGTTTCATAATCTCCTGTCAATCGTTTCACAAGCATGTCATCTACATAGTAATAGCTTCTAAATTTCATTGTTTCTAATGGTGGAACTTTATCCTCATATATCGGCATAAATAATTCAATATACATATTTTCATCTGAAGGAACATTTTTCAATGCATAAAATAGTGGACCTTTTGCTGTTAAGTTCGCTTTTTCTATTTCTAGCATAAAATCGTCAATCGAATCTTTCATATAGGTATAATGAATATAGTATTCTTTTGAAACAACATTTGTATATGCAATACTTTGACCTTCTATAATCATTTTACGGTTTCACCTACTTCTATAATAGGAGCGTAAATATCTAACCAAGTATCACCGTATACATCTAAGCATACATGATAAAAACTACTATCTAATTTAATATGGTTTTGATTTGCCACCTCGTGTATTAAATTATACACATCTTCAATATCACCATCTTCATCCGTAAAACGCACACTTAAAGCATCTTCAATTATTAAACCATCAATGTATTCATATGCAGAATCTCCCCCCAGTTCCACACGTTCATTTACCGGAACACAATATGTATATTCACCATATGCTGGTTCATTTTCAAGTGGTTTATATTTAAAAAGAACCGGTCCTACTGCATAAATCCCATTACGGATAACTTGATTTCTCAGCGCAATAGCAGGTAGTAACCAATCTTCTTTTTTGACGACTTGAGTAATACTAATTAAATTTAATAGTGATAATGCTTTATATTGAACTTTCACAACATCTACTCCCCTTATCTTTATTTCTTTCTAATTCGAATAGAAACTTGCAACTTCTCATTTCATACACATAAATTAACAACTTATGCTATAGCAAAAATTCATTTCTTTTATTATCTACTTTTTGATTTGTTTTTTTTATTATATTTTCTAAATCTCTGACGTTTTCTCTCATTCTCTTCCCACGTCATATTAAATGATTTAAATTTAAATTTACAGTACACTAGAAGCTGAAATTCAGCTGCACCTAAGGCTACTGCGTACAATAAAACACTCCCTATTATATATCCCATAAATGTATCGAAAGTATAGTCATTATGAAAATAAATCAAAATAAGAAGTATTAATACATATATAAAGCTACCAGTCATCATATTCCCTTTTGTTCTACTAAAAAATGACCGCGACCTCTCATCCGTACTAAATGCACCTTCACTTGCTTGCTTAAAAGTATCTATAGTTGTAACGATATGAAAAATTATCCCTCCAAAATATAATAACCCTACATAGCTTAATGTAATTTGATCCATTGAATTATTAGCTATTTCAGAAACAACTAGGACTGTAAGTAATATAGTCGCCATTTGAAATGCATATAATAATACCACAAGGGTCTGTAACTTTTGAAATTTAAAACGAGCTTTTGGAAATAAATATAGTATTAAAAAGATTACTTGCAAGCAATATAAAAAAACTTGCAACTTTACAATTGCCATATCAAAAAGAAGTGCACTGTAATCCAAACCACCTCCTAGTACGATAGAAAATATAGCAATTGAACTAAAGAGTATTCCTCCCATCATAAAACCTGTAGCCCCTTCAGGACTTAGGCGATTTTTACATGTCATTCGAAACTCATATAAATCCTCTTCTTTTATATTCCACATCAATAAATTACTCCTTTTATGCTATATAACTTAATTATCAAAATAAAGACCAAATCTTTTTCGTTATTTGTTTAACTCCATTTTTCGCATAATCGATTGCATTGTCTTTTCCTCCCCATTTATAATTCATTAACCAAGTAGCACCAACTGCCACCCCAGCTCCTACAACAGTGCCAACAGGCGGAACGAAAAATGATCCCGCTACTGCACCAGCTGCTGCTGCTCCAGCAGTTGCTCCAATATCTACTGCTGAATCTGTTGCTATATCAACTATATCCTCTCGCTGCCATCCATTTTTTTGAGCCTCTGCAATGTTATTTCCAACTGACACAACCGCTCCAAATATAGCGGCCCCTTTTAAAAACTTACCAGTTTTCCCAAGTTCTTTAAAGGCTTCTTTCCATTTTCCAGGATGTAAATCCTTTAACCCTTTTACATACTCCGTTTTAAACGAACTCCATCCCCTTTCTTTAATTGCAGTAGTTAATCCATTTTGACTCCGATCCTGATGAAATTTGTGAAAATCTTGAAATTCCGGTAACTTATAAATTCCTTTTCTTGCTTTTCTTACTTGTTCATTCGTGATTCTCGAATTTTCTACACCATCCATTTTAAGCCCATTTTTTACGTAACGAAATATACTATCATCACTACTATCCATCTTTAGTAATTTGAATACTTCCACTAAATCTTCTTTTTGACGTGTTGATAGTGTAAACTTCCCTTTTCCTTTTCGAGAATCAGGATCAAAAATTGCTTTAAAATCATAATTCTTTTTAGCATAATACATACGAGCAAAGGCAGCTATTAAAAATTTTGTTCCTTTTTGTTGTATATCAAACGCCGTCATATGATTCGAAATACCATTTATTAAGTTTCCATTCCATCCACCAGCCATAATTTTTTCGACTATCTTACTAGAAAAATCTCCATTGGCTGCTTGTATTTCTTTCATTCCCTTGTCTAATGAACTTAACATTTCATTAAAATGTTGAAGTTCATTTTGCTGACTATTATACGTTTCTAATTTTTCTAGCGTATCACTAATTTCCTTTTGACTTTTTTGGATTCCTTCAGATATTCCTGAAGATGATGGATACTGAGTTGGGACAATGTCTGCTATAGTCGATATAGTTTGTTTTGCTTCTTCATTAGAACGATCAAATTCATTGCTGTATCCATTAATTTTTTTCTTTACATTATCTAAATAGTTCCCATAAATCTTTGTGTCACTATCACTATCAACTGTACTATTAAAACTCTCTATTGCTTTTTGAAATTCATTTTTCAGCTCTTCCGCTGCAATTTGAAATCCAGCAATCGTAGTACCATGTACTCTAGAAAAATACCTCTTTATTTCATCTGCTGCTTTCCCTTGAAAAGAATTAAGTTGGTTCAAATCATCTATTTTCCCTAATAAAGTTTCAAAATATTGATTTAGTTCGTCAGCACTTGTTTGAAATCTTTTTTGTAATTCGTTTACTTCTTGTAATTCAATATTTTTATCCACGTTTCTCTCCCCTTATTTCATTTTTACGTAGAATGTTTTTCTAGTGCTGCTGTATACCAACTTTTAGTTCTTGCCCAAGTTTTGCATCTTTCTCTACCATTTTTGCTCCAATTTCTTGTACTCTACTTATATCATTTTCTAACAATTTCTCATATCGCTGAACTTTCTGAGAAAGTTTTTCAATCGCTTCACAATATTTTTTCAGTTTACTTAAATTCGTACGATGTAACTGCATACCATTAAATTTAGTCTTACCTAAATCACTAGCACTACTTTTCAATTCACTTACTTTCGCATCAAATACCCCTTTATTTAATTTAATTTCCCCCATTTATCATTTCCCCGCCTTCTGTACTTCTACTTGAATACTAGCGTCAACCATTGAAACACTTCTACTTAAAGAAGCAATACTTGACTCACATGCAGCGATTTCTCTTTCAAGCCGCTGTATGGCTTGATCGATGTCTTCTTGCACTCTTCCTAGTTCTCCGATAAATTTCCCTAAATTCGAAATGACTTGTTGTTCATACGTTTCTTTAAAAGTAGTTGCTCTTTGCCCTTTCCAACTACTTTCGTTTATTTCTAAAGACTTAAACTGCTCTTGATTTTGTCTAATTGCTTCAAGATTATTTACAAAGTTCCCTTTTGCCGTTATTACTCTTCTTAGTTTCATTTGTAATTCAGCCAATTGCCCTTGTTGATAACTTATACTACTTAATAAACCAGATTTTTGACTATTTAATTCCTCTATCCCCATGCAAATCCCCCCTTAAATAGTTGGCACTTTAATTCTAGTAGCAAAACGATTTTCAACAAAATACCCTTCAAATGGATTTAATTTTGTACTACTTAAATCTTTATTAGATACATCGAAGACCATTTGGCCTGATGATTTTCTAAGTAAAATAACATGAGATTGCGTTTTTATTGTTTTTGAAACTAAGTCGTATCGACTGTCAATTGAATCAACATCACAGCCAATTACGAAGTGGATGCCCATAAATGCACCATTTGTTATTAATTCCGCTAAACTATATATATCGCTATCCTCTAAATTACTTAAAATATCATTTACATCTGCAATTACGATTACAATCGGCTTAAATTTCTTAATAAATTCTGCCGGGTTCACTGTTTCACTTGATGCTTCCTGTTCCTCTTTAAACGCCGCTTCTCTCGATTTATAAGCATTTGTAACTTGTTTAATCGTTTTCTCAATTCCTGTTTTTTCAGCTACATATAAAGCAGCGCTCTCTCTATAGTTTGAGAAATTGCGTGTTCTTGTATCAATTAAACCTAGGTCAAAGTGTCCACTGTCTGCTAACTGTTGAAGGAATTGATGAACTACATTTTCAACTTCATCTTTCTTGATTCCCCCTACAACAATATTAGACGCTTCCGTTAAATCTAATTCGAGAGGTGTAACGCTTTCTGTTTCTACACCAAATGTTAGTTTGCCTGCTTCAATAATTTTTCTTGTTTCTGGCCATGCAATAAATTCTTTGTATTCTAGAACTTCAGGTACCATAGGAATTGCTTTCGGTCTTTCTCCATCCCAGAAGGAATCCATCTCTTTTCCTTCAGCTTGTATATTTTCAATTCGAGTAAGGACATCTTCTCCATCTGTCGGTAAAGCTGTTTGGAAGATTGTTGGTTCGTCAATTTTAACTAAACCACGTCCTGCTAATTCTTCAATTTTCAACTCTGTTCTTCCTACAATCGCTCTAGATTCTGCCTCATCTATCATATATAGAGCAATTTGTAGTTTAATATTTGTATTTACTTGTACTCTCAATGCATTTTGACGTGTAGCTGTAAGCATTAAATGAATTCCTACCGCTGCCCCTTCACGTACAATTTGTGCAATAATGCGTTCAAAATCTTCGACAAATCCAGCTTCTCTAACAGCATCATAGTTATCTAATGTAATTAATATTGTTGGTAATACTTCTTTACTAGCTCTCTCATACATTTCAAGACTCGCAACGCCATATTTACTTAGCAATTGCTTTCTATCTTTTAATAGGTCTTCTATGCGACGAAGAAACTTCTCGCATTTTTCAACTTGGTCTAATGTAATGATGTCTGCCACATGCGGTAAAGATTTTAATGGCATTAAACCATTTGTTCCGAAGTCTAATAAATACACATGCAAATGCTCCGGACTATGTTGACGAGCTACATCCATAATGACTGATTGTAAGAATGTTGATTTTCCGTAGCCTGGACTTGAGAAGACCGCTACGTGTCCGTCTTTACTAATATCTAGTGTTAATGGTGTTTGTGATTGTAATTCAGGCTGATCTAGTAGACCAATTGTTGCTTGTAATGGTTTCTTTTCTTTCGTCCATGCTTCTTTGAACTGAATAGCATGTAAGTCTTGTAAATATACGCTTTCTGGAAGTGGTGGTAACCACGGTCTTGCTAATGCTTTAATTTCATTTATTTCTGCGTAATCGTGAATGTAGTCAATAACAGCATCCAGTTCAGATGGTACGCTTATTACTTCTTTACTGCTACCAAGTCCACTTAAATCTTCACTTAATATTTCATATTGTCCTAGATCATTTATTGCATAGATTGTTGCGTCTAAATGTTCTTTATCCTCTTTGTTTTCTACATAGTCTGCTCCGCTCCAAGCTGATTGGAATAGTTCATAAATTTCATTATTCCCAACTTGTAAGTAAGCACGTCCTGGTAATGTAATTTCAGCAGCATCTGGCGTTTTTAAAATTTCATTACTATCTGACGTATTTTGAACTTTTAGTGCTAGTTTGAATTTCGAGTTACTCCAAATTTGATCATCTACAACACCACTCGGTTTTTGCGTAGCTAATATTAAATGGATTCCGAGTGAACGACCGATACGCGCTGTTGAAACTAACTCTTTCATAAATTCTGGTTGTTCTGACTTCAGTTCCGCGAATTCATCACTAATTAAAAATAGATGTGGCATTGGCTCACTTACTAAGCCTTCTTTATACAGTTTTTGATACTGATTAATATGGTTTACATCATTTTCACCAAATAATCGTTGTCTTTTTTGTAATTCAGCTTTAATTGATGCGAGCGCTCTCATGCTTTGCGCTCCATCTAAGTTCGTAATTGTTCCTAATAAATGCGGTAAGTTTTTGAATAAATTCGCCATACCGCCGCCTTTATAGTCAATTAATAAAAAGGCTACTTCGTACGGGTGGAAATTTACTGCTAGAGATAATATATACGATTGTATAATTTCGGATTTACCTGAACCGGTTGTACCTGCTATTAATCCGTGTGGTCCGTGTGCTTTTTCGTGTAAGTTTAAGTTTACGATATCTTCTTTACCACGTAGTCCAAGTGGTACAGCTAAAGATTTATGCGCTGCATTTTTCTCCCAACGACTTGTGATATTCAGTTCTTTTACTTTTTCAACGCCGTACATTTCTAAAAATGTTACGCTTTCTGGAATACTATTTTTTAAGTTTTGCAAATGATTTAATGGTGCTAATGCCCGTGAAATATCTTCTAAATTGAATCCTTTTGGCACATGATTTAGTTTAAATTGACGGTTAACAAGTTCTCCTTGCTCTAAGATGATGTTCCCTTGTTTTGCATCTCTTATGTCTATTACCGTTTTCACATGCTCCGGTAAACTTTGCATAACATCTTGTACAAATACAAGTGATACACCTAATTGACTCGGATCATCATTAAAGAATTCCATAACAACATGGTCTAATATTAGTTTTTCATCTGTAATGAGAACGACATAGTGCGGTGCAAAGTACATTTTTTCATTAGTAGAACTTTTTTCATCTAGTTTTAATTTTCGTTCTTTCAATATTTGATACAAACTATTTAACACTTGATCACGGCTACGATCATGGTATACAAATCCACGTACATTTATATCGCGAACACTTCCATGAGGTAACCAGCGCATCCAATCCCATTTTTCTTTTTCTTCTTCCGGAAAAATAGTAATAAACTGCAAGTCATAATAACTATGGAATAAAGCCGTTTGTGCAACTAATAATTGTAATTGCTCTAACACTAAAGAGCGTTGACCAATATAACCGACTGGTCCATTCATTAAATCTGTTACAACTGGTACATCTTCCAATGATAGATAACGCTGTCTTAGTTCACGTGCTATATCAATTAATTCATCTTTCGTTTGACTAAATTCTTCTTCATTAAATTGAATTTCAAAACTCGTATTAGCTTGTCCTGTTCCAACGCTAAATGTTAAGAAATCATGATGTAACATTGTTTTTTCATAAATTCGAGGATTTACTTGAACTGCCATATTACGTATTACTTCTACATTTGGATTGTGATAATGTAATGCGTGACGCTGTTTTTCACTTTCTGCATGTAAATCTTTCGTTTTTTGTTTTATATACTCTCTATAGCTTTTATCTCGTTCAACAATGTCGACTTTATATTGCTTCAAATTTTTAATATACGATGTGACAGAAACAATGATTGTTACTAATGTCATCGCAATCGATGCGATAATAAACATTCCATATTTCATGAAAATAGCAAGTAATACAGTTACGACAATCATGACAAGTGAAGGTGCAATGATTCTTGCTAAATGCTCAGTCGGTTTTGACGGCATACTTGAAGGCTTTGCAATTGTCATTTTCTCTTCTGGTTCACGGTAAATAATACGTGGTGAACGATGATAGTCTGGATAACCACTTTGATAATTCGTTTCTGATTCTACTAAAATAGGTAACGCAGATTTCACTTTATCTTCTGAAGAAAGTACTTGAATGTCTTCACTACCAATCTCCAATAAAATACCATCAAAATATAATACGTCTCCTGATTCCAACATAACGCTATCTTTTAACTTCGTATAATTATGAAATACATCCCCGCCATACACGTTCACTTTAAAAGAATCGTACAACGTTTCGCGAGATAGCATTAAATCTACACTAGTCCCGGTAATAGAAATATCATCGTAATCGTTTTGACTCACTGTAAGAGAATGTTTCGTTCCGATATCAAACACTTTAGTTGTGCCAACAATAGATATAAAGATTTTCAAGCTCACATCTCTTGTTTTCTCAATCTCAATTTCCTTATTAAATTCTATTAATTGATCCTGTACCATCCAAGCATTTACTTCATTATTCCACTTTAACTCTATTTCTTGTTCTAAACTTGGATTCGTAATATCATTTGTCCACTCTTTTCCAATCGACACTATTGATTGCTCATTTGGATGTAATGTGCACTTATATATTTTGTCTCCATAAGTCAATACTAATAGTTGCTCCATCCGTGTTCACTGCTCCTTTTCAACTGTCTCATCAAGTGCTTACTCTTTTTTCTCTGTGTCCGACAAATTTTTATCGTTTGATGAATTGCCATATTTCTTTTTATATTCATCTAATTGTTGCTCATATGTTTTTAACTTTTGATCACGTTCTTCCCCTGATAAATCCGGATTATTTTTCAGTGATTCAATTTGTTTAACAAGGCCGTACATAATAAGCTGAGGATCATCAAGTGTCTTAGCTAAATCTAATGATTTATCAAAATTACCTTTTCCGTTATACATCCAATACAGCAAATACTTTTCATCACTTTTCAAACTAATGTTTTTCATAATCGATTTTTTTTGAGCTTCACCTAGTTTTTCAGCTGTAATGTATGCAAATGCTAACTCGTATTTAGATGCAATCGGTAATGATTCAAACTCCTCTTCATTCAATTGCGTAATGACTTTGTCATAATCAGTTGCTATGAAACTTGCATTTGCTTCTAACAATTTATTTTGATAAGGAAATTTTATAAAAGTGAAATATATTAAAGGAGCAGCTAAAATAACTGTCGCCGCTATGAAGGAAAAAGCTAAGTATTTAAATGATTTATAGCTTTTTTTAGGTACTAACTGCATATTTTTTTCTGTTTTTGTTTGTTCCTTCTCAAAGCTGTCATCAAGAAACTGCAGTAATGCATCTAAGCTTTCCATTTGAGCAACGGTCTGTTCAAATGTTGTTTCTTTTGCATCTTTTAGTAACCCAGCATACAAATCATCAAAGTTATGTTTTTGGGAGAATAAAGCAATAATTAGACACTTATATTGTGTTAAAAATTGTTCTTCTGATAACGGGGTTGGTGGAACAATATCTCGAATTCCTCTATGTATAATACTTGGTATTAAATTAGCATTAAAAACTATATTGTCTGGATGTAAAAAGAACGTGATTCGTTTATTCAAATATTTACGAAACTGCGCAACATTCCGAAGTAGTCTTAATTTCTCATTTCTTCCAAAACGGCTAAGATTGTCCCACTTATATAATTTTTTATCTACTTGATATAGAAACGTAAACATATCATCCGCTTCTTCTATTGTTAATGGTACAAATTCAGATGATACGCCCGTAATTATATCGAATTGACGGAAGTCTTTTATACGTGTTTGAGATTTGGTCATCTCCAATTTCCAATTTTCTTTTTCTATTTGAAATTGATAGTTCATTGCATCAATTTGAATTATTTTTTCCGTCATGTTTATCCTCTTCTCCTTTTCTTTATAACCCGTAATAACTTATTTTCAAATAACTAAAAGTAAAAAATATTCTTTATAAAACTTGCAAAATATCTCCATCTGTTATTTGGTGATCAATTAAACGATCATTATCTGTTAAAACAATTGACTTATTTTTCACTTTAATTACAAAATGTGAACCTTCATGATTATCAATCTTTAGCGTATCTAATAAGTTTTTCAATAAATATTTAATAGATTGGTGATTCGGAATACGCAAATCGTATGTATTTCCATTCCATTTATTAAAATCTACTGTGACATTAATATGTGTTTGTATTGCCATCGCTTTACCTCCAACTTTTACGAAGAACCGTATAAATACCGATGCAAATAAGTAGAATGCCGCCGCCAAATAATAATATTATTGTTATACTAATTGGCTCTTCATTCATTGTTTCATTACTCGCTACTTCATCTGCACTTTTTCTGACAATGTATTCACTGCTAAACAAACTATTTTTCGTATCTTTAACACTATTATTCTCTTTTTGTTTTATAAAAAGAGAATCTCGCAGAGCTTCCATATCTTTTTGTTCTTTCTTTTTCTTTTTCTCAATTTCTTCTTCTATATCTTGGTTAAATAACTCAATTGATGCTTTATCTAATTCTGTTTCCTTATGTTCCTTTTTATTTTTTTCTTGGTCGCTTTCTTCAAGTCGATCCACTTTAAACTTAATCTTCCCATCATCACCAAGATAACTGTCAGCCGCGCTCCTTATCGGTAGCGCGACAAACAGTAAAAGGATAGAGAGAAATGATAACTTAGCCACTATGCTCCATTGTTTGATCATTTACTTCTTTTTCCTCCCATTTCTTATGCCATACAAATAGATTACTAACCAATCCAATAATGGCAATTACAAACAATACGACAAAAATAACTTTCCCAGTATCTTTACCACTAATAAAATCATTTAGAAAACTTTCTATATACTGAAGCGGTGAGAATTGACGTATCTTTCCGACAGAAGACATTTGATCTACTTTACTTCCAACTGCCTCAGTTAAAAATAGGTACATGCTTAAAAATACTAATAGTATAAACATTCCTACCATTTTTATTTGTCGTAATAAGTAGGTTGAGACCAATACAAACGCCATCATAATAAATGTGATGAACGCAATCCATAGTAAACTTTGATCCTGACCGAACTTTAAAAGACGCCCAGAAATGATACCTATACTAATTCCTTCCACAATTGATATACCGAAAGCTACTACTGTAGTTGGTACATTCATATCAATTAATGAGAATTTCTCTTCAAAATGATCCGATTGCATTCGTTTCTTTTCTTGATTCGCAATTGCGTATGCTGTAAATAATGCAACAATGAAACAAGTTAATACAATTAAGTACGGTGTAAAAGCATTACCTGCTACAATTACTCCATCATTTTGCTTTTGAACTGGACTAGCTAAAAAGTCATATAGCATTTCATTTTGACGATCTCCAATACGACTATTCGCTAAAATTTTCGTAAAGTTTTTGGAGAATGATTTATCATCTTCCATTTTCTTTGTAAAGTCATTTAATAATAAATCAGCTTTTGAAACAATTGTCGTTCCGCTGTCTTGAATTTCTTTTGCTTGTCCATTAATTTGATCAAATGTTTTATATACATCGTCTGAAGTTGCTAAACTATGCTTCGAACTTTCGACCAATGACTGACTTTGCATCATTAATGATTTAATACCAGAATCTAACGATAAAACAGCCGTTTGCTCACCAGCATGATTTGTTGTTACTACTTGCTGCTCTTCAACTAGCTTTAAGCTATTCTCACGCCATTTCGCTAAACCTTTTACATACTCTCCTAAATTTTCATTCATACTAGTTGCTTGTTGCGTCGTTCCATTTAATTTCTCCGCTAGTAGCATAGAATTTTGATCCGCACTAGTAATAGATTGTTGATAAGAGTTTATTTTTTGTTTTAAACCTGACATATCTTGCTTTATTTCTGTAGTAATACTTGATGAAACAAGATTTGAAATTAAATCGATTAAGCTTTGTTTATTTAATACGTAGTACAAAGATTGGTCCGTCGCAATTGCATCTAAACTTCCCTCTTCTAACTTAGGACCTACATCTTTCGTTCTTAAATCAATCCCATAATACATTTCGTAAAGGCTCATTAAACCTTGATAACTTTCAACTGTATCTACTGCTTCTTTTATTAATACACTAGAAGTAATATCTGTTATTTTTTCTGTTTTTTGATGTATAACTTGATTCGTTGTACTTTCAATAACTTTACCGTTATCTGTTCCCGTTTCGCCTCCTGGATTTCCTCCGGTTCCGTTATCTGTTCCCGTTCCGCCTCCTGGGTTTCCTCCGGTTCCGTTGTCTGTTCCCGTTCCGCCTCCTGGGTTTCCTCCAGTTCCGTTATCTGTTCCCGTTCCGCCTCCTGGGTTTCCTCCAGTTCCGTTATCTGTTCCCGTTCCGCCTCCTGGGTTTCCTCCGGTTCCGTTATCTGTTCCCGTTCCGCCTCCTGGGTTTCCTCCAGTTCCGTTATCTGTTCCCGTTCCGCCTCCTGGGTTTCCTCCAGTTCCGTTATCTGTTCCCGTTCCGCCTCCTGGGTTTCCTCCAGTTCCGTTATCTGTTCCCGTTCCGCCTCCTGGGTTTCCTCCGGTTCCGCCTCCTGGGTTTCCTCCAGTTCCGTTACCTGTTCCCGTTCCGCCTCCTGGGTTTCCTCCAGTTCCGTTATCTTTCCCTGTTCCGCCTCCTTGGTTTCCTTCAGTTCCGTTATCTTTCCCTGTTCCGCCTCCTTGGTTTCCTTCATTATTGCCTGTTGTGTTTTCCATTTTTTTGATAATAGGTTTTTTAGCATTGTGTACTAACGGCATTATGCCATACTGTGATTTATGAACCACATTTTCCACCTTGCTATTTTCCGTTTGTGTTCCTTTATCTTCTTTATTAGGTTCTTCTTTATTAGGTTCTTCTTTCTCAGGACTAGTTTCTTTTGTATGAGTCCCACTCAATTCCCATTGCCACATTACAGGAGAGAAAACATCTATATTGATGTTTGGATCTTTTAACTTCACATGCAGATCAATCTTTATATCCCCTTCATTACGAGGAGCTATTGTAATTTCTCCTGCTTCGCTTTGTAGAAAGTCACTTGTACGATCCACATCATCAATATATAAAGCTTCTGTACTTCCATCTAATTTAAATTCTTCTGGAATCTTTATCTTCAAAATTTGCGGCGATTCCATTTTAATTACTTTCGCAGTATCACTAAATGTAATTCTCTCTGTATAAAGTCTATCCTTCACTTCTTTAATTGCGTTTCCTAAAGATATTTTATTTACAGGATCATAATAAAAATTATTTTCTTTATTATATTTTTTTGTAAATTGAATTACATTTTGCAGTTGTAATTTCGTTGCATCTGGTAAATCACTTTGACCGATTTCTTCCATGTTTAAACTAGGTAATTTCGCAATTAAATTCTCGATTTGTTTCTTTATTCGAGCATCTGGTTGTTTCATTAATGTATTTATGAAGATTTCTTGCTTTCCATCATTCGACATAGATTGCTTTAACTTCTTAATTACCGTCTCTTGAATATCACTTTCTAACTTTCCAGCAAGTTCTGTATCATATTCAGATACTTGTTTTTTTACATCCGCTAAATATTTTTGAACTGCTGAAGCATCAGTTAAAATATTTGGTTCTTTCTCTGAAAACGTAAATTGATTTGAAATACTTTTATTAGCTGATTCCAATGCACTTAATTGCTTTAAAGCATCGCCTGTATTCATATCATTCATATATTGATTGAATTGATTTGTGAAATTATTCGCTAACAAATTGTTATCAGTTTGCATTTTTTGAAAGTTATTAAAACCATCTAAGTACGTACTGTTAGATTTATTCCCTTCATCTAACGCTTGACCGAAACCTTTTAAAACATCCTGAAATCCTTTGAAACTATTAACAGAAACACCTGTATAATCTTGTACTGTTTTAAATTGATTTGTGTAATTTGCTAACGGACTATGTATATCTTTTTTATACATAGTTGTTTGAACGTTTCCTTTTTCAATTATTTTACCTATATTATCTTGTGCACCTTGTAGCTTACCGATAATACTCGCAAAATAAACGTCGATTATTTGCTTATTGAAATCTTCTAAAATAACAGAAGCTGTATTTTCTGCCTCAGCTTTCAAATCCTTATTCCCAGTTGCATTTACTTTGTAGTTTAACGTTAATTTCTCCGGAATCTCTGAATCAATCGCAACTGCTTTCCTAGAAAAATCATTTGGAATAACAATCATCATATTGTAATTATTATTTTTCAATCCATTTTCTGCTACCCCGCGACTAACTACGTACCATTCTTGTTTCGTATTTTTATTTACATTTTTAACAAATTGATCTCCAAACGCTATTTTATTGCCCTCAAAAACAGTGCCCTGATCTTCATTTACCAACGCAACTGTCATTTTTGGTGTAGTATTCTCATTAGCTTTCTTAACATTTTGATTTAATGCTAAATAGGAGACCCCTGTTGATAGTACAAGAGCTAAAATAATAAACAACAAGATGCTCCATTTGAACTTTTTCACAACTTATCACTCCTGCGACTGCGAGTCTATCTAATGAAAGACTTCGTATCTTACTCTAGTTTTAAAGTAATTTAGCCATACAACGTATGGTTGCATGGCTAAATTATATATTTCTTTTTATCTGTCTTATTGTAGACCGAAATTACGAGAAAGATCTTCGTCATGTCTAGCAACAGCTTCTGCAGTTTTATTAAGCTGCATATTAATTTCTTGTAATAACTGTGCGAAGTTTTGTACTTTTGGCTTTAATTGATTGAACTGTTGGTCAAAACCTTCGAAAGCACGACCTTCCCATTCTCCTCTTAATTCATTTTGTAAGTTTTGTAGTTGACGTAAAATGTCCTCAATTTGATTTGCACCCTGTCCATATCGAGTAGCTTTCGATTTAAGTTCCTCTGGTGACATACGAATTTGTCCTGCCATTATTAAATCCCCCTTAAAATTTAAAAATAGTAAAATTAACCAATAATCAATTCTACAAATTGATTATATCAATAATTTAAAAATTTCTAAACAAAAAAATGATATTTTTCCAAAATTTATCTTTTACTATAATAACGATATATTGTATAATAGTAATTTATTTATTTTTTAAGCATACTCTATCAATCTACTATAAAATAAAGGCAAACCATCTATTTTATATATTTATAAAGACTTATTGGCTTTAAATTCCAGCGATAAAGTAGCCACTAAATCATTATTTTCTCTTCTCCCATTCCGACTATAATACTCACTTCAAAGTCATAATTACCTGCCTTTCAACAAACCCAAACTCTTCGTACATCTCTTTTGCAAAATTCCCAGCAAATACATTCAACCTAATTTCTGAATACTTCTCCTTTAATTCCTTAATACCAGCTTCCATCAGTTCTCGCGATAATCCTCTCCCGCGATATTCTGGGAAAACGTACAATTCATATATAAATCCAAGTTTTTCACGAGAAAAATAGTCTGTATTTTCCCCTATTAATATCCATCCCATTACTTTATTTTCTTCTTTAATGATTAAATAGTATGCTCCTTTTTCTACAATCGGCTTTGTAATTTCAATCGCTTTCTCGGTACTTAATTGACAATTCCCTCTCGTCCCTTCAAAAAGCGATTGAGCCGCATATTTTAATATTTCATTGGTATCTTCTTGATTCGCCTTAATTATCATTTTTCACAACTCCCCTTGAATAATAGGCATTACTATCCCTTGTTCAAGATTCTCCGCTTCCATAACAATTGCCGTTAATCCTTGTTCTGTACTTGTTTCATGAAGCTCTCCCTTCTCCCAAAACACAGCTTGTCCCGCCTCTATCTTTA
The DNA here is from genome assembly GCF_054788175.1 of Bacillus sp. NEAU-Y102. Taxonomy (NCBI): domain Bacteria; kingdom Bacillati; phylum Bacillota; class Bacilli; order Caryophanales; family Bacillaceae; genus Bacillus; species Bacillus sp. NEAU-Y102. The sequence continues at coordinate 93,545 of NZ_JBTWFK010000004.1, read as the reverse complement.
CCTTTTCCTTATTTGCCCCACACACATATCCTACTCCGTCCACAATAAGAAGCAGTTGAGATACAACTGCTTCATGACATCCGATTATTCCATTGGCTTGTAAATGCATAGCACCGATATGTACATTTCCTTGATGGTTTACTATTTTCGACATGATGAAATTAGATTGAAATACTGATAAGTGCTTTCCTACTTTTTCACTAAAATCAAAAGTTTTCATTACTAGTCCTCCTTATACGTATAAAACCATCCTTACTGTCTGCATCATATGTCCTTCAAAGTCTTCTTCAAATTGCTCTAATTCAGCAAAACCTTTCGCTTCATAAAAGCGTTTTCCTTTTTCATTTGCAGCTTCTACATGTATGTACAATTTCCGTATCCCATTTAATGCCTTAATCCCTCTTTGTAATAAAGCACTTCCGATCCCTTTTCCTTGCTGATCTGGTAACAAATAAATTGCCCCTAATTCTGCTTCGTTTTGTAGTCTAACAGGTGAAAAGTTCGCAAATCCTATTACTTCTCCCTCTTCTTCCGCAACGAATAAATGTGTATTTTTAAGGCGATATTTCATTTTTTCATCAGAATATGCCTCGTCTAAAAAACTATCTTGAATCTCTCTCGGGATAATGCCTTCATATGTATCATGCCAAGCTATTTTCGCTACTGATTGTACAGCCTGAATATCTTCTTGCTTCATTTCTCTAATTATATATGTCATCTCGATGTCTCCATTCTCTTTAAATTATATTCTGCTAATATACTAGAAGAAACGGCAGAACCATTTTCATAATTGACCTTAATTAATTTTAACTTTTCAATCGAAGCTGTTGTAACATCAAAATTCTCATATATATACTCCATCACACTTAAAAAATGAGTTGAATTCAAATGATTCGCAATCGTGCAATGCAGAACCCATTTTCCTGGTACATAATATGAATTTGAATTATCATGAAAAGTTTTGAAATGATCATGATAAAAATGATGAAGTCTCAATAAATCATCGGTAACAGTCGGCGCTAGAAAAACCGTACCGTTAGTAGGAAAAGTTCCAACAGAAGGAAAAGTGACTGCAGACATGTTTTCTTGAATAGCTACAAATTCCTTTAATTTTTCAATATACAAATTAACATCCAACTCATTATAATCCGCAATCGTTATATGAGGTTCTACTCCAGCTAATTGATTTGTTCCAATTACATTTGTTAATTTATTTTGTAATTCTGTAATTTTATTAGTAAACACACGATCAAATGTAGCAATGATAGCGTACAATCTTTCTCACCCCTTCGTTACACATAGCGCTTCCCATTCTTCACGAATCATGCCCATTCGAATAGAATCATAGTATGTTCCGTTATAATAACGACACTTTCGCATTCTACCTTCTAAGCTCATTCCTATTTTCTCTGCTACTTTCATCATTCGTTCATTGCCAGACCAAGTCGTGATTCCTACTCTACCAATCTCCATTTTTTCAAATAGCAAATCTCTATATAATTTCAATGCTTCTGTACCATATCCACCATTCCAGTATGTTGGCTCATAAATCACAACTCCCATCTCTAACCAACGCGTCATTTTATATTCCCAATAAAACCCGACTGTCCCAATGATTTGACCGTTATTTTCTATAATTAAATTTGACAGTGGTTCTTCTTTCAAACGATTTTGCATCTTCTCTTTATAGGAAGAGTATTCTTGCATTGAGAACGGGAAATATGGCGCATCCCATTTCTTCCATTCTGGGCTTTCTTCTTTAAATATGATATTCCATAATGTTTTTATATCCGATTCTTCTATTGTACGAATTGTAACTTTCTTCCCCTTTAATACAACGTTTTGCATAATTCCCTCCTGCATTCCTCTTTATTTCATATATAATTATAATGTTTTTTCAGAAAAATCAAAACTAATATCATATATTATATTGTATAATTTTGTTATTAGATACTAATTATTGATTTAGAAAGCTGGTGATTCAGTGAATAATCGATTTAGTATTGCTTTATTTCTCACTATTGTTACCACAAATATTATTCTATATTTCTTCTTATTCTTTATATTTTTAGCTTTATCTAAAGCAGCGAGTAACCAGAAATTTCTCCATTGGATCGGCAACACAATATTACTATTCTTATTTTTTGTCGATATTGTCATCGCCCTCATTGCTCTTGGCTTTTCACTCCCTCTTGATCATTTCATATTTTTAGCATTAGGGCTTTTATTTATATTAATAGGTTATTTCAGTTCCAAAATTGATACGACTAAATCAACCGTTTCATTAGAATGGAATGATAAGCACCTTGAAAAAAGAGCTTTAAATATTAGTAGTATTTCAATGATGATAGCAGGGATTTTTTTAGCGATACTTCCTTTTATCGTTTCTGCTCCCTATAGTGGTTATGGCATACTAGCAATTCTTTTAGGAATGACGCTTATCATTCTGCCGACTACGATTTATTTACTTATTAAAGACAGCAAGCAGTCCACTAATTTAAAAGGTTAATTGAAATATGTGATTGTAAAATAGGTAATAAAAAATAGGAGGTTATCCCCTCCTATTTCAGCTCAATATATTATTTCCCTTTTTATTCACCTCAAGCAAAATCCCTTTCTCTATCCAACCCTCTACGCCATCTTTTTTAATTAAATCATATCCTGAACAGCTATCATCAATGAGAGAAACGATATCTCCCTTCCTAACGCTTATTTGCGCACAAGAAATATCGGTTTTCACTGTATATTCACCTGACTCAAGTTGTTTCATATATTCATTTTTTACAGTGAGCAAATTATTCGTTTCCTTTTGCTTACATACGGTGTAATCTTGCATCTTCTCGATAGGCTCTATGTAATAATACGGATATGTCACTCCGCCCTGCATTTCTGAATTCGCATTAAAATCCGCTATTACTTCATACTGTGGGAAATAGTCTACATATGTATAAGAAAATGTATCGCCCGTTTGTTTCCTCTGAATAATAAATGCATTTAATTGTCCTGCTTCTTTAATTGCATTTCCTCCATCAATTGCAATAATTTTTTTCTCCTCATCAATAACTGGATTGTTAGACGGTGCTTCTTCAGAATAGTTCACGACTGGCCAATGACCAACTATTACATACTTATTTGCTTTATGTGATTTATAAAAAAAATCCGGCATTGCTATCGCATTTTTGCGCTCTGTTTCTTTCCAATCTACTCTATCTTCTAGCCCTGCATGCACAAAAATATAATCTTCTGTTTCAATCGCTGTTGGCAACTCCGTTAGCCAATATAGTTCTTGTGAAAATTCACTTAGCAATGCTTCTTTCACTTCACGAATTGAAGTACCTTCATGAACTGAAAAATCCAATTGCTCTAGCCATTCATTAAAAATTGAATGCTTCCTCGTACATAAATAATTAATAAGACGAGGATTTTCATTTAGAAGAGCATCAACTAAAACTTCACAATTCCCTTCAACAACGTGAACCTTTGAATTGTTCTTTACAAGATTCATAACGTAGTTTACTACACCTACGCTATCTCGTCCTTTCTCGCAAAGATCTCCATTAATAATTAAATAACCTTCATCTTTAAAGTTAACTTTATGTAGTGCTTCTTTTAAAAGATTTAATTCTCCATGAATATCCGATATGACAATAACTCTAGCATCATTAGGGATTGATAGTTTCTTTATTTTTTTCAAGTATAAGCGCTCCAATCATTCTCTTTATTATTACTTAAAACAATTCGATACAATAACACTATATAACCTTTTCAAATACATATACCATAACTTACAACCTATTTACGGTTCAATAATAACTTGAGAAATAATAATAATAATAAGAAGAAGCTGTTCCCAACTTTTCGAGACAGCTTCTTCTTCTTATTTATAATTCTTTATGAAAAGAATAACTCACCTTATCATACCCTTCTCTTTCATAAAAACGATGAGCATCAATTCTTGAAAATGCTGACGTGAGGGTGATAGACTCACATCCGTTTTCCTTTCCCCAGTTCTCTATATACGAAAGTAATACATTTCCATGTCCTTTTGAACGATGTGCGTCTGCCGTTACAAGGTCATATACGAAAACGTGCTTCTTATTATAAAAGTTCGTACAAATCGCTACACCTGCAAGGCTAACAACTTCATCATCTTCATTACGCAGCGAGAATAGTTTATAATTTTCTTCTTTCATATTTCGAAATAAAGTGCCTGTTTCCTCTTTTGAAAGTTGTGTTCGTAATTGCTGTAAAACAGGTAATACTTCATGTAATTGCTCTTCTGTTACTACTTCTTTAACATTCATTTTTAACTCTCCCTTAACTATTTATTTAATTTTCTAAATGTTATATCATTATTATAGAAAGTGACTGCCCTTTACTTAAGTGGCAGTTTAAGTATTTTTTATAAGGTCAGTTTTAAAGGAGAGTTTTATATGGATTTTACTATCCCATTGCAATTACAAAGTAACACACCTATTTACTTGCAAATTTACGAATATATAAAAGCTGAAATTATACAAGGGACTATTTCTGTTGGCACACGTCTACCCTCACACAGAAATTTAGCATCACAACTTAATATTAGCCGCATTACTGTTGAATCAGCTTATCAACAATTATTAGCTGAAGGTTATGTAGAAAGTAAACCGAAACGTGGTATTTTTGTAGCAAATTTCGATATTGACGTTATCCCAAATAAAAAACGAAATGCAGCAAAGAAGACGAGCAATTTGATAGACGAAAAATTCGAATACGATTGTAGCCAAGGGCTTATTGATCAAAATAAATTTCCGATTACAAATTGGAAACGGGCATTACAAGAATCCATACTTACATACGAAAATGCACTATTTGCCAAAGAAGACCCTCAAGGTGAATTCGCTCTTCGAGAGCATATATCAACATATTTATATCATTCTCGCGGTGTACATTCTTCACCTGATCAAATTGTGATCGGTGCCGGAACGCAGCCACTTCTCTGGTTACTACTTCAACTGCTTGGCCCTACAAAAGAATACGGCATTGAAAACCCTGGATTTCACCGTATACACGCAATCATTAAAAGCTGTGATAGACAAATCCATCCCATACCATTGGATGAAAAAGGGATTAATATTTCTAGCTTATACAATACAAATGCCAATGTCGCATACGTTACACCATCACACCAATTTCCACTTGGGATTATTATGCCTTTACCTAGAAGATTAGAATTGTTAAAGTGGGCTAATGATTGCAATGGATACATTATTGAAGATGACTATGACGGAGAGTTTCGCTACGCTGGTAAGCCGATTCCTTCTTTACAAAGTCTTGATTCAAATGAACGCGTTATTTATATGGGGACTTTCTCAAAATCTTTTTTACCTTCTTTACGAATGGGATATGTTGTTTTACCACCACATCTTTTAAAAATATATCAAGAACTGCATGGAATTTTTAAACAAACAGTGGCTACAATACAACAACTTGCTTTTGCTAACTTTATACAAAGCGGGAATTGGGAACGTCACCTTAATCGGAGTCGTACACTATATAAAAGAAAACATCATGCGTTAGTAAAATCCATTATGAAAGAAATGGGGGCTAATGTTCAAATTCTTGGCGAACAGTCCGGACTTCATATTGTTTTATGTGTACATAACAGTATGAATGAAAATGAACTGATTGAATCCGCTAAAAAACAAAGCGTTAAATTATACCCACTTTCTCCATATGATTTCATGAATGATTTACGCAAGGAATCATATGTATTACTCGGTTTTGGTAGTATTCCGGAAAATAAAATTGAGACGTTGGCTACATTATTGAAAGACGCTTGGTTCCCTAGTTGCAAGGAAACTTGTTAACAGTGGGTTTAACTTGTAACATACTAACAATTCAACAAAATAAAAAAGAAGGTTGTTCCAAAATAACTTTTTGGACAGCCTTCTTCTAGTTACTCACCTGACCTAGCTTTCCTTCCCGGACGTTTCACACCAGTCGTTTCTGTTGAATAGGAAGCTTCAATTATAGCGGTTGGATCTACAGAGAGAACGAGATCTTTCATTTTCGGATAAATGAATCGGTTTGTAATGCAATAAATGATTCTCTTATGCTCCCCTAAAAAACCACCTTCTCCATGTAGATACGTAACAGATAGTTGCAATTCTTTCATAAGTAAATCGCCTATTTCTTTATTCTTACCAGAAATAATCATAACGCTCTTACCTTGATTAATACCATCTAATATAAAATCAATCATCTTCGTAACAATATAGAAAATTGCTAATGAGAACATCGCTTGTTCGATTGAAAATAAAATTGCAACAAAGATGAAAATAACTGCATTTACTGCAAGTAAAAATGTACTAATTGGTACATTAAAGTGTTTATTCATCCAAACTGCTAACATTTCCGAACCGTCAATTGCTCCACCCATTTTAACAACAATCCCAACACCAATTCCGAACAGCACTCCACCATAAAGTACAATTAATAACTCAGAAGTCGTAATTGCTGGAAATGGTTTTAAATAAATTAATCCGAGTGTTGTAACTACATTCGCATAAGATGTACGGATAAAAAATTTCTTTCCCATTACTTTTGCAGTAAATAATAAAATTGGGATATTAATTCCTAAGAAAACGCCATAAAGCGGCAATCCTGCAACTTTATTTGCCATAATAGCAATAGCCGTTACCCCGCCATCTACTAATCCATTAGGTGCTAAAATAAGCTCTAATGAACCTGCTACTATAATTGAGCCAATTGTTAATAATACGTATTCAAATACTTTCTTCATTCATTACCCCCAAAGCTTATATATTTTCTTAGTATTATTTTAACGTAATTTTTCTGCTAAGACAAAGATATCAGTTTATATACACAAAAGTTTCACCTTTATCGCTATTTTTATGTAACACATTTAGCGCGTAATACTAGAAACACACTTACCAATTAAAAGTAAGTGTGTTTTTAACATCTATTTAATCTTTACGTACGGCTTCATTTTTAATTCAAGTATTTCCTCAACTGCCCTTTGATATCCACCAGCATTTCTAAGCGACTCTCCCACTTTACGACTATTTTCCTTAAACGTCACATCATCCATTACTTTCTTTACAGTCTCACATAACAATTCAGAAGTTAACTCGTTACGATTAAGTCTTATGCCTGCCCCTACTTCAGTCAATCGTTTTGCAACGAATGGCTGATCTCCTGTTACCGGAATTACAACTAATGGAACACCGTAATATAACGCTTCACTCGAACTATTCATACCACCATGTGTCACGAATACATCAGCATGCTGTAAAACTTCTAATTGCGGGACATAATTATACAACTTAAAGTTTTTCGGGATATTTTCAAATTGACTTATATTTATCTTCTTACCAACGACTAATACGACTGTCGCATCTACATCTTTAAACGCTTCAAAACACTTTTCATACAGAGCAGGTTGCTCATTAAAAACTGTTCCCATAGAAATGAAAATTACTTTTTCATTTTTTAAATCTTCAGTAGGAAAACTCCCCACTTCTTTTCGAGTAGCAATTGATGGACCTACAAATTTATACGATTCATCAAATACATCTGAACGCGGCTGATATTCTTTTGAAGTATATACAATCGTAATATCACCAGGATGGTTCATAATATCATACATACTATTACATTTCATTCCATACTGCTTATTCCATCTTTCCATTCCCGCTAAACAAGATTGATATAATGGATTCATTTCATCTACTTGTCTCGATTCTTGCCCATCATGAAAATTAATGTACTGATTAACAGCAAACGTTGTACAAGATGAAACGCTTGGTAATTGTAAAATATTCGCTATAATACGTCCTACTGGAAAATGATTATCATATATTAAATAATCGTATTTTTCCTCTTTTGTTTCCTCTACAATTTGAGTAACAATACGCTCTGATGCTTCAATCATATGAGATAGCATCGTCAAAGGGCTCCCACCTTCATTTACTCGTTCCATAATATTAATTTGAGAGAGAAAATTCTCAAACACTCGGAATTCCGCACCTGTTGCTTCAACCTTCTTTCTATAATCTTCAATACAATAAGAAACAACTGTTTCCCCTCGCTGAATTAACTCACTTACAATAGCTAAAGTCGGATTAATATGACCTTCCCCAGGGAAATTTATTACGAGTACATTTGCCATAATATTCTCTCCTATCCATTTAATATAATAAAATTAACAATTAATTATATTAATTAATTTAAATCTATTATAAATGAATGCATTCTACTTCTTCATGCTTTTCTCTTCATTTTATTATTGAGAAATATTTTCAATAGTCTACATTATTATGATTCACAATCTTATAAACGAATGCTTAATTCTACTTTTACTCTTCATAGCTTTAAAGATACGAGCTTTACATTCAAATACTATCACTCTGTTTTTTTTGACAATTCACACAAAAATGGAGAAATATAATATTTTTAATAAGTTCTCACTATAAATGTAACTATGATTTCAATTTTTTATCTTTATCCCCATAACACATCACCTGTTATATAATAAATTTATAGAATTTACAGAAAAAGAGGTCTTTTCATGTTACAACAACTATTCAATTCACCTATTCTATCCGTTCAAGCCTTGCACCCAGGTTATGAAGATCATGCAAGTGATGTTTTTCTCGTTCAAACAGAAGATACAGAAGTTATCGTTCGTGCTTCTAAAATGAATGAAGAACCAAATAATGATTTTTGGTGGGGATGTAAAAATTTATTTGGAATTGATCCAAGGAACGTCCATCATTTAGAAACGGTACATACATTGTTGCAAGAACATACGAATCTTCCTATCCCAACAATATTAGAAAAACATGTTTTAAATGGCCGTGAATTTGTGGTGGTTGAAAAGTTAGTAGGTAACACAGTTCAATCTTTTATCGAGCAACCAGATTCTATTTTATTCAGCCTAGGAAAAGGACTTGCAGAAATACATAAATTTAAAGCCGATTTCATAGGAAATCCGTCAGGCACGTTCCAAGTTCCACTAGATGAATTCCAATCACATATTTTAAACGTAAGTAAAGAGCTTGTGAATATGTTTTATTCTGATGATGAAAGCATACAAAATGCATTCCCTACCTTTGAATCACAACTTTCTTCCCTGTCCGTACCAAAGGAATCTACACTCGTCTTAATTGATATGGATCCTACTCAATTTTTATCTGACGGTACAACTATTACGGGTTTAGTAGATACTGAAGCTTACGCTGTTGCTCCGCGAGAGCTTGATTTTATCGGACTAGAATATGTACTTACCGAAAAAGAAGCACATGCCTTTCAAAGTGGTTACGAAACAATTATGTCTATTCCTCACTTAGAAGAATATAGACAGCCTTATCGTTATTTATACCGACTGTTATCTGTGCAAGGTAATGTGGAATTAAAGAAATGGTTAAGTCACCCATCCTATTTTTAAATACGAATGAGAGGGATTATACAATGGATATTCGGAAAAAGCGTTCTGTAACAGAAAGTGAAATACAGCAAATGAAGGATTTGGCTTATATTTGCGGGCAACAAGACAACCTTGATTACTCTTCAGATTTACATATCAACTTTTTAAAAAATCGAAATGAAGATTATATAAACGATTTTCTTCTTTATAACGGCACTCAATTAATTGGCGCTTTAAATATGTATGATTTTGAAAGACCAACAAAGCTTGAACTAATAGGCTTTGTACATCCTCATTTTAGAAAACAACGTTTCGGAACTATCCTTTTACAAACTGCAATGAAAGAAATACAAAATAGAGAGACAGATGAAGCTCTTCTTATTATCAATGGGGATTCTATTTCTGGGAATGAATTTGTAAAACATATGAAGTTACCATATTTATATAGTGAATATAGTATGGAGTTCAAGACAAACGAACTTCAAAAAACAACAGATAATAATATACAGCTTACTCTTGCAACTTCAGAATCACTTCTTGATCTTATTGAAATTTCTAGTAAAGCTTTTGGTGATTCAGTAGAAAATACGGCTACATGGTTACAAAAAATGATGACTTCACCTTCTCATAAAGTTTACAGTGCTCTTGTCGATAAAAAAATGATAGGAACGATTACAGTTACTGAGCAAGATCATTCTACTATATTATCAGGATTCGCTGTCCACCCTTCCTATCAAGGTAAAGGCTACGGTAAAGCTATTTTAAACTATATGACACATAAGCTCTTCACAAATGGTGCTACAACAATTGAATTACAAGTTGAAACAAAGAATAACAATGCTTTGAAGCTTTATACACAATGCGGTTTTGAAATTATGATGAAGCATGATTATTATAATTTAATGAATAGCAAGGAGAATATTTATGTCTAAAAAACTTATTTATTCTAATTATGATATTTTCGCATCTATTTATAATAAACATTGGGGACATTTTTCTGAACACTCCTATCCAGCTTTTGAACAACTCGTTTTACAATATGCACAACCACGTTCTCATATTTTAGATCTTTGTTGCGGGACTGGTCATCTTACTAGGAAACTACTTGATCATAATTTTGTAGTAACTGGTATAGATGGTTCTACTCAAATGATTGAGTATGCACGTAAAAATGCGCCAGATGCAACCTTTATCGTTGATGACGCTCGCTATTTCAATATAAATGAGCAATTCCACTACGTCATCTCTGCCGGTGATAGTTTAAACCATATTATGAATTTAGATGAACTAAAAAGTGTGTTTCAGAAAGTTTACTCCGTATTACATAACGAGGGTATATTCGCATTTGATATGAATATGGAAAAAGGATTTCTTAAAAACTGGATTGCTTCGTTTCATATTTCAGAGAAAGAATATGTTTGTACGATTGATTCTACATATAATAATGAAAATAAAAAAGCAGAAATGAACTTTATACTATTTCACCATGACATAGATAATAATTGGACAAGAAGTGACTTTTCTTTTGAAAAAGCTTGTTATTCCAATGAAGAAATAATTTCTTCATTGGAATCCGTAGGTTTTAAGAACATTCAATTCCACGGTACAAATAGAGCATTTTTCACTTGCCAAAAATAAAAAAACTGAATCGAAATGATTCAGTTTTTTCTTAATATATTTACAACTGCAGTTGTTTCGTCATTTTCTTTATAGACACGCGGAATTCTTCTATCTAGCATACATGTAACTTCATAGTTTATTGTACCTAACATATCCGCTATTTCTTCTACTGCGATATTTTCTTCACCTTGTTTACCGTAGAATACTACTTCGTCTCCTACTTGTACTGGCATCGCTTTTGAAACATCCAGCATTAACTGATCCATACAAACACGGCCGATAACAGGTACTCGAATCCCGTTAATTAACGCATAGCCTTTATTAGATAATTGACGATTATAACCATCAGCATAACCAATTGGTACAGTCGCAATCCATTCTTCACCAGTTGTTACATACGTATTCCCATAACTTACACCGCGATTCTTCTTCGCATGTTTAATATGAGCTACTTTTGATTTTAACGACAACGCAGGCTGTAAAGAAACGATTGTATGATCCACTTCTTTTGACGGATACATACCGTATACTCCTATTCCAACGCGTACCATATTTTGAAATGTGTTACTTAATTCCATTGATCCTGCACTATTTGAACTATGAATATATGGTATTTGAATTCCTAATTCTCTCGCTGTATTAACAGCTTTTTCAAATAAACTTGTTTGCATATTCGTATATGATTTATCGATTTCATCTGCCGTAGAGTAATGCGTAAATATCCCTACTACCTCTACATACTCCATACGGTTTAATTCTTCTAAAAATGGTTTAACCTCTTCTTCTTGTAAACCGATACGACTCATTCCTGTATCAATTTTCACTTGAATTTGTACTTTCTTTTGAAGACGGTTTGCAATTTCATTTATACCATGTAAATCTTCTACTCTATAAACAGTCATCATAACGTCATATTGAATTACATCTTCTACAGCCGCAACTGGTGTGTATCCTAAAATTAAAATCGGCACAGTAATTCCTGCTTCTCTTAATTCTATCGCTTCATCTACAAATGCAACTGCAAGTTGATTTATTCCTGCTTCAATTGCAGCTTTGGCAACTTCAACTGCCCCATGGCCATACCCATTCGCTTTTACAGCAGCCATCATCTTAATTTTTTCATCATTTACATGTTTTTTAAATTCGTTTACATTATGTTTTACAGCATTTAAGTCAATTTCTACAATTGTATCTCTTCCATATTTCAAACTCATTGGTCTAACTCCTAACTCAATAATTGCATTCCATTCTATTTCACGTTTCATATGACCTTTTACAATATAATACTTTTCATTATGCTAGTCAAACTACTAGAATTTTCGGAATTTTGAGTATGATATAATATCCTCAAGAAACTATTATATACGGAGACGAGGAGAATTACAATGTTTGTTCAATCTGCATTACATCAACTAAAAGTTGCTATTGATACTTCTATTGATATGCTTAACCAATATAGTGAAAACGATTTAAAAATACAACCGATTCACTCAAAACGATCATTATTTGAAATGTATGCACATCTTTCTCTTATTTGTCATGCTGATTTACTCATTTTAAATGGTATTTCAGAAAAAAATTACATACCTTTTATATAGAACATACGCCCGTAACAGTTGCTCACATGCAACAAACGATGATTGAAGGATACAACCTTCTCTCTAAAACATTTCTTTCCTACTCCCAAATAGAATTAGCAGAAGTTATGACTGCCTATTGGGGGATTTCTTATTCGCGCTTTGAATGGTTACTTGAAATCGTTGCACACTTTTATCATCATCGTGGACAAATTCATATTTTATTATGCGAGCATATAAAAGATCCTCGCATTCCTTTATTTGAGTGATTTTCCACTCATTCATTAATTATAAATAGAGAAGCTACAAAACCAATAAAAAGTATCATTCCTAATAAAATAAATGTTTGAGCATAACCTCCTATTTTCATAAGATAAATAGAAATGATAGGCCCTATACTAGTACCTAAAAATAAAATAAAAGTATAAATAGATACCGCTATTCCCCTTGCTTTCCCTCCTAATTGACCTACAAGAGAAACTAAAGACGGAACGGATATAGCAATACCTATTACAAAACAGACACTCATCATTACAAGTAGAAATAGATACGAAACAAAGCCCATTGAACTTAGACTAAAAATAGCAATCAACAATCCTCCTTGAAGAACTTTCCTTATTTCAAACCTCTTTGTTAAACGACCTGCAAGTGGTGACAGCAACATACCAAACAGCCCTGCTAAGCGAAAATAAAGGATTTGTTCCGCAGTTAAATTGTAAGTAGGAGAGCTCAAATAATTCCCTAAAACAGTATACATATTAACAAAAGCCATTAATAAAACGAATGCAATTATATAGCTTAATACTAAGCTTTTATTTGTAAAAACTTTACCCATCTGTTTAATTGGTCCCAAAATATCAGTATAGGATTGAGACGTCTCTCCTTTCGGAAGAGAATAATAAACCCATATAGCAGTACTTATATAGACAATGCTAAGAAGAAAGAAAACCATATGCCATCCAAAATGCTGACTAACAGCAGTACTTATTACCTGCCCTACAATTCCAGCTACTAAAAAACCGGTACTAACAAACCCTATTGTTGTAACCCTTTTTTCTACTGGGAACATTTCTACAACGTAGGCTAACGCTACTGGAGAAAATGTAGCTGCGGCTATCCCCTGTATACCTCTAAAAATAACAAGCCAAAATAAACTATCTACAAACCCTAAGCAAAAAGAAACTATCGACAGTGCAAGCAATCCAATAAAAATCACTTTTTTTCGTCCATATTTATCAGAGATTGCCCCAAATAACAAACACCCTATAGCAAAGCCAACAGAAAATATACTTCCTGTAGCTGCCGAGTGTGTTAATGACGTATTAAAAATGTTTGAAAATAGAGAGATTAAAGGTATTGTTACATATAGGCTAGACATAACTACCATACCCGACCAACATAATACAGCTGTCATTATTGTATAATTCTTTTCACTATTTACTTCCTTTCCTATTTCCATCATAAACTCTCTCCCTTATTACCATTTATTTTTATTAGTTTAAAACCTCTAGATCACTAAAATAGCATTCCTTTAACTCTTATTTATTTTAATTACATAGCAAAAATTATCACCGTGCAAAAAGTTAGTTAAACATATAATTTAGTTAAACATATAATAAGGCAAGCTAATTATATGTCCAAATAAATAAGTTGATCTTCATAATCAACTTATTTACCTACCTTCTCCTAATTTCACCTGCATAGTTGCTTGCATTTTATTTAATAGCTTTTCTAAAACTTGACGCTCTTCTTGATTAAAGCCATCAACTAACGAAGCGCAAGATAACCAAAAAGTTGGTAAAGAATGTGTAACTAGTTCTTTTCCTTTCGGAGTAATTTTCACCTTTAATCTTCTTCGATCTTTAGAATGGTGGAATCTTACGATTAACTCTCGTTTCTCCATCCAATCTAATAAGCCAGTGACAGAAGCACGTGTAATCCCTAATCGACTCGCAATATCCGAAGGACTCATGTTCACTTCTTCCCCATTCGCTTCCATTTCACGCAAAATAAACAATAGTAAAAAATCTAATTTACTCTCTGAAATACCAAGTGGAGCTAAATCTACGTCAACAGCATCAAGAACATTATCAGACGTCCATAACATTAACAAACCAAGTTTTGCTGCGATTGGATCCGTTTCCGCTGATGCTGTCTTTTTGATTAACTCTGCGTACGGCTCAATCCCTAAAGGAAGAGAATCTTTTCTTGAATCCATTCATCTTCACTCTCCTTTCTCGTTAAATAATTAGCTTACCTAATCACTTTCTCATTATACTCATATTTTTCCTTTTATTGCAAGCACATTGTTGAACAAAAAAATCCTATTATTAAAACAGGATTTTTCACACTGACTAGCTATCAGTTTTAAATAATGCGTAACTTCTTTAAGGCATAAGAAATTCCGCCTTCACTCGCCTTCGTTGTCACGAAATCAGCCCTTCTCTTCAACTCCTCTCCACCATTTCCCATCGCAACTCCTAACCCTACATACTGCAACATCTCAATATCATTTCCACCATCACCAAAAGCAATGGCTTCTGATTTACTAATATTTAAATGTTCCAATACTTTTTGAATTGCAGTTAGCTTCGATACTTTACTATCTTCCAATACATTTATAACGTAACCATGAAAACGGTCAAACGTAAGTGCTGGATATCTTTCAATGAATTTTTGAGCTTCTGCTTCATCGGCATACAGACATATGCAATACATCTCATCTGACAAGTTTTTAACTTTGTCAGGATACCGCTCTAAATTTAAAGTTTCATTTAACGCTCGTATGACACGTTCATCTTTGGAGGCAATATCATTCATTGCAAATTCTTCTGTAAAGTAAGAAACACTGTGACCATGTAATTCAGCAAAATTTGAAATATCATGAACGATTTCGCTTGAAAGTACTGATTTATGTATAACTTCTTCCCCACATTTTATATGTGCACCATTTGCAGAAATATACGTATTTATGCCTAACCCCTTAAATTGTGAGCATAAACTATATGGTCTCCCTGTTGTAACAACTACGTGAATCCCCTTATCTATTAATCTTTGTACCGCTTCTTTTGTACTTTCGTGCATACTTCTATCAATCTCGCTTAAAAGCGTACCGTCAACATCAAAAAATGCAACTTTGTACATAAGTCTTTACATCCCGTCCAAATGATTCGTATCATTAATGAAATGCACCGTTTTTTGTTCACCCTCAATTTCAATTAAACTTATTCCCGTATCTCCCATTTTGAAATAGTAGTCCATTGAAATTGGCATATTGAAAAATGCACGTAATAGACTATTAATTACGCCTCCATGGGTAACAATCGCAATTCGATCATATGTATTCTCTGTCACAATTTTAGAAAAAATCCCTTCTATTCTCATTCGAAACTCAATAAATGACTCTCCGTTTTCAAAACGGTCATGAAGAAACTTTGGTTCTGGATATTTCTTTGCTTCTTCAAATGATAAGCCAGCTTGTATTCCATTATTAAACTCCATTAATTCCTCTTCTAATTGAATTGGACAACCAATTACTTCTGCTAATGTTTCACCCGTTTCACGAGCGCGTTTTAATGTGCTTGCCCAAATGAAATCTGGTGCAAAATCTTTTTTCACTTTCTGTACAAGTTTTTGTACTTGTTGTCTCCCTTTTTCAGTTAACTCAAAATCAGCTCGTCCTTCATGCACATGTAAAATATCAGCTTCTGATTCTCCGTGGCGTATTAGTAGTATTTGCATGTTTCTCTCTCCCTTTATTTAACATTCATAAAATTCCATTATATCACATTTTAAGATTTCAAAATAAAAAAGGAACGGTCTCCCGTCCCTCATCCATTCACTTTTTCCGCATCATTCCAATAATATTTACTAAACGCTTCTGTTAACACATCAATTGTGTTATATAATTCATCTAACGTATTATCAACACCACCAACTTCAATTAACATCGCATTTTTCGATAAATCTTGGTTATAAACGCCATTTCCATCTTTTTTATACTTTGGAAAAATCCCTCTACTTAATCCGTAGTAGTTTTCATCTAAATAACTATTGATTGCTCTTGCAATTTTTTCATTTTCAGCACGCCTTTCATTTTCCATCCCAATTATAAAATATAATCTTGCATACGATTTCCCGTTAATTACTTTTGTTGTTACTTTCTTACGCTGGTCATCACGATGTATATCAATCGGAAACGCAATTTTATTATTTTGTGCTAATGCTTCTTTTACATATTCATGAGACGCTTTATATGACTGATACCATACCCACTTTTTACTCGCTAATAAATCACCCATATTCGTTTTATCGTGAATTACTGGAATTCCTTGCCCCTCAAGTTGTTCCTTCATACGTTTTCCTAGTAAGGACACATTTACATCTGGGCTAGATGGATCAGTTGCCCCTGGTAATAATGGAAAGAAGGATTCCCAGCTATGTGTATGATAAATATATACTGCACTCTCACCTTTTTTCGCTCCGTTCTTTTTCTGAACCGGATTATTCTTTTCCGCTTCTGTAACTTTATCTTTTGCTACTTTCCGCTCTTTCGTTACTTCTTCAATCGGTACACTAGATTCATTTGGGATATTCGTCAAGTTTGTCCCTTCCCCAGCTACGATAATGTTAGAATAATACTTTGACATACCAGGTACTTCTTTACCGACAAATGTTCTTAAATCTTTAATCTTCAAATCTGTCGCAATAGAGAACATTAAATTCCCAACTGACTCTCGTTTATTCTGCTTAAAATAATCAAATCCATAATAGCGATTCTCACTTTCTATCATTTGAACAAAACCTTGCATCGATACTTTTCCAAACCATTGATTTGCATAATTCGATTTCATTGTATGTAAAAGTGACGTCAGAATCGACGCTATTATAATTACTGTTAGCGCATATAAAAGGAGTAACGAAATTAGTTTCTTCCCATGTATTCGAGTTGCATACTTTTTCACTGCATCACCTTCTTTATACATGGATATGTACAAGCTTTTCGGAATATACGCACAAAAAAAGAGAAATGGTATCCCATTTCTCTTCCTCACTTTTATTGTTCTTTTCCTGTATCATTTGAAGGTAGTTTCTTCGCTTGTTTTTCTTTAAATATTTCTCCAATTGCCCCAAGAGTACCAAGTGTTTCAATTGCATTAGACGGAATAAAGACTTTATTTGCTGGTCCTTTTGCAACTTCTTCTAATGATTCGAATGATTTATAAGCAAGTATACGTTCATCTATATTCGCTTCACGAAGCAATTCAATACGGTTTTGTTCTGCTTTTGCGATTTCTTCAATTGCTCTTGCTTCCCCTTGCGCTTCTAATTCTTTCGCTTCTTTTAAACCTTCAGCTTCGCGAATACGCGCTTCTTTATCCCCTTCAGCCATCAAGATTTTACTTTGCTTTTCCCCTTCAGCGCGAAGAACTTTATCTTGTTTTGCTGCTTCAGCTTCTAAAATAATCGCACGTTTATTACGCTCAGCCTTCATTTGTTTTTCCATTGATGCTTGCACATCTTTTGGCGGGTTAATATCAACAACTTCGACACGTTCAATACGTACGCCCCATTTTTCTGTTGCTTCATCAAGCGCTAAGCGGATTTCTGTTGAAATTTTTTCACGACCAGATAACGTTTCATCTAGTTCCATTTTACCGATGATTTGACGCATCGTTGCTGAAGTAATATTACGAACACCATATTCATAGTTTGAAATACCATATGTCGCAAGTTCTGGTTCAACAATTTGATAGAAAATAATTGTATCAATTTCTACTTGAACATTATCTTTCGTAATTACCTTTTGCGGTGGTACATTCGTTTGTTGAATACGTAAGTCATGATATACACGGACACGATCTACAATTGGTATTAAAATATTTAACCCAGGGTGCATGATACGTTGAAACTTACCAAATCTTTCAACAACCCCAACTTTTTGCTGAGGAATAATTTTAATTGTTAATGCGATAAATGTAACTACAATTAGTGCGAATATAATCGTTAACGTTAATGCTACCATATTTATTCACTCTCCTTTTTCACTTGTAATATAGTACTATGCCTCTTTATAACAACGACTTTTTCTCCAGCATCAATTGAAGAATCTGCAATAGCTGTCCAAGTATCTCCATCCACCTTTACAATACCATTCGCTTCATTTGTAATCGCTTGCATAACAATCCCTTTTTTACCAACAAGCATATCTACTGTATCAGTAAAACCTTTTGCTTCTCGAAAGTTTTTTGAAATTCTTTTCGTAAAGAATGTCAAAGTTAAACTTACAATTGCACCAACAGTAACTTGTAACAGTAGTGCATCAGGAGCAAACAAAGCAATAAGACCTCCGACAACAGCTCCAATTCCAAGCCAAAGCATGTAAAATGTAATCGACAACATTTCTGCGATAAATAAAATACCAGCTATTATAAACCAAATTACCCAAGCAGCCATATGCAACCCTCACTTTCTTTCTCATTTTCTATATGTATATGAAGAAAAGAATGGTTTATCCGCCCTTTCTTACTCTTGGGCGTTTGCTACAAGCTATTGTACATATTCACTGTTACAATGATTATTAATATAATACTATATCAATATATTCTTCATTATACATGAAAATTCCTTTCAAAAAGTGACAAAAAATGAAATTCTTTAAAAATTTTAATTTTTAAACTACAATTATTCTAATTACTAAATACTATTTTTTAGAGGTGGTATTCTTATTGAAAAACCAGTCACTAACTTACTACTTAGGTTCCAAAATATGCATTACTCTTGCTGACATCGTATATGTAATGATTATTACAACTCATATTTATATAGCAACTAAATCAGCTACTATTACTGCTCTTTTTCCACTATTACAAGTTATCACAAATCTAATTGCTAACATCTCTGCACCTCTTATAGTAAATCGTTTTCCACCTTATACGTTGTTATATACGCTACAATGGCTAAAAACAGTCTTTTTACTATTATTAATGATTTTATTTCCGGTCTTATCCACAAACATTATAGCTCTATTAACTTTTATTTTTTTCATTTCATTATGTAGTGGATGGAGTGCTCCATTACTATACAGCATTCTTCCGCGCCTTACACCAAAAGAAAAATTAGTAAAAGTAAATAGTATCTTTTCCTTTTCAACACAAATTGCGCAAGCCGCCGCTTATTCATTTACGAGTGTTATCGTTCTTCTCATTGGCGCTACATCTACACTCATGATTAATAACATGTTGATGATTTTTGGATGCATTGCATTACACTTTTCATTACATACCATACATACTGAACGAATAGCAGACCCTCCCTCTTCAAAAAGTACTGCTTTATCGGAAGGTTGGAAACTCTTATTTCAAAATCCTTCTCTCCGTACCGTTACATATATGGACTTAATTGAAACTTTCGCAGGGACAATATGGATTGGTGCTATTACAATGGCATATGTTACGTCTATTCTTCATAAAAGCGAAGAATGGTGGGGATATATTAATACAAGTTATTATGTTGGTACGTTAATCGGTGGTCTATTAGCATGGAAAATGAGTTCCTATATTCAAAACAATTTAATACGATCCATGTCGATTGGCTCTCTTATGTTTAGCATTCTTACATTTTTATATGGTATGACGAGCAGCGGATTTATTGCGCTTTTTCTATGTGTTCTAATGGGACCATGTTATCAAATTAGAGATATTTCTCAAACGACAGTTTTACAATCAAGTGTCGCCCCTTCTTTATTATCAAAAATGTATACAGCACATGGCGCCCTTCTTTCAACAACTTCTGGTCTTTCTATGCTTAGCGTTGGCATTATTACTGATATGTTCGGTGTCCGTACAATTTATATAATCGCTTCTATTCTTATTTTATGTTCCGCTTGTTTATCTTTCAGTTTATTAAAATATTATAAACCAGAGTAGAATAATCTATCACTGTAGTCAACACAGCAAAAAGGACAGGAATTCCCTTTCCTTTTTGTTTATTCTGTTCATGACAAGTTCGGGATTTTTCTATGTTTTGTCGCCTGTTCAAAAGCGTAAGCTAGCTTAATTAATATCCCTTCACTAAAGGCAGTACTTGCAATCGTAATTCCAAAAGGTCTCCCGCTTTCCATATACCCTGCTGGTATTGCTATAGACGGATAACCCGCTTTCGCACATATAGTAGAACCTATATAGGAAGGAAACAGTATCGCATCAAGATTATATTTTTCCAATGCAAAATCAATGCCTTGTTCTTGAGAAAAATATATATCTTCTAATCTCGCATTTAAATATTCTGGATTTCGTAACGTATTAGGAAAATCTTTTCTTCTCTCTAACTTAGTTTGTCCATATTTTAAAGCTCTTTCTGCTATGTTTGCATTAAACTCCATTAACTCCGAAATAGAATGTACCGGAATAGTAGAAGGTAATTTAGAAAGATAGTTATCTAAACTATGCTTCAGTTCATAAAGCGGAACTCCCCAACTCCATTCTCTATGAAAAGAAGGAATATCAATATTCTCTACTACTGCCGCTCCCTCATTACGTAATACTTGGATCGTTTCTTTAAACAATTTTTCATCATACTCACCATTTTCGTAATAATCTTTTGGTGCGTCGTTAAACACACCAATTTTCGCTCCATTTAAACCATTAGCATCAAGGTAAGATGTATAATCCTGATATGCCCTACCTTCACTTTTACGAGTTGCTACATCTTTCTCATCCACTCCAGTTAAGCTCCCTAGTAAAATAGCGGCATCTGTTACTGTTCTAGCAAATGGTCCAGCTGTATCTTGCGAATAAGTGAATGGAATAATTCCTCTACGACTAATTAAACCGACAGTCGGTTTAATGCCAACTACAGAGTTTTGAACAGCGGGGCTCAAAATAGAAGCATCGGTTTCTGTCCCAATAGATACTACTGTAAAGTTAGCGGCAACTGCTATCGCAGAGCCTGTACTTGAGCCCCCAACAAACATACCATCCTTACCCGTTCCGTATGGATTAATTGTTTGACCACCTCTTGCACTATATCCAGCCCACATTTTAAAAGACATTGCATTTGCTAATTCTGTCATATTCGTTTTTCCTATTATCACGGCCCCTGCTTCTCGCAGTTTAGTAACGAGAAATGCATCTTCACTACTTATATTTTGTTCTAGAGCAATCGTACCTGCACTTGTATGCATGGAGTCATTCGTTTCAATATTATCCTTAACCAAAACAGGTATACCATGTAGCGGACCCCTTACACCCTTTGTCTTTCTTTCATGATTTAACGCTTCTGCAATAAAAATAGCATCTGGATTGATTTCTAAAATTGAATTGATTTTCGGTCCGTCTTGATCATACTTTGCGATTCTATAGAGATAATACATCACTAGCTCTTTTGAAGTTAACTTTCCAGATTCCATTTCATTTTGAATATCTTGAATTGTTAGTTCCTTTTTTAAGATTGGATTAAACTGAATTTCCATTTATATTCTCCCTTATATGAACTTTTTTAGCGTATACCCCTTACTTTTTCATTTTTTCACCTCAACACATCCTAAATTAATATCCCTTTAAAGAAATTCAATTTCCTTATTTAAACACCTTTAATTTCCCGAAAAATAAAAAAAGTCTGAAACGGATTAACCTTCGCTTCAGACTCTTACATTACTGTGCGTATACTTCATCTAACAAATGTAAAAACTCACCTTGTTTCCCAGCTAATTCAGGGCATTTTGCAATATTAATCCATTCGTAGCAAAATACTAATCCTTTATCTTCCTCACCAGCACTTACAATATGTTCCCAAGTATCCTTTACATCTGTTAGTAAAGTTACATGGAAAAAGTGGCGTTTTTCATATTCCTGTTTTTCTTTCATATGTATAATGTAATCTGCTAAAAAACGCTCTATGCATAAATGACGCAATCCGGATTCTTCCTGTACTTCACGCAATATAGCCGCTTCTAACGTTTCACCTTCATCAACCGTTCCCCCTGGCACTTGAATACCAGCTTCATGTATATCACGATGTTTAAAAACAAGTAATTGCATAACCCCCTCTTTTTCTCTTGTAATATATGCATGTACTTTTTTCTTATATAACATCGTCATTGTACGCCTCTCCCCTCAATTGTTCACTCTGTTACTTCTTCAAGCGTCAGTTGATTATCATACAAATATGTAGCTTGTGGATTTCCCACATACCTTACGTGCCATGGTTCATACCGATAGCCCGTAATCGTCTCTTTCGCTTTTGTGTATCGAATCACAAAACCAAATTTATGGGCATTTTCAGAAAGCCACTGACCTTCTTTCGTTTCCCCAAAAACCGTCTCTAACTGAAATTTAGCAGATTGAGACGTAATATCCATAGCTAGTCCAGTTTGATGCTCACTTGTACCAGGAACCGCGCTAGACATTGCTGTTTTTGCTTCTCCATCTTGTTTTTTATACATCGTATTTAATGCTTTTTGTCGATCAAAAGATCTAAATCCAGAAACTGCAAACAGGAAAATACGCTCGTTGTCAGCCTGCTGAAACATATCCTCAAGCGCCCTCGCTGCCTCTTTTCTCATCTTTTTCTTTTCTTGATCACCTTCACTAGAGTAGCGCACTTTCGGAATAACTAAATCTGGCGGTCTATACCCATCTGGTAAACGCCTACTTTTATTCACAAGTACAAGCATTGAATTCGGATTATTAATTACCGCAATATCCCCATCCATATTAGCAATCGTTTCTTTTGCTTTCGGAAATATGCTATTTACACTTACTTCCCGCGCCTGCTTATCCTTATACATTTTATAATTGATTCCTGCTACTCCAACAATAATTATTGCAGCTATGATACCAAGTAGTGCCCATCTTTTTTTCATATAACGACCTCTTATTTTAATAATTTGGCCATTTCATACTCATCGATGCCCTTTCCATCGATAATAAGAGCAGCTTTTTTGACACCTTCTTTCTCAAATCCAGCTTTTTTATATAGTGCCTGAGCTCTTGTATTGTGGGCCATTACTGTTAATTCTAAACGCCATACATCATGTAATTTTGCCCACTTCTCAACCTCTTTAAACAATCTCGTCCCAATACCTCGCCCGTTATACTCTTGCAAAATACCAATTACAATGGTTGCTACATGCCTCTTTCTTTGAATGTTATTTCCATTCACTAATATAAAACCTACTATCCTCTCATCTTCAACTGCTACAAATATTGTTGCATATTCATTTTCTATAAAGCGATGGATCATTTTTTCTTGTTGCTCAGCTGTAGTTTTTCTTTCTCCTGGTTCATATAACATAAACTTCGTTTCTTCATCTAATTGCTTACTTAATTGCAAAAATGATGCTGCATCTTCTATTTCGATTTCCCTAATCACTTCAATCACCCTACCAGTTTCATAATAAAAAGTTTTCCTTATAAAAAGATTTTCTCTACTTTCCCGAAAATCCCTTTGTAAATCTCCTACTATAAATTGACAAATTTCGATATTACTATAACAACGACAAATTATGTCTATTCTGTGACGTCTCATCATTACAAAGAAAAAACGCAAGCATTACACTTACGTTTTTTCAAAAATACTGTGAACTCATCTTCATCAGGTGAGGTCTCTCACCAATTTAAATTTCACTTTATCCATTCACTTTTTCTGCCTGCCAAAAATATTCACCAAATGCTTTAGCAAGTGCATCAATTGATCGATTCAATTCTTCCTCTGTATTATCTACACCGCCAACTTCTATTAATATCGCTTGTCCTGATAGGTCTTGATTATAGATTCCATTTCCTGTCTGGAACCCTTTTTGAATGACCCCACGACTCACTCCTGGATATTTCTTATTAATCGCCTCATGTAAAGCTGTCGCTAATTGTAAGTTTTTTTCATAGTTTTTATTTCCTTTCCCTACTACAAATGCAAGCTTTGCATATGATTTATCTCCAATTGTTTTTGTCGTTACATTCTTTCGGGCACTATCACGATGCAAATCAAAAAAGTATTGAAGATCTTTATTTCCAGCCATAGCTTGCTGCACAATTTCTCGTGACATCTTATACGAACTATTACTATTTAAACCTTTACTTATTAACTTTTGACCAACATCACTCTTATCGTTAGTGGCGCCAATTCCTTCACCTTCTAGTTGTTCACGGAAACGGTCTCCTAATATAGAAATATTCGATACAGAACTCGTTGCTTTATTCGGATTCGGGTCATTCGTTAAGTTAAGTAAAGGTAAATAGGATTCCCAGCTATGTGTATGATAAATAAACGCAACTTGTCTTTTCCCGGTCGTTTGGGACGGCTGTTTTTTCTCTTTACTCGTATCTTGTTTAGGTGCTTGTCCAGTTCCACTAGTCCGTTCCTTCACTACTTCTTCAAGAGGGACACTCGACTCTATCGGTAAGTTAGAATAATTTGTACCCTCACCCGCAATAACAATTTCTGTATCGTACTTACCAAACCCAGGGAGCTCTTTCCCGACAAAACTGCGTACATCATTAAAGCGAATATTTGTAGCCATGGAAAAGAGAAAAGAAGAAATTGAAAAATCTTGATTCAAATTTCGATACTCCTGTGTAAAATAATGATTCTCTTTTCCAAGTACATACATGTAACCATTCATCGATAACTCATTTAACCAATTATATAAATACGTTGACTTCGTCTCTTTCATAGAGGTTACCATCATACTAATAAGAAAAAAAGTCGCTAGCACTGTAGTAATAACAAATAAAACTAACTTACGCATGCTTGTAAACTTCATAAAAAAAAAGCCCCGATTCATACTATCACCTCTCTATTTCAAGTTATGTACAAGCCCTAGAGAATAGACCGTTAAAATTTCGGCTATATTGTTAATGAGGTGAAATGAATTGAAGCTATTAATAGGAATATTACCAATCGCTCTATCATTCATTTTTTATTTGTCCGCTAAGCATCCAAAAGTCTCTATTGTGCTACATATTTCTGCGTACTTGGCACTGTATGTACTCGGTACAATTATTTCCATTAATATATACGATGTTTTAATACAAGATTTAGTTTTCATGACAAGCATTCATGGAATTTTACTGAATCCATTTTTCCTTATTGCAGGAGCGTATATAGGAACATACACTTTGTACCTACTTTTGTCTCACATTATTATGAAAATAAAAAATGGAGCGTAATGAAATGCAACCACCATTTATCTGTCATACATGCAAAAAAAGAATTGTAAGAAAGAAAGATCTTATTACAGCCACATGGTGCTTCCGCTTTTATTTATTTCACAGTGATTGTTTTAAACGACAGCAAGTGTTCATCTCACGGTTTCTCCCTGTGAATACACTTTTCAATTTCTTTCTTATTGTATATGGACTTATTTTTGGCAGTATTCTTATGATTACAGAACCATCTATTATTTGGCTGACTTTCTTTTTCCCCATTTTTTATCGGTTTCTTTCTTATTATTATGTTGAACGTTTTTTCTCTACATAACGAGTTGACTGTCCTTTAGGAATGCTTAAACATAGCCACTCATTTTCTTTTAACATTTTACCGATGTAAATAATCTGTCCAATATGCAATGCATAATGAGAAATTTGCCTTTCAATTGCTTGCAGGACCGTATGAGCTTCACCACGAATGTATACCGTCTTCAATAGATGTTCCGGCAATATCGTATTCATCGTATTAAAAACGTATTCCCATCCTTCTTGCCACGCTGCAAGGGCTTCCTTCTTTGAAGAATAGCCTCCTTCAAATTCACCATCTCGGTCACGATCAACTTTTTCACCATCAGATGTTAAAAAATCCGTCCATCTAGAACGCATATTACCATGCAGATGCTTTATAATAATCGCTATACTATTTGTTTCTTCATGAGAAGACCATTGTATTTGTTCGTATGATAATTGAGAAAGTGCCCGTTCCCCTTGCTTCTTTGTTGCTTTAAAGTTCGAAATCGCACATTGTAAATATTCTCGTCCGATATCCATATTAGCCCCTGCCTTCACCCTAGCTAATTTTTGTTCCATTTGGCAATTCCATATTAGGCTGAAGCAACACAACATCATCAGCTTCAGGAACGCCGCCAAGCACAAGCACTTCCGATTTAAATCCAGCTACACGCTTTGGCGGAAAATTTACAACAGCAACAATTTGTTGACCGACTAAACCTTCTGGACTATACCTTTTCGTAATTTGAGCACTTGACTGCTTTATCCCAATTTCTCCAAAATCAATTTCTAGTTTAATCGCTGGAACTCTCGCTTCTTTAAATTCCTCTGCATGTATTACAGTTCCAATTCGCAAATCCAAATTTAAAAAATCTTCAAAATTAGCCATTTTATCATTCCTCCCAATTATTACTTAGACAAAATATAAAAATCCCCTTCAAAAAAAGAAAGGTGCCTAAGCACCTTTCTTTTGTAATTCACTTGATTCATTTGATTTATAGAGGAAGAAACCGAGAATCCCGCCAATACATGATGGAATTAACCATCCGATTCCTTCGTTATATAACGGTAACATTTGTAGTACATTAGAAATCACGTCAATTTTAATGTTCGCACTTTCTAAACCGTTAAAGAAACTAATTAACAATGCACCTAAAATAGCTCCAATATAAATTGTATTACGCTTCCCAATCCACTTATGGAAATACGAAAGTACGATTAATACAATTGCAACTGGATAAATGATCATTAACACAGGTAATGTTACGGCGATTAATTGTGTTAAACCTAGGTTAGATACAATTAAACTAAATACACATACCATTGTTACAATCGTTTTATGTGAAAGTTTTGGGAATAAGTTTGTAAAGAAACCCGCACACGCAGATGTTAACCCAACAGAAGTTGTTAAACAAGCGAGTATAATAACAAGCCCCAATAAAATTTTACCACTCGTCCCATATAGCTCATTTACAACATTCGTTAAAATAAGACCACCGTTTTCTGAGACACCAAGTGATGTACTTGTTGAACCAAGATAAGCAAGTGATAAATAAATTAACGTTAAACCAAGTACAGCAATAATACCTGATACGACTGTTATTTTTGCAATTTGACTACTCTCTTTTATCCCTTTAGAGCGAATAACTTGTACAACGACAATTCCAAATACGAGAGCACTAATTGCATCCATCGTTAAATATCCTTGAATAAATCCACCAAAGAAAGCATTTTCTTTGTAAGCAGCTAACGGCGCAGCCGGCTCTCCAATTGGATCAATAATTGCCTTTCCGACAATAACAGCGACAATTAATACCAATAGTGGTGTAAGAAACTTTCCGAACCAATCCACTAATTTAGATGGATTTAATGATAAATACCACGTTATTCCGAAGAAAACTATCGTGAAAAGAAATAGCATGTACCACTCTGAAACCATTGCCTCTGATAAAAAAGGCTTCATACCCATTTCAAACGAAACAGCTCCAGTACGCGGAATTGCGAAAAATGGTCCAATTGCTAAATAACTAATCAATGGGAAAATAAACGCAAATATAGGGTGGACTCTAGAAGACAGCGCTTTCAAGTCCCCCTCTACAAACGCGACAGCTGTTACAGCTAGTAGGGGTAATCCGACTCCCGTTACAAGGAATCCTATTGTAGCAATCCAAACATTCTCTCCTGCTTGTTGACCTAAAACTGGCGGAAAAATTAAATTTCCTGCTCCTAAAAATAATGCAAATAGCATTAAACCAATTGCTACCGTATCACCTGGCCTTAAACGTCCCTTCATGCTCTTCATTTGCATAGCACTTTTCCATTGTTTATCTCTATATTTTACAATATGCTATGCATCCTCCTCTCTGCTCAAGATGATAAAATATGCCCCTTACAAAGCAGTGTCTTTCTCCATAATTTCTCCATTCCCCTTATTTTTACTCTAATCATTAATACAATTGTTATTTTCGAATTTTGATTTTTTTGAATTTTCAAATCATTAGAGTGTTATTACGTGGAGTATAGTTGTCAGACCTCTTTGTTTTTATCACACATATAGTAACATATTTAGTTGCAAAATAAAAACATATTTTCAAATTGATTTTTTTGAAAATCGAAATTATCTACAATTTTTATTCTCTTACACAAATATTGTTACAATCTCTCCTATTATCCTATCGTTATTTTCAAATAACTTTACACACGTAACATAACAAAAGCCATCCAAGATAATTAGATGGCTTTTGTATGTTACTCTATCGTTTCAACTTCACGTGGATTTTTCATCTCTTCCACATACACAACTCTAAATCCGTGATCTTCTAAATCTTTCAATAATGTCTCTAATTCACCGTCGTTAAACTCTTCTCCTAATGTAAACATAATTCTACGAACTAATAAGGCATCATTATCAAAAGTCATCAAACTTTGAATACCAGTGTATTTCTTTAAAACTGTCGATAACTTTTGAATTGCTCCATTATAGTCTTGCGTTCCAATCATGACAGAGTATTTACTAGAGTGAACGCCCCATGCATCCTCTAATAACTCAAAAACTTTTTTATGCGTTAAAATTCCAAGGAAAATCCCTTTTTCGTCAACTACTGATAAATATGGCAATTTTTTTATTGTAAAAAATACTTTAAAGAAAGATGAATCTTCTCTCACAAATCCTTCTTTATCGTTTAATAATTGTATCACACTCTCATCAAGCGATCCTTTATATTCTAAAATATCTACTTTATATATATTCCCTAAAAATTTCTCTTTTTTTTCATCTAAAACTGGTACACAACGATACCCCGTTTTATTTAAATGCTCTAACGCTTCCCCTATCGTAATCGAACTTGAGCACAGTAAAACTTCCCTTTTCGGCACGTAATTCCCTTTAATCCTCATAAAAAACCTCCTTATGTTAAAATACTTTCTGTGCCATAACTATATTATATTTTCAGAAAAAAATAAATAATTTATTTTATTTTTCTGAAAATTATTCATTTTCTTGTCATAATTTATTCATGAATCCTTCACTTGCACTTTCTTCAGCATCTAAAACCCTTCCTCTGAATTCTAAATCACTTCAATGTATCATTTGTACGGACCTAGTTGCTTTTTAGAAAAGTAATGATTTGTCTCCTTACTTTTCATTAATATATTTCCTTTTATAATTAAAAAATAGGTAGCTATTAGAAAGTAGATCACCCCAAATAACCAATCCAAATTTGTAGCCAGATTGTGTAAAAGAATATATCTCATATATACATAACCAATTGGAACATGTAGTAATACAACCGCACCTAATCCCGGATTATATATTGTTTTAGCTTTTATATTCGCAAAAATACCATGCCATATGAATTGAAAAAATCCCATTAAAATAGGTGCCAACCCAAGCCATATTATATTTTGAAAGAAAACCGGGAGTAAATAAAAAACATACGTAATCAAAATATTTATTACCATAGCAGATTGCGTATTTAATGGATAGCGATCTGGTATATCACTTTTAAATATAACTACATTAAATAGACCAGCAAAATAACCTGGCCAACGATACTCTTCAAATTGATGCACTAAAATGGCCACAAAACTTAACCATAACAGTACTTTTATTTCACTCATTTCTCCCAAATTCGCGACTAAACAAACTACGACAACAATAGCGACCACTAATCCTATATCACACCAATGCTTTCTAAAGAAACTAGCCATCTCTATCACCCACTATCTCAATTTTTATAAAAATAGCGTTCAAATAGGAAATCAATCTGTTTTTCTACAGATGGTACTTTTATATCTACCCCTGATTCGAGAATTGGCATCATTAATGTGGGAAGAAAAATAGATCCAAATATTTGTACTGTCATCATCATTAAAATTTCCTGATCCGTTTCATTCGTTATTTCGCTCAAAATATTCTTCACTTTACTAAAACCTAGCCTCTTCAAAAAATCCCCATATTCGTATTGAGATGTAAATGCCGTAGTTCCCATTGCAATAATCTTCCTAACTAACTCCGGATATTGCCGAATTACTAGTACATAATCCAATAAAAATATTTTTAATCTTTCTTTTGCTGGCACTGTAATATTATCTAAAATAGAAAAAGTGCCTTGAAAGCCAATTAATAAAACTCTAATCGTCTCACTAATTAACTTTTCTTTTGAACCAAAATGGTAATTTACTAGCACTATATTTATATCTGACAATGCCGCAATTTTTCTTATCGTTACCTTTTCAAAACCTTCTTTTTTAATTAATTCCAATGTTGTATTTAAAATCTTTTCTTTCGTTGATACGTTTTCATTCCCCCCTCTAGAATGTATCAGTTAAACATCGTTTAATTTTATGGTATCACTTTCCAATTTTAAAAATCTATTTAATCCTTTCAACATTTCCCTACATTCTCTTCATTCCACACAAAAAGCGTGAAAATGCAAAACTGTTCACGCTTTTTGTATTTGTACTGTTACATACCAGTTTCTGCTTTATATTCCACACATAAAATAGATTTCTAAATACAATTTAAAATTATCCATATGCCCATACATGAAGAAAAATATATTGTAACTTGCTCCAAAAACGGCTAAAATAAGAATAAGAATTTTCTGAATATTCCAAGAGTAGGTGGTTATATGTCCTTATTACGCTCACATATATACAAATTAATAATTGGTGTTATTGTTATTTTTGCCATAAGTCCAATTCCAGCTCTTTTTATTACACACAATTACTCTTATCAAAATGGATTTATTAGCATTTTTCAAAACTTCGCACAGCTTTCCTCATTATCAATTCCAAAGGTTGATTGGATGCATGAATCTATCTTTTTCTCAGCAAACCAAATGGTACATACTTCTAATCATTCAACACCATTATTCCCTTACATATGGGAAATATATTTTATATCGATTGTTCGTTTTACTTTTACCCTTGCGATCGGATTTTTCATAAGTTTGGGTATCGGCCATTTATTTTTCAAATTACCTAACTCCTTTAAAAAGTTTACTACCGTATTGAATTGGATTCCTTACTCTTTTTGCACTGTAGTATTACAATGTTCAGTCTTATTACTACTTCTATACGTCGCACAATTTATAAGCCTTCCTTACTACTCATCTTTTATCATCGTATGTAGTACTTCCATGATTATCGTTATGCAAGCAGTAAAAAAATGGATTCCTTTCTTAAAAAACACAAATGAATATGAAATAAAATATGATTCTTTTCTTGTAGATACATTGTTTTTAGCGCTTACTTCGAATCATAAATCAATTTTAAGTTCCATTATTCTTTCGTTCGTTTTTATGGAATGCATTTTTCATGCAAATGGACTGTTGCAATTTATCGTTCAATTTGGCGGAAATTCACCCATAATTGTTACAATAGGCTTATTACTACTCTATATCCCATATAGCATACTTTCTTTTCTTCAAACACTATGGACCACAAACTACTCCAAGCAACAGTCATATACTTTAACAAGAAGTGTTCCAAAACCTTAATTTGAAATTACCCTCTATAATCTAAAAGTAAGGGGTTATTCCTTTTGTATAGCGGACAAAATAACAGCAAATTCAAAAACTATTACAGAAACATACCAATATTTACCCTTTTCCTTTGACTATTCTTTTCATTTGGATTTATTATAAAAGTATAACATAATTGCAGGAGGTGACATCTTTATTCCAAACCTTGGAATAGAGAACACACTTGGACATATTAAATATTTTTCTCATATTTGTACTTATTCTTATTTCTGGCTTTTTCGTCGCATCAGAATTCGCTGTTGTAAAAGTACGTAAAAGTCGAATTGACCAACTTGCAAATGAAGGTAATAAACAAGCTTTAGCTGCAAGAAGTGTCCTATCTAATTTAGATGTTTATTTATCAGCTTGTCAACTCGGCATTACGATCACTTCTTTAGGGCTTGGTTGGCTTGGTGAACCGACTGTGGAGCATATACTACGACCGCTCTTTGAAAAAATTAATATTACTGGAACAATGGCTAACACTTTATCTTTTGTTATTGCTTTTAGTGTTATTACATTTTTCCACGTTGTATTAGGTGAGTTAGTTCCAAAGTCTTTCGCAATTCAAAAAGCAGAAGCAATCACACTCAAATTTGCAAGACCACTTATTTTATTTGATAAAATTATGTATCCATTCATTTGGCTACTAAATAGTGCAGCTATATTTTTCACAAAACTACTCGGATTAGAACCTGCGAAAGAAAATGAACTTGCTCATTCTGAAGAGGAATTGCGACTCATTTTAGGTGAAAGTTTTAAAAGCGGTGAAATAAACCAAACCGAATATAAATATGTAAATAACATTTTTGAATTTGATGATCGAGTTGCGAAAGAAATTATGGTTCCTCGTACCGAAATGATTTGCTTATCTACTGAAAATACGTTAGAAGAAAATATGGATATCGTCGCTACTGAGAAATATACACGCTATCCAATCATTGAAAAAGATAAAGATGATATCATTGGGATGATCAATACGAAAGAAGTATTCCATGATCAAACGAAAGGTATTTATAAACCACTTGAATCTTATATACATCCTGTTCTAACTGTATTTGAAACAGTTCCAATTCGTAAAACGTTAGTCCACCTTCAAAAAAATCGCGTTCAGATGGCAATCGTTATGGATGAATATGGTGGCACTGCCGGACTTTTAACGATGGAAGATATTCTTGAAGAAATCATTGGAGAAATTCAAGATGAATTCGATGCGGATGAACCACCTATGATTGAAAAACGTACACCTAAGCTTACTGTTGTAGATGGAAAGGTACTTATTTCTGAAGTAAATGATATGTTTGGCCTACATATTGATGATAGTGATTTAGATACAATCGGAGGGTGGATTCTCTCTCAAGCAGTTGACTTAAATATTGAAGCTGGCTATTCCATTGAATATGCTGGTTTTCAATTTAAAGTATTAGAACTTGATGGACATCAAGTCAAAAAAGTTGCTGTACATAAACTAGATATTAAAAAGGAGCTATAAAGTGACTGTTTTATTAACAATTTGTATCATTGCCTGTTTCATTGTTTCATTTCTCGCCTTTATTTATCCAATTATCCCTGGCATACTAGCTGT
Source organism: Bacillus sp. NEAU-Y102 (assembly GCF_054788175.1). Classification (NCBI taxonomy): domain Bacteria; kingdom Bacillati; phylum Bacillota; class Bacilli; order Caryophanales; family Bacillaceae; genus Bacillus; species Bacillus sp. NEAU-Y102. Next base: position 59,868 of record NZ_JBTWFK010000004.1, on the reverse strand, counting down.
CTGGGCTGGATATTTGATTTACCATTTCGGTATAAATGGAGGAGAATTAACAACTTCTTTTTGGATTGTTCAAGTCATTTTCACTCTTTTCATTTTCGTTGCTGATTTTATTGCAAATGGATATTTCTTAAAAAAATACGGTAGTTCTAAATGGGGCGAACGTGTCGGAATGATTTCTATCATTGTTGGATCGTTTTTCTTCCCACCATTCGGACTTATTATCATACCGTTCTTATCAGTATTTATAACAGAACTAGTGCATAAAAAAGCGCCAAAAGATGCCTTTCTAGTTGGAGTCGCTACTGTAGTTGGTTTTTTAAGCAGTACAGTAGCGAAAGCAATTCTCCAAATCATTATGATTATCATCTTCGTATGTTATATCATCTTTTAACCATCCCGACTTCGGGATGGTTTTTTAATATGCAATACCTACTCGGCTATTTTCATATATGTTTTTCTTACATAGATCCCATGCAAAGTGTGCCGTATCACCCACTGTAATTTTTGATCCACCTTCTGGCAATATATCTTTTTCAGTTCGATATACCTCTGTCGCCTCACCATCTATTAAATGTGTCGGACAAACAACTGTCCAACATAAATTATTACTATTACTTAGTACCTTGTATGCAGCCAAATGATCTTCTGCTGCTGTTGTCGTTTTCCTTTTGGATTCCGTTGATTGGAAGCGATATAAATTTGGATTTGTTCTTGCTTGTAAAATACCGGCTGTTCCTACTGTAATAATTTTATGAACCCCTGCTTCTTCCATTTGCTTTATAATTTGTGGCATACTCTTCGCTAATGTTCTATTTTGATCCGTTCCAAGTGCACTAATTACTATATCACTTCCTTCTATCGCTTTCTTTATATCCTCTTCGTTCAATACATTACCTTCTATCACTCGTAACCTTTCATGTTGTATTTCTATTCTATTTAAATCACGCGCTAATGCAGTCACTTCAGCTGAATCCTTTAATGCTAAATTAATTATATTTGAACCTACTCGTCCTGTTGCTCCCAATATACATACTTTCATTTGTTTTCCCCCTCTTTCATTCTCTTTCTATTTTTCAATAATCTCAATCAATTTACAACAAAAAAGCTTCCTCATATAAAAGAGGAAGCTCTATTATTACATTATTTCTTTTCTTTAGAATCCGTAGACTTCTCAGTTCCGCTTGTTTCTTTATCCTTTTTGTCCTCTTGTTGTGTTGTTGTTTCGTCTTCTTTCTTCTTGTCCTCACCTTTACTACAACCTACCATTAATAAAGAACTTGCAAGTGCCATAGCAGTTAATGATTTAACCCATTTATTCATTTGCGTTTCCCCCTTGTGATAGAATATGTACAACCTCATATTACTCTCTATTTTTAAAGAAGAGATTGAAAAACAGTAAATATACGGTAAATTTTTGTAAATTTTCTGATAACAAAACCTAATTTAAATTTATATATTTCATTTCCAATTGATACACAATAAAACTAGTTTTCCCCTCTCAATGGACGTAAAAAAACTAAGGCGCATACCATTCCGCCTTAGTTTCTCATGCAAACTTTTCATTTTCATATAGATGTGTAATCTTATATTCCTTCTTCATAACATATTGCCACACACTATAAGCGTAACGGTTCATTTTCAAGAAACAATTTTCCAAAAATGAGCGAAACTCCGGATTAGCAACTTCCACTGCAACTTGAGCAAACTTTAAAGCTAATCGTTTCAAGTGCGCAATATAACAGGTTGCAATATGAATATCCCCTGTATATTTACTAACTGTTTCCTTTTCCATTTCATGCAAACCAAACTCCGTTGTTTCACAGGTTATATGCTGCACATTCTCTCCTTCTTGAAAATTTACTTGTTCATTATATGCTTGTAACATATATGGTAAATGGTGCTGTAATAGATTTTTTAATTCTTCGTCTCTGACCTTTCCAGCATACTCTCCAACCTTGTATATTAGCATATAACTATATCTCATTAATTCTTTCATACAGTCCATTAAAGCGCCTCCCTTCTCTTTTGTCCATATGCTATAAATATGATGCTAAAACATTCGCTATTCTTGCTAAAAACCAATCCCATCCACTAATTTTCTCAAAATCTTCTTCAGAAAATCGTTTTGATTTATGAAAGTCTACCTGTAATCGACTCCATACTTCATCAACAACTGTTTTATCATATATGATACAGTTAGACTCGCAATTTAAATAAAAACTTCTATTATCAAAATTCGCTGTCCCAATATCAACAATTTCTCCATCAATGATTGTTACTTTCCCATGAAAGAATCCATTTCGATATTGATAAATCTCCGCTCCAGCATGTAACATATCTTTCAAATATGGATAGGCAGCTTGTTTTAACAATATGGCATCACTTTTAAATGGCACGAGAATTTTTACATTAACACCACGATTTAATGCAGCTTTTAACTCTTTCACCATTTCTTTACTTGGTACAAAATATGGTGTAGCGATAATTAAAGACTTTTTAGCCTTTTTTAAAAGTGCCCCATACTTTTCCCATAAGCCTTTTCCATTTGAAAATAAATATTGATATTTCACATTCCCTAATGTAGGTATACTTTCATGTATAGGCATTTTTTCTCCTGTATCTTCTTTCCAATCTTCGGCGAACTTTCTTTCCATATCCGCTGCACCATCACCATGGATGCGCACGTGATAATCACGCCATGGCCCAAACTTCGGATCTTGTCCAAGGTACTCCTTTCCGATATTAAAGCCACCGACGTATGATATCTTTCCATCTATGGTAACAATGCGTCTATGATTCCGTTGATGCAAAGAATAGAACACATTTTTCAGTTTCAGTTTTTTACTAAATGTAAACTTCACACCGTTTTCCTTTAATCGGCTAATTACCTTTTTCTTCAACTTATATCCGCCTATCCGATCGACTGACAATTTCACTTCTACTCCGCTAGATGCTTTTTTCTCTAATAACTGTAAAAACTCTTGGCTTATTTCATCTTTTCCTACAATATAAAAATGGATATATATATACTTTTCTGCATCGTTTATATCGTCAAATAATTTTCTATATAACTCTTCACCGTTCGTATATAGTTGAAATTCACCTAATCGAACTTGTCCTAATTCATATTCACTAGCCATTTCCTTCCCCATTTCCACATCGATGTTCATCCAAATGAATACACCTATTAAACAAAGAATTATAGCGAAAAAGTGCTTCATGGATAAATTCCTTTCTCCACTTACTGTTATTTCTATATCTTCCCTTTTTTATTACATTATCATTCAAGAAAATATGTCATTGCATGATATATGTCCATATCAAACAATAGCTCATTTGCATATTGTATGTTGTATCTTAAAATAAAAGGAGGAAATAACAATGGGCTTCGCACATGGTAATGGATTTGCGCTACTAGTCGTATTATTTATCCTCTTAATCATCGTCGGTGCTGCTTGCTTCTGCTAAGTAGCTACTGTCATATGATATGTGGATGAAAAAACTATAAAAGCGGACACCTATTTTTAGGTGTCCGCTTTTCATTTTAAAACCATTTCCGCCTACTATAGTAAATTAAATGGCTAAATATTCATCTCAAAAGGTTAACAATGTGGCTACTTTCTTACTCTCTGCCTTACGTATATGACGCTGTTCTGCACGTAACACAGCAATACGATGTAATTCTTTCTCTTCTTCTGTTTCAGGGATAACACGCGGTACAGGAACTGGATTATTTTCCTTACTAAGTGCCACAAAAGTAACGAATGACGTTGCCGCTATACGCTTCTCACCTGAGATTAAATCTTCAGCCACTACCTTCACAAACACTTCCATTGAAGTTCTTCCCGTCCAAATTACGAAAGATTCATAACTAACACAATCTGAAGAACGAACAGGATGTAAGAAATCGACCCAGTCCATAGATGCTGTGACACATTCCTTTCTCGAATGTCTGGATGCTGAAATAGAAGCAACCATATCCATCTCCGCTAATATCTTCCCACCAAATAGCGTGTTATGATCATTTAAATCTGTTGGGAATACTCGGCTCGTTTTGAACACCCTTGACTCATTGGCTGTTTTCCCCTTTACTTCTGTCATTGTTATCACCCCTTTAATGATTTATCCCTAATATTTCAATAATCACTATACGAAATGAACTACACGTTTAATATTAACAACATTCAGAACTTTTAGTCCACAAAAAAGAACCGATCTTATCAATCGGCCCCTCTAAATACATATTGTTCTTTCGGCTGTTCAACTTTATTCCATTTCGTTACTTCTAATACAGGAATATTCGCATGAAACGGCTGATAAAATTCAGTAGAAATTTCTCCCTCTATTTGAATCCAATCATCATTTTTCCATTCTACACCTTCTGGTTTTTTCACTAACATACCATACACACCAGAATCTGCTACACAATGTATAATACCGAAACGGAATAAGAAGTATTGTTCTTTTTTAGAAGAATCATCTCTAAAAACAAACCCTTTAAAAGATAATTTTTTCCCAGTAAACTCGCCAGGATAATTATAAATTGTTTCCATACCCTTTAGGAAGTCTTCATCTTTCAAATTAATATTGTCTTTCGTAACAAACTCTTTCTTCCCTTTTTCCATTACACCGCGGTATCCTTCTTTCCCGTAATAAATGCTCGTATCAGGTCTTAGAAATTGTCTTGTCATAAATGGATCCTTACTTTCTGCTTGTGCAACAGGAAAATGAAATCCTTTCGCCTTAACAATATCTGAATCTAACGTTGCAATCGGGAAAAATAAGCCTGAGATAATTGGAAAACAAAACAATGAGTACGAAAATGCTTTTTTCCACCATGTATTCTCATCTTTTGAATGATCATGCCCGCAATGGCTATGGTCACAACTGCAATCATTTTTCTCTTTTTCCTTTTGGTGCTCTTTTTGGAAAACGACGATAATTTGTACAATCGTTAAGAAACCTAAAATAATTGCTGCTGTTGTTGATAAATAAGCATACTTCATATTGATATACTTCGTAATGTTACCCGAAATATGAAGCTGCGCAATTAATATTGTAAAACCTAATAATATATACGCTCGAAACATAACCTACCACCCCATCGCATAAATGAGTAGTGAGCTTGCATAAACAACAAGTGTAACTGTAACTGTAACGACAATTACAAATTTCGTTTTAAATGTCGCAAGCATCATAAACATATTTTTAATATCCACCATCGGTCCGTAAACAAGGAACGCGACAAGTGATGCTGTTGAAAATGTACTTTGGAATGATGAAGCAATAAACGCATCCGCTTCTGAACAAAGTGATAATATGTAAGCAAGTCCCATCATAACAGCTGGTGAAGAGAACGGCCCTTGTCCTATAGCAAGAAGTGTTGAAGTTTGTACGAACGTTTGAACTGCAGCTGCAATTAACGCACCTAATACTAAATATTTTCCCATCGAGAAAAATTCCTCAACAGCATGCGTACATACATCCCACATTTTTTTACGTAATGGACGCTTATGATTCACTTCTGGGAAGTGATCATCTCTTAATTGATGTTCTCTAAACATAAATGATAATATAATTCCAACGATAATTGCTACGATAATCGCTACAATAGAACGATACCATACCATGTGCATACTACTTCCAAAGGCAACGTATGTTGCAAATAAAACAACTGGATTAATAATTGGCCCAGTTAACATAAATGCAATCCCCGCATATGGCGGAACCCCTTTTCCGATTAATCGTCTTACAATCGGAACAATTCCACATTCACAACCTGGAAACAACATCCCTAAAAAAGTAGCTACTAAAACAGACAGAAATCGGTTTTTCGGCATCCATTTTGCTACCATATCTTCTGTCACGAACATTTGAATGAATCCTGAAATAAATACACCAATGAGCACGAAAGGAAGTGCTTCGATCAATATGGAGATAAAAATTGTATTCATTTGCAGGAATGCTTTCGGTAATTGAAACAATTCCATGATGTATTTCCTCCAACTTTTCATTAACAATATGTAATTTTAACCCCATTTCATTAATTGGACAAGGTTTATATGGAATACATACCCTTTATATACATTACATTGTACAAGTTATATTCTATTCAAAATTTGAGATTTCATAGCAAAAAAGCTGCTCTAGCGTAGTTATATAACTATGCTAGAGCAGCTTTTTTATCGTTAAAAGTAACGTTTCTTCCAAAAAACAAAAGCTAACGTGAAAGATAGTGTTACACATATGATGAGTACAATTACAAAACCGTGGGCTTCCCCTTCAAACGGAACCTTTACGTTCATTCCAAAGAAACTAGAAACCATCGTCGGTAAAGATAAAATGATCGTAATTGACGTTAACAGTTTCATAACACTATTTAAATTATTTGATATAACGGAGCTAAAAGTATTCATCATTCCACTTAAAATGTGACTATATATTTCCGCCATTTCAATAGCCTGTTTATTTTCAATTAATACATCTTCTAATAAATCTTGATCGTCTTCATACATTTTTAAAAATGTACTATTACGCATTAACTTTTGAATCACAATTTTATTAGCCTTTAATGACGTTGTAAAGTATACTAAACTTTTCTCAAGGCCTAATAATGTGAAAATCTCTTTATTTTTCATTGACTGATTTAATTGATGCTCTAAATCAATTGTTTTTCGATTTATTTGCTTTAAGTATCTTAAATAATAAGTAGAAATCGTATATAAGAGCTGAAGTGCAAAGCGCGTCTTCTTAAACGTATAAAATTCTTTAATACGTTGATTAATAAAACGTTCAAAAATTGGGTTTTCTTCTAAACAAATTGTCACAAAGCAATCTGGCATCACAATCATACCTATTGGAATCGTGTCATAAATCGAATTTCCTTCTTCGTCATGTCTAACTGTCGGAATATCCACGATAATTAAAGTATTATTGTCTTCCTTTTCAATACGAGAGCGTTCTTCATCATCCAAAGGGTCTTTAATGAAATCTAAGTCTACATTTAAAGTTTGTACTAGATATTGAATTTCTTCTTCTGTTGGATGAAGTACATTAATCCAGCACCCCTTTTGCATTTCCTCAATCTCTTGTAGTTTTCCGTTTCGGTCTGTTAAATATATATTTAACATACTATCACCCCGATTCTTTTTACATGTAGGAATCTACCTCTCTTAAATCACAGTTTTTAAACCGCCATTCTCAGCATATGAAACATACGTTTAAATTTCAATAGAAAAATTATTTTGAAAACGTTTTTATAAGAAAAATATTATAAACATAGAAAAAGACAGAGTGCTCTCTGCCTTAAAAGCTTATGTTGCCTTTATAACATATTTAGAAAGCATCCACAAGTTAAACCCAACTGAAATCGTATAGCCCGCGTATGTTGAAATAATAAAACTTACATAATCGAAATACGGAAGCAATACAATATTTAAAACTATTTTCACAATAATTCCAATCACTAGTCCTAGCACCGTCTTCTGCTGTTGATTGATTCCTTGTAGCATAGCAGCCGTTACTGTAAAAAGAGAAAATAGTATGCAAGCAGGAGCATAATACTGTAAAATGATTCTCCCCATCTCTGGATCATTTCCAGCACCGAATAAAAGAGTATATACAGGCTTGGCTAACACAATCATTCCAATTGCAGCCGGCACCGTAATCGCTACTACTAATACATTTGTTCTCGTAAAATGTTTGTACAATAGCTTCGTATTTCCTGCTGTGTAAGCTTTCGTCATCTCTGGTACGAGAGACATACTAAAAGCTGTCGCAACGGATACCGGGATGAGCACAACCATTTGAACAAGACCAATTATCGCATTAATTTTTTCCGCTTCTCCTTGCATATACCCTATTTGTATAAGTAGTTTATTAATTGTAAATGTATCAATAGTCTGATACAACGGAATTGCTAAGCCCACCACAACAAAAGGAATAGAATATGTAAAGAGCTCCTTATACAATGAGAAAAAGGATTTTGTTGTTTGTGGTATACTTGCCATCTCTTTTTTCTTTAAGTGCCTTCTCCTTCTTATATAATATGCACTTAAAACAGTTAATCCACCTACAGCTCCCATAAATGCACCGAACGTTGAAATACCAACCGCTAATGAAACAGACGCTTTTAAAACATATAAAACGACAAAGCTTCCTATTAAAATGGTTAAAACCCGAAAAAATTGCTCTACAACTACACTTAATGCAGAAGGCCCCATCGATTGGAATCCTTGAAAGAAGCCCCTTAATAAACTCATTACTGGCACAAGTATTAACGCAAAACTTACAATTCGAATATTAGTAGTAACCGCTCCTACACTATTCCCCGTTTGATCATTCCCATCGATGACAAGCTTAGCTAAATGCGGAGCTAGCATATATAACGTAAAACACGAAATGACTCCCATTATAAACATAAACACGATTCCACTTTTCAACACTCTCTTAACCGTATGATAATCATTCAGTTGATCATATTTTGATACCATTTTTGAAACTGCAAGTGGTAATCCCATTGTCGCAATGCTGAGCATAATTGTATAGGGGCGATATGCATACGTATATAAAACGTACCCACTCGTACCGACCATTGCTGTAAATGGTATAACATATATAAACCCTAACATTTTTGATATCATCGTTGCCATCGTTAAAAATATCGTTCCACGTATAAACGGTGACCCTTTCATCACATTCCTCCGCTACGCTTTATTATTATACATTATGGACAACTCTTTTTTTTTAGAACCGAACCGAAACAAATAAAAAAAGCCAATGAATTATCATTGACTTTAGCGTGTTGTTTTTTTCTTTTTCAAATATTTTAAACCGAAGTATAGAGCAATAAAAAGAACAGCTCCTATAATTATGTAATGTGTGTAATCAGATGCATACTCTTTAATTTGTCGCCAATTCCCACCAAGTTTTTCACCTAAGTATATAAATAGAATTGACCATGGAATGATCGCTACAACCGTATAAAGCGTAAATAGTTTTAATGGCATCTTAGCTAGTCCTGCTGGAATAGAGATTGCATGACGTACTACTGGGATAAAGCGCGCAGAAAATATTACGCCAGCTCCATAACGCTTAAACCAACCTTCCGCTATGTCTAAATGGTGTTTATTAATAAGCAGATATTTCCCATATTTCTCTACAACCGGACGCCCTCCGTAGTATCCAAGCCAGTATAAAAAGATTTGGGCTAAAGTACCACCAATAGTTCCGGCGATAACTGCACCCACAAAACTAATTTTACCATCCGCTACTAAAAAGCCAGCATACGAAAGTACAATTTCACTTGGGATTACTTCAATCATTAAAGCAAGAGCTACTCCAAAGTAACCTAAGCTTGCAAAAAATTGCAATAACTGATCTATTATGTTTGCTAACATGTTCTTTTTTATCTCCTTTTTTCTTCACATACCATCCCATTATTACATAAAGGCTGCAATCTGCCAATATCTTCATTTTAACAATATGTACAATTCAAGCAGGATTAATCTATTAATTTCTCTTTCTGCGGGTCTTTCATGTAGGCAAACATCTCTTTAATTTGGTCTTCTGTATTTCTAGCAATTGATAAATTAGGCAATTCATTTTCACCAAAAAACTCCACCTCTTCTGTTTCAATGCTAGTTTTCTTTTCTCCACCAATAATCTCGCATCCAATGAAAATCTTATATACATGCGTCGCCGATGGAGATGGTTGATGTTTTTCTTTATCAAATATAGCTAGTAACTTAAAATGATCTACCTCATAACCCGTCTCTTCGACAACCTCTTTTGCTGCAACTTCGGTTGGCGTATAACCGACATCAGCCCATCCACCTGGCAATGCCCATTTCCCATCGCTTTTTTCTTTCACAAATAATAACTTTTCATTTTGAAAAACAACTGCTCTTATATCAACTTTAGGTGTTTGATAGCCTGTCTCACTTGCAAATAATTTCTCTACAACTTCCCAATCAGTTTTTGTGTAATGTGACATCATCGAAATCGAAATGTCTCGTAATTGTTGGAAGCGTTCTATATCGTACACATCCTTAGAATACGTTAAACCTGCTTGGGTTATAGATTGTATTTGTTTTACCCAATCAATCCATTTAATCGTCATATATCCGCATCCCCATTCTCTTTCAAATATATTACTTCACTTTTATTGATACATCTTTATTATACAAAAAAAAAGAGATTGATAACGTTTCAATCTCTTTCAAAATTAATCCAATTCATATAAGTGGTCTTGTATATACTTTCTTCTTTTATTTATATATTCATAAATCATATCAGCCTCTTGATCAAATGTTTCTAATTTTTCTTTCATATATGGATCTTGTAGTAAATATGGACGAATCAATTCACACAATCCTTCTACTTTCGGCCTCATAAACGAAACTGTAAATTGGTCTTCTAATATTTCTTCTAAAATACTTCGATACTGCTTTCTAAACACAGGTATGTCTAACAATCTTGCACTTAGCGTGTTATACCCTTGAATGCGGATATATTCATGATTAAGCGGTCTCCCTTGTACATCTCGCCCCCAAGTCGCATCATAATCCCACGGTATAACTTCAAATAAATTTGTTTCATCGTTATGATATAGTGCATAGTTATGGACAAAACCATCAAAGTTTTGCGTAAAAATAACTCCTGCTAACCATCGTAAATATTTATCTACATGTAGAAACTTCCCAATCTCTTTTTCATAGGCTTCCCTCGTCAAAGTATTCGCTTGAAATACAAATTCACTCAGTTGTTCTTCACTATTTTCATTCGAATATTTAAATTCATAACCCGCAAAGAGCTTCGTCTTAACATCTTTATCTCGTTCACTCATTAATGAAAAATTCGCATCATCATCTATCGCATAATAAATAGAACCACTCGGTAATCCTCTATTTTTCAAAAAGTTTTCATCAACTGATTCTAACTGTAAATACACACCTTGAATTTGACCATTAATTTTTATAAATACATGTTGTGATTTTGGCGAAAGTACACCAATGTTATGAAAAAAGTCTAGCGATAGTTTATTTCGTATGAGAGACGGATCCATAAACTCAGAATTCAAATGAAACTCTTTCGCACCTTGAAATTTTTTTGGTTTATAAAACATAACATGATAAGATTTTTTCTCAAACTCACGAATATGAGCTCCTCGGTATACGATATCAATGTCATATTTCTTTTTTCCATAAGTTAATTTTGCTGGCACTGGACTATCTGACCAAATGTCTTTTTTCAATTCCACTAAGTACATTGGATGAACAAAAAAATCATATGAAGGTAACATATTTTCTCATCCCTTCTCAGTTCTCTTCATTCAATGTATGCGCCTTGTCTTGTCCATACATCCGCTATCATCTATTTATAGAAAATTACACTCTTGTCCTGTTCAGAAAGACGTCATCTCTCATATCATGTTAAGGAAAAAGAATACCTTTTCAACTTAATACATGATAAGGAGGATTTCTATGAAACGTGATATTAGAAAAGCTGTTGAAGAAATCAAAAGTGCTGGGATGGAGGATTTCTTACACCAAGATCCAAGCACATTCGAATGTGATGACGATTGCTCTTCAAAAATTGAGTGTAGCGACGATTGTAAATGCCCAAGAACAAGATGTACTCGTGTGAAACATTGTACATTTGTTACAAAATGTACTCACGTTAAAAAGTGGACATTTGTTACGAAATGTACTCGTGTACGCGTTCAAAAATGGACGTTCGTTACGAAAGTAACACGTAGAAAAGAATGCGTTTTAGTTACAAAACGTACGCGTAGAAAACATTGTACTTTCGTTACAAAATGTGTACGTTTTGAAAAGAAATTTTACTGGACTAAACGATGTTACTGTAAAAAATGCGAATTCTTCCCTCACGGACACGGCGGCTCTTGCGATGATTCATGTGATCATGGTAAAGACTGTCACGATGATGGGCACAAATGGAATGATTGCAAAGGCGGACATAAATTCCCATCTTGCAAAAATAAGAAATTTGATCACTTCTGGTATAAAAAACGTAACTGCTAGTTTTTATACCACCAAAAAAAGGCCGTTTTGCGGCCTTTTTTACATTTATTGAAAGTGACTTATATCTGCAAATTGTTTCACTTTACCAATACCCTCTTCAAATTCTATTATGCTCAAACTAGCACTATGCATAAATGGATCATCCCACACATTTTCTATTTCAATTCCCGCGAAATGCCCTACAAGTAATTTTGCTGCTGCCGCATGAGAAACAATCAATATGCTTTGTCCCTTATGCTTCTCTAAAAGAAGCTGCATCCCTTCAATTACTCTTTCATAAACGGCCTCAAAATTTTCGCCTGATGTTGACTGAAAAAGATGTGGCTCATTCCAAAACAGATGTACTTCTTCTGGAAATTGCTTTTCTATATCCGCGATTGTTTGTCCTTCCCATATACCCATGTTGATTTCATAGAAATGCTCATCCGCTATAATAGGTATATCACGTTCCCCCTTTATTAACTCTGCCGTATGAAGTGTTCTTTCGCTCAGACTACTATAGATCGCATGGATTGGTAAATCTTTCATTCGATTCCCTAATTGTTTCGCCTGAACTATACCATTTTCAGTTAAAGCAGAATTTTTCCGTCCCTGCATTCGCTTCGCTACATTCCACTCTGTTTCACCATGCCTTGTTACATATATAGTTGTTTTCATTTCTTACTCCCCCTCACCATGTTGGTCGTAATTCCCACGGTTCAACTCTCCCTACAATCCACTCCGCTCGTTTACTTTCAATCCCTTTTATAACTCCATCAGCTATCTCTTCATGAGTAAGCCATCTTCCATATGTATCTTCTAAAATAAAACCTAAAATAATTCTATGATAAATACATCGCGTACTCCCTATTTTTTGTGCAGGCATACGTGATGCTTTACTACCTAAAATATGAAATAAACTATATGTTTTAGACGACAAATCTAGTTCTTTACAAATATTTGATAGTGCATGCTTTGCACTTGTGTGTACCCATGCAACAACTAATGTGATCGGGCCATTTTTCTTAATTGTACTTTTAATAGCTAGCTTTACATCTTCATCATTATGATAATCTAACGAAAGGCATGTAATATTTTCTGGTGCAGAACTCATTCGCTTAACATTTTCTAATTTCACTTCATCTCGCCCGATAATAGAAACATAAAATCCTTTCTCACAAAGCCACATAGAAACTTTCTTTAGCATTCCTGTTCCACCAATTACAAGTGCATGCAAATGCTATCCCTCCCTAATAAAATGTCATATGAGGTTTCTCATCTCTATAATAATTTAAACGGTCTTGCAGTGTCCCTGAGTGAAACTCAAATTTATGACCGTCAGGATCAACAAAGTATATAGATTCGCAATCTCTTACATCACGTTCTCTTCCTTGTAAAATATGAACATCATTTTCTTCTAATCGCTGTATTAGACATTTAAAGTCTTCTTGTTCAACAGAAAATGCAATGTGCGTATAAGATTGATGAATCTCATTTCTCGGAATATGCGTCTCTTCATTAAGCGCTATCCATACTCCACATATGTTAAAATAAGCTAATTTTCTTCCTTTAACTAGTAATTCTCCTTCTAATACTTTTTCATAAAACATAATAGAGTTTTCTAAATTAGATACCGAAAAACAAATGTGATTGATTCCCCTTAACAACTATAATTCCTCCTTATACAAATAAAAGATGAGCGAAAATTCACTCATCTTTTATTATACTATTTTTTTGTAATATATGCCCATTTATAACTGAAGTCCCCGCCAAACGTATGGTTAGCAATGCCTTTTACAAATGGCTTCTCTAAATAAGCTGTACTTTGTTGGTACGTAGGAGAAATTGCTGCGTCTTGACCAATTAAGATTTTTTCAGCTTCCGCAAGTGCATTCCAGCGTGCTTTATCATCTTTTAATAGCTCTCCTTTTGATTTCGCTACTAAATCATCATACTTCGGATTAGAATAATCCATTTCATTAAATGAGCTTCCAGTAACAAACATATCAATATAAGTCATTGGATCCGGATAATCAGGGCTCCATGCAGATAATGAGAATTCATATTGGAATTTCTTTTCTAAATCTAGCTTCTGCTTGTATGGTTGCTGTTTCAAATTCACTTTAATACCAGGCAAGTTTTTCTCTAGTTCTTCCTTAATAAAGTCGCCTACTTTTTTACGGCTACCGTTATCATCGTTTAGTAATTCAACCGTAATTGTATCTTGACCAAGCTCTTTCTTCGCTTCTTCCCATAATTTTTTTGCTTTCTCTGCGTTATCTTTACTATCACGGAAGTTTTTATTTACAGAGCGGAAGTCTTTTCCATCCGGACCTGTCGTGAATTTTTCAGGTACTAAGAAATATGCTGGCAATGAACCGTCATTTAAAATGACATCAGCAATTCCTTTTTTATCGTATGCTAAATCAATCGCTTCACGTACTTTTTGGTTTTTAAATGTTGCATTTTTTTGGTTAAAACGTAAGAAATATATGCGTGGATCTAACTTCGTTTTAAATTCATCTGGTTTATTCTTTTTATATTTATCAACAAATTCAGAAGTTAAAATAACTCGATCTGCTTGATCACTATCATATAAATTTACTCCCGTGCTTGTTTCCTTCACAATACTTACATTAATTTCGTCTAACTTTACAGTATCTTTATCCCAATAATTAGGATTTTTCTTTAACTGATAATTTTGTTCATGTTTCCATTGACTCATTGTAAATGGTCCATTATATACTAATTTATCTGCTTCTAATCCGTATTTATCTCCTTGCTCTTTCACATATTTTTCATTTAATGGGAAAAATGTAGGGAACGACGTAAGCTCAAGAAAATAAGGTGCTGGTTGCTCTAATTCTACTACCAACGTTTTATCATCCTTCGCTTTAACACCCAATTGATCTGCTGGTAATTCACCTTTATTTACTTTCTGTGCATTTTTCACATCAAATAAAATGAATGCATATTCTGCCGCTATTGCTTTATCTAATGTACGTTGCCATGCATATACAAAATCTTGTGCTCGAACTGGATCACCATTTGACCATTTCGCATCACGTAATTCAAATGTATATGTCTTTTTATCTTCACTAATCTTCACATCTTTTGCCATGCCTGGTGTTGGTTTATTATCTTTATCTAGACGATATAAACCTTCCATTGCATTTACAAATACACGGAAAGATACAGAATCCGTTGATTTAGATGTATCCATTGAAGGAATTTCAGCTGTTTCTAGCAAATTTAAAACTTGTTTATCGGCCATTCCCTTATTCGATTCTTTCTTCGTTGTCGAAGCCTTCTCACCATTCCCACATCCTGCAACCAATACACTCGTCGTTAACGCAAGTGCAGCAATTGTTGTTGTCTTTCTCTTCATTCTTCCTTCCCCCAATCTATATGTATAAGTTAAATCCTATATAATATATTTTATTATACAAAAGATTCTGATTATTTTAAATATTTATTTTAACAAACATAGAAAAAAGCGATCGGAAATTTCTTTCCAGCCGCTTCCTTGAATAGCATTTACTTGTAATCCATCCTCTATATCAAATGGATTTTGAACTTTAAATATTTCTTCCATCAGCTTCAAAAACTCTTCTTCAGTTTTAGATTCACCATTAACCATAAGTGAGTATGGTTCCACTTCACCTAATTTATAATCGACAACAAATTGAATCTTCACCTTTTGTCTTGGCGTTCCGGTGTTATATCCTTGGAATTCTACTAATTCTAACCCTTCCGTTCCACGATAATATATCCAACCTGAATTTTGAAAATAATTTTCGAAAGATTCACCTATTGAAAAGAAAGGATATTCATAAAGCGAGCTTGTACGAACCTTTTGAATAACGTCTCGATCAGTCGGAAAAAAGAAATGACTAAAAAATATGCTAGCAACTGCTAAAATAGTAACAATTGTCGCTCCCATTTTGCTCGTTCCGCCGCTATCATTGATTAGATAGTTTTCAACTGATTTATCTTTTATTTCTCTTGCTTTTATTCGGTATATACGTCTTTCCGCAAATTGATAGTATAATCCATTTGCAAAAATCCCCATTCCAAACAGAATAAAAATGAGTAATAAAAACGTAAGAGGTACCATATTAATGATTGGCAACGCTACATTAAATCCCATATAATACGAAAATGCATCACACGCTACTAATAACAACATAAATAAAGCAGCTGGTACATAATACTTACGATATCCTAGCCAGCCTATATTGAAAATAGCAGCCCAACCATTCCAACTCCACCTAGCAATCCGCTTATTCTCAAGTTCCCATTTCCTTTTGTAATACGGATATTGTCTCCCTACATATACTTCTAGTTCTTTATCTATTAACGAGCTACCTTCCTCTTGTTCATTATCCAAGTTTCGCTGACAACTTGCACAATTTAACTGTTCCTCCTCGCAAGATTGCCCACAATTTATACATTTCAAAACAATCCCTCTTCCCATCCATACGTCATTTCAAAATACCTTCGTGTTTTAATAACCACTCTTTCCTCCATAAACCACCAGCATATCCAACAAGCTTTCCACTCTTTCCTATTACACGGTGACATGGAACAATTATTGAAATTGGATTCCGACTATTTGCCCCTCCTATTGCCCGTACAGCTTTTGTATTTCCAACTTTCTCTGCAATATCTAAATATGAAGCACTTACGCCGTATGGAATAGTATAAAGTGCATCCCATACATTTTTTTGAAATGCTGTTCCCTCCGCAGACAGCGGGACCGTAAACTCTTTTCTTTTCCCTTTAAAATATTCATCTAACTCATTTATACATTGTTCTATCATTTCATTTTTATTTTCTTCTTGTCGTTCATCAACAAATATAACAGACGTAATTCCTTCTTGATTCGCTGTAATTTCAAGCAAACCTACTTCGCTTTCATAATAAGCCTGGTACATATGCCATCCTCCAATTCAGTTCATATTAGTCATTGTAACACGAATATACAAAATTTTTCGTATAAGCGTTTTATTAGAGAAACAAAAAAGAGAATGATACAATGTAAGAAAATTCAATCTAGGAGGCTATTGGATGAATTCCGAACTTTTTTCACCTTATACAATTAAGGACGTTACATTAAAAAACCGGATTGTTATGTCACCTATGTGCATGTATTCATCGGAAAACGGGGATGGCCAAGTAACGAATTTCCATCTCATTCATTATGGAACAAGAGCTGCCGGTCAAGTTGGTTTAGTTATGATTGAAGCAACAGCCGTTTTAGCTGAAGGACGAATTTCTAATAAAGACTTAGGCATTTGGGATGACAACCTAATTGAAGGCTTACATAAAACGACTACTTTTATACATGATAACGGTGCAAAAGCTGCCATTCAACTCGCTCACGCCGGAAGAAAAGCTGAATTAGATATGAATGCTTTCGCTCCTTCTGCAATTCCTTTTAATGATACGATGAAAATACCAGTAGAAATGAATATACAGCAAATCAAAGAGACTATATTAGCTTTTCAGAGGGCCGCGTTACGTTCAAAACAAGCCGGATTTGATGTTATCGAACTACATGGCGCTCACGGTTACCTTATCAATGAATTCCTATCACCACTTACTAATAAACGAACGGATGAATACGGCGGCTCACCTGAAAACCGCTATCGCTTCTTACGCGAAATCATCGACTCTGTAAATAAAGTTTGGGACGGACCAATATTCGTTCGTATTTCAGCAAATGATTATCATCCTGACGGGTTAACAGTTCAAGATTATGTTCAGTATACAAAATGGATGAAAGAACAAGGAGTAGATTTAATTGATTGTAGCTCTGGGGCTGTTGTCCCTGCACGCATCGATGTTTATCCTGGGTATCAAGTACAATATGCTAAACATATTAAAGAGCATGCTAACATTGCAACTGGTGCAGTTGGATTGATTACGACTGGATCTCAAGCAGAGCAAATTTTAAATGATAACGAAGCAGATTTAATTTTCATCGGACGTGAGTTACTTCGCAACCCGTACTTCCCGAGAATAGCAGCCAATGAACTTGGCTTTGAATTGCAAGAACCTCACCAATATAAGCGAGCACCAGGAAAAATTCATACGAATAAATAAAACCGAGAAGTCATTCTTCTCGGTTTTATTTATTCTATCGTTGGAATTTCATTTGAATTATAAGTATGGATACCCGATTCTTCGCGCAGCGCGGTTATATACATCCCTTTCGCCACATCTTTAGCTGAAATTGGTTTATACTTTTTGAAAGCCCCTTTAAAGATAAAAGGAATAATACGAGATAACTTTTCAGCCATTCGTTCGCCGAAACGAAATTCTTGTCGATTTCCTACTAATAATGATGGTCTAAAAATGTGAATACCACCGATCACTAACTTTTGCAATTCTTCTTCCATTCTTCCTTTCACTTGTGAATAAAAGAAAAATGATTTAGGATTCGCTCCCATAGAAGACACAACAAGGAAATTTTGTACCCCTTGTTTTTCAGCTAAACAAGCAGCTCGTAACGTATATTCATAATCTACTTTTTTAAAATTTGCTTTTGTTTTTGCTTTTTTTATTGTTGTTCCTAAGCAACTAAAAACATCATCCACAGCAAAGAACTCTTTATATTCCTCTAATACCGAAAAATCAACTTGTTTCTGCTGTAACTTTTCATGTTGCCATTGCATTGGATCTCTTACAAAAATAGTAACCGAATCATAGTAATCTGATTCAAGTAATAGACGCGTTATCTCTTGTCCAACTAAACCACTTGCACCAAGTATTAACGCTGTTCGCTTATTCATATATGCATATACCTCTTATTTTACTTTTCTCTCCTTCAGTAAAATACAACCTTTAGGAGTTTCCTGATCTTATTTTACCACAAGTAAAACACTATGCGTACGCATAGTGTTTTACTTACTCTTTTTTCTCATCTCTCTCTTGTAATTTCGTTATTGTTGTAGCGTCCCCTAAATTACTTATTAATCTTCTTAAAAAAATTAATACAAAAGATAATGGCAATACTACCGCTAATATTAATAAAATAGCTTCCATTAAGTAACCCAAACGCTCACCCCCCTCTTTAACCTCCTTTTCAATATATGAAAACAGCGTTGTCACATATGCATGCATTTGCAAAAATAATACACTTATATTTGACAACTTTATAACAAAAACAAATCGGAATGATTATTATTTATTGCAACTTTATTAAAGATGTATTATACTAAGTTCGCAAACTAAAACGTAATTATTCCGTTTTGTATTAAAATGATATTTTTCTTCTATAATTGGGGAAAATATATCCGTAAAAAAGAAAAGAGGAGAACTTCATGCCTAAAAGATTGACTATATTTTCATTCTTACTTATTTTCACCTTAATTTTCGCTGGCTGCTCAAATAAAAAAGAAAGTAATGCCAAGAAAGATGGAAAGCTAACAGTTTATACAACGATTTTCCCACTTGCTGATTTCGCAAAGAAAATCGGTGGCGACTATGTAAATGTTGAAGCAATTTACCCACCTGGTGCAGATTCACATACATTTGAACCAAGTCAAAAACAAACAGTACAAGTTGCAAAAGCTAATTTATTCGTTTATAACGGCGCTGAATTAGAACCATTTGCTGAAAAAATGGAAAAAACATTACAAAAAGAAAATGTTAAAATTGTAAATGCATCTAAAGGTATTGAGCTTCGTGCTTCTACTGAAGAAGAGCATCATGATCATGGAGATGGCCATAAAGAAGATGAACATCATCACGATAAAGACCCGCATGTTTGGTTAGATCCTACTCTAGCAATGAAACAGGCGGAAAAAATTAAAAATGCACTTGTAGAATTACAACCTGAACATAAACAAGAATTCGAAAAAAACTTCGCCGCACTTCAAACTAAATTTACTGATTTAGACGATCAATTTAAGGCAGCTGTAGCGAACGCAAAAACGAAAGAAATTTTAGTTTCTCATGCTGCCTATGGTTACTGGGAACAACGATACGGCCTAAAACAAATTCCTATCGCTGGAATTTCAGCTTCTGATGAACCATCTCAAAAGCAGCTTGCTGACATTACAAAAACAGTAAAAGAACATAGTCTAAAATATATTTTATTCGAAACGTTCTCTACTCCAAAAGTAGCATCCGTAATTCAAAAAGAAACTGGTACAAAAGTTTTACGCTTAAATCACTTAGCTACTATTTCTGAAGATGATGCGAAAAATAATAAAGATTACTTCACTTTAATGGAAGAAAACGTAAACACATTGAAAGAAGCAACAAACTAATCCATTATATTTTCTAGGCAGCTGAATCTGGTATTCAGCTGCCTTTTTATGTATTTATCCTTGACTTGACCAAAATAACAAGTAAAATTATCCATATTAGCTTTAAAGCTATATTAATTTAGAAGGTGAGTTGGAATTATGAATCTTCACATTTGTGAAGTAACAGCAAAAAATTGGCGTTCAGTAGTTGCTTTAAACGTCACAAAAGATCAGCAACAATTTATTGAAAGTAACGCGTTTTCTTTAGCAGAATCATTATATGAAGGAAACGGAACGTCAGTAGGTTTATATGATGGAGAAACACTTGTAGGTTATGCAATGTATGGATGGTATTCAGTAAAACATAAAAGTGTATGGCTCGATCGCTTTATGATTGACCAACAATATCAAGGAAAAGGATACGCAAAACGTTTCCTTCGCTTACTCATTCAATTCTTACAAGAAAAATTTGAATGCAAAATAATTTACTTAAGTTTACATCCAGACAACAAACTTGCAATGGGACTGTATGAATCATTTGGTTTCCGCTTAAATGGTGATATTGATGATGAAGGTCCAGTTGTAGGTGTTGTAATGGAGTTACTAATAGACGAAAATACAAGCCTGTGAAAACAGGCTTTTTATTATACATTTATCAATTTTTAATTTCTTTCCCTTATTTAATTCTGTTTTGCAATCTAATAGAATGTTCATAAAAAATAAGCCTGCAATTTACGCAGACTTATTTCACACACTCCTGAAAATGTTCTTGGAACCACTCTTTATTAATATCTCTTCCGATGAAAACTACTTCACTTACTCGCTCTTCACCCTCTTGCCACTCTCTATCGTACGAAGCGGCAAATAAAGTATGTACACCTTGGAAAACGATACGTTTATCTACTCCATCTATCGATAAAATTCCTTTGTAACGATATAAATATTCCCCTAGCTCTTGAACGACAGCTGACATCCACTCATTAAGCTTTTGTAAATCCAGCGGACGTTCTTCACGTAATACAAATGATTTCACACCTTCTAAGTGATTATGTTCTTTATGAGGGTAAATTTGCAACGTATCTTTCGTTTTAAACGTTTGGATTTGTAATAAAGATGGTATATCTACCTCACAGTTAGTCGCCTCAATTAACTTTGCAGTCGGGTTAATTCCTTGAATTTCATGCAAGAGATTTTCTTTCTCACTCTCTTCAATTAAATCTAATTTATTTACTAAAACGACATCCGCAAACGCAATTTGCTCTTTTGCCTCTAATCCTTTTTCAAAATGTTTATGTATATGATAACTATCTACCACCGTTACAACACCGTTAATTTGGTATGCAGATTGAATGACTGGATCTAAAAAGAATGTTTGAATAATCGGCCCTGGATTTGCAAGTCCAGTCGTTTCAATTACTAAACCATCAAAATCCATTTTCCCTTCTGCTTTTACGTCCAGTAACTGTTTTAAAGCAACAAGTAAATCTTCACGTACAGTACAGCATAAACAGCCATTTGTCATTTCCATAATTTCTTCTTCTACATTCATAATCAACTGATTATCAATGCCAATTTGCCCTATTTCATTTACAATCACCGCTAATTTCTTACCGTGATTTTCTGATAAAATACGATTTAATAAAGTCGTTTTCCCTGATCCAAGAAAACCAGTTAATATTGTTACTGGAATCATTCCTTACATCTCCTTATAGCTATATGTTTCTACATTATAGCATATAGAGAAAATCATTTTTTTAGCAAAACATATTTATTGTATGTACGCCCCCCAAACTATATAATAACACGTAGTAAGAAAGCCTTTTCAAAATAATAATCATTCATCAAGGGGGTACTTATAATGGAACGAGTTCAAATGAATGAAACGCTAGAATTCTCTCGTATTATTCAAGGATTTTGGCGTTTAGCAGAATGGAATATGACGAAACAAGAATTACTTTCTTTCATTGAAGATTGTATGGATATGGGAATTACTACTTTTGATCACGCTGACATTTACGGCGGATATACGTGTGAAGGATTATTTGGCGAAGCTTTACAATTAAAGCCTTCCTTACGAGAAAACATGCAAATTATTACAAAGTGTGGAATCGCTCCCCCATCACCAAAATTTCCAGAGCGATATGTTGCTCACTACAATACTAGTGCAGAGCACATTATTCAAAGTGCAGAAGCATCACTAAAAAATTTACATACAGATTATATTGACGTATTACTTATTCATCGTCCCGACCCTTTTATGGATCCAAATGAAGTGGCAAAGGCATTTTCACAATTAAAACAAGAAGGAAAAGTTCGTCACTTCGGTGTATCTAACTTCTTACCTTCACAATTTAATATGTTAAGTTCTTACTTAGATTTCCCGCTTATTACGAACCAAATTGAAGTTTCTGCATTGCAGCTTGAGCACTTTGAAAAAGGGACAATTGATTTATGCCAAGAAAAACGAATCAATCCAATGATTTGGTCACCTCTTGCTGGTGGGGAAATCTTTACTGGTCAATCAGAACGCGCCGTACGTGTACGTGAAACTGTGCAAAAAGTTGCTACTGAGCTAGGTGTTACTAGTATCGATACGGTTATGTATGCTTGGTTACTTGCGCATCCAGCTAACATGATGCCAATCGTTGGATCTGGTAAATTAGATCGTGTAAAAACGGCCGCTCTTGCTACAAACGTTAAATTAGATCGTCAACAATGGTTTACAATTTTCGAAAGCTCTAATGGACATCCTGTACCATAATACACAAAAAGAAGAGCTGTTTCTTTACAGCTCTTCTTTTTTATATGTATTTCTCGTCATTGCAAATACACACATATCCCTTAATCCATTTCCATCTACTGCAACGCTCGCACTTTCTAACGTACCTTCTAACTTAAAGCCTAATTTCTCAGGTATCGCTCTACTCTTCTTATTGAAAGAATCACAACGAATTTCTACACGGTTTGCTTTCAATTCAGAAAAAGCGTAATCCGTTATACCTTTCGCAGCCTCTACCATATAGCCTTTTCCACTAAACCTTGTATCAATCCAATATCCGATTTCAAATTGAGGTATATCCCAATTAATACGATGTAATCCGGCTGAAGCAATAAATTCACCTGTTTCTTTCGAAAATACTAGTAATCTTAAATCTTCACGTTGCAAAAATTGAATATGTGATTTTCTAATACTTTCTTCTATTTCTTCCTCTGTTTGCTCTTTTTGTGCAAAAGCCATCCAAGGTTTTAGTTCTTGTATTGAAGCTTGAATTGCATCATATACAACTTTACCATCTCCTGGTTTCGGCATTCGAATAAAAAGCCTGTCAGTATAAAATTCAGAAGGAAAATCGAATAATAACGGATTCACTGTAAACACTCCCTATAATTCTTTTATATATAATAATATCCATCTCAATTTATATAGTAAAGAATTTTCTGAATTAAACACATTTTACTCATTCACTTCCATCGCTACAAAAATTCCAGATTCAATCGCACCTTGAATCCATCCGTGATATAGCGTTGTATGATCTCCAGCGAAGAATATTCTCCCCTCTGGTTTGACAATCGCTGGTTGTAGCTCAGATTCTTGACCTGCTTGAAAAAGCGCAAATCCTCCAAGCGCATACGGATCCAATGTCCAGCTTTTTGATATTCCAGATATGAACTCATCATACACTTGACCTCCTAATATTGTTGCTAAGTTGTGTAAGGCGTAATAAATACGATCGCCTTTTGATAAACCATCCCATAACAATGCATCGTAAGACCATGTATAGCTACCTAACATCATAGCAGGTCCTTTTTCTCCAATTCCATGACTTGGATAATAGGCATAACGAATTGGCAAATCTGTTATAATTCTGCCACCTAATTGCCCTTGTTCTTCCCAAAATCTGCTTTTAAATTGAATTCCTATTTTCGTCGCAGGCATGTAATGCAATTCACGAATTGCTTTCCATTTTTCATGAGATATAGAATCAAACGGATCTACTTCTACAAAACGCATTGTCGAAAACGGGATAGTAACAATAACTAAATCTCCTGTAATACTACTATATTCAAAAGTTTCCTCGTTCCGATAGAAAGCTGTCACACCATTATCGTGTTGATGTAACTTCATTAATTTTTGATTATATATAATATTTTCTTCTAATTGCGGTAAAAATGACTTTGGTAATCTATCATTCCCGCCCATAATTTCACAAAATCCGCTCTCCTCTTGCATAATGTATAGAAATCGTAAAGTCTCTACAAACGACCGCTCTAAAAAACCTTCTAAATCTAATAGAACACCGATCATCTCAATTGTTACTGGCGAAAAGTAAGTATTATACTGATAAGGATGATACTTTAAAAATTGTCCTGTGGAATATCTCCCAAAATCCTTCACTACAACATCCCAATTTTTCTCTGGATTTCTTTTAATAAAATTTATTATCGGCTGTACTGCTAATAACAATAGTTCTTCAGACGTTTTTCCCACTTCGTTCATTTCCACAGGATACCTTAAAATACTCGGATCCTTTTCATATTGTTTCAACGTCGTTTTCCGTCCATTTACATAAATAATATCCGTCTCATTCCTATTAATAAAAGGACTCACCTGTAGCCCAAATTTTCTTATATATGCTATCGTTAACCTATGTGTATACGGAATTCTCATTGCTCCCACATCTAAATATAATCCGGTATCTTCCATTCTAACTGTCTCTATACGGCCACCTACCCGGTTGTTTGCTTCAAAAATTTTCACATCATGTCCTGCAGCCTTTAATAAAGATGCTGAAACTAATCCAGCCATACCAGCTCCCACTACAATAATTTGTTTTGGACTTATCGTCTTCTTCAATCCTTTATCTATAACTTTTAACGCTTCATCCATTTCAGTGTTATACATTATATCTTTCTGCACAATTCCACCCCTTATTTCATCAAATGGACGTTAGTGGTTTAGTGCATTTTATTCATAGATCTCCATAAACATAACACCATTGCAATTTGAATATTCACTAAAAATACATAAGAGACAGATTTCATATTTCTTTATGCTTCGTATAATATAGCAACTGCAAAGAAGGAGTGGTTAAAAATGAAACATACTTATGACTACCATGCTACAAAAAAACATTTAGAATTAAAGAAACAAAACTTATGTAAAAAACTTAGCAATATGACACTATCTGCAAAAGAACGTGAACAGCTAAAACGTGAAATTGACAACTATGAATATATTTTAAATCTAGTCGAAATGAATCATTATGAACGCGGATTTTCTCATTAAAAGCGGAAATAAGATTATCCGCTTTTCATTTTGAGCATTTCACTACGCATTTTTCATAAGTAAATATATAATAGGATGTACATTAAGATTGAGAGGTATATTCTATGATCAAGTTAAGTGTATTAGACCAATCACCTATTTCAGATGGTAGCACAGCAGCCCAAGCTTTTTCACATACAGTTACGCTTGCACAAGAAGTTGAAAAACTCGGATTCACACGTTTTTGGGTATCCGAACATCATAATTCCGTAGGCTTAGCTGGTTCAAGTCCAGAAATACTTATTTCTCATATTGCCGCAAAAACGGACCATATTAGAGTCGGTTCAGGTGGTGTTATGTTACCGCATTATAGCCCATATAAAGTCGCTGAGAATTTCCGTGTTTTAGAAGCACTGTATCCAAATCGTATCGATCTCGGTGTTGGTAGAGCCCCTGGTGGTATGCCAATAGCAACTCGCGCACTTCAAGAAGGGAAAATGGTCTCACTTGATCAATATCCAGAACAAATTGCAGACGTTGCAATGTACATACATGATCAAGTACCAGAAAACCATCACTATGCAAACTTAAAAGCCACTCCAGTTATCCCAACATCTCCTGAAATGTGGATGCTCGGTTCTAGTGGAGAGAGCGCTAAAATTGCTGCAAACAACGGAGCTTCTTTCGCATTTGCACAATTTATTAATGGCTTTGGAGGCCCTGAAGTTATGAGGGCTTACCAAGAACAATATCAGCCCTCATTTTTAGGAGATAAACCAAAGTCAATCGTTGCTATTTTTGTTATTTGCGGAGAAACAAATGAAGAAGCAGAAAAAATTGCTTCTAGTTTAGATTTATCAATCTTATTATTAGAGCAAGGAAAACCAACTACTGGTACACCTTCTATTGAAACTGCTCAAAATTATTCATACAGCGCTTATGATTTATTCCGTATAAAAGAAAATCGTCAACGTATGATTGTTGGTGATCCGTCTTCTGTAAAAGAAAAAATAATAAACTTAAGCAAAGCATACAATACTGACGAATTTATGATTGTCACGATTACTCATCAATTCGAACATAAATTAAAGTCTTATCGCTTACTAGCAAATGCTTTTAATTTATAATTCTAAAAAGAGATGCATCACATATGATGCATCTCTTTTTCTTACTACTTATTGTTTTCATTTCCTATATATTCAATAGCTTCTTTTAATAGCTCATCAAAGTTAATAGGATAATTATGATCTAAGTCAGGCACAACTTTATACTTATGTTCTATATTCTTATCTCTTAATAGTTGTACAAATTGCTGCACGGATTCGAAACAATCTTCATCTTGATCCCCGCATACTATATATCCTTTTATATGTTTATCCTGCAGCACACTCAACAACTCATCCCATTCTTCAATCTTGGGAAGCCAGGGTGCCATAAAAACAAAACCATCTACATCTATATCTTTTTGTAAAATCGTATATAAAGCTACTCTTGCCCCTGCAGAAAAACCACCAATTATTACATTTTCTACTGTATGATTTTCTATAAACTTATTGTAATGCTCTTTTAATTCCCCTTTCCCTCTCTCTAGATCATCCCAAACAAATCCACCTGAAAACTGAATTTGTGAAGACTGTGGTAAAGCTAACGTGTAATCTTGTGTCAAAACTGATTTCCAATATGGCTCTACTATTTGAATATTTTCTTGGTCACCATGTAATGTAAGTAGTAGATTTCCCTCTTTCTTGCTGTATATATATTTCACGTCTGGTCTTTCCGTTTTATGTGCTAATCCTTCTCTTTCTTTACATAATTGAACCATTGTATGAAATTCTTCAAATTTATGTAGTGATTTTAAATCATCGTCCGAAATTAAATACTCATTTCCATACCAGAATCCCTTTTCTATAATGGCCTCTCTCATTAAATGTAATGCTTCTTTTTCAAGTCCCGATGCACTTGCGAGCGCATACTTAAAATTATATATTTGCGCCTCATTCCCTATTACACCTGTAGCATTTTCCATTATATAATTGTACGCTTCAAAACTTCCTTTATTTGCATAACAACGTAACGTTTCATTTAATAATTGAATGTAAGTCATACTATTTTTCATGTACCAATTCCCCCGAAACCTTTTATAATATTTTTTTGCGAATCTTTATACCACTTTGTATAACCTACGCTAACAATATCTTATTCTCAGAATGATGCTTAATAGTTACTCTTCCCTGTCCAATGCATTTAGTATAAATGAAAATAGACTGAAAAATCAATATTTTAACAAACAAAAAAAGACAACAATATATGTATTGTTGTTTTCATTACATCTACCCGCTCTTTTGTTTTTTTCTATCTGGTTTACTTGAAACTAAATAATGTTTTTCTGAAATATATAAGTCTCTTTTTAAGCTACGATTTAAGTAAGGTCCTAGTTTCATTCCGCATATGAGGCGATCTTCGCTACCTTCAACAATTGGGAACATTTCTTTTTCTGTTACGTATTGATCTACTGCTTTTTGTACGACATCAATTTCTTTCACTAGGTTTAAATTTTCTGCTGTATGTTCAAATACCTCAAGCGTTTCCTTCGTTATGAGAAAATCATTTGTTGGAAATGCAGGTAAATACGGTTTTAACAAATCATAATTCACTGTATAATCGTCATTTACTAATACTGTATAAACAATATTAGCATTCGTTTCTAAAAACTGAGCCATCGCTTGTTCTAATTCATCTTTCGTAATTTCCCGCTCTTCTTTTCCAGTTCTGAAAAAGCGAAACATCGCATCGCCTCCTTTTTACTATATTATAGCATAAAAGAAAACTGAAAAATCATAAAAAAACCCATTGAAATAATTTTTCAATGGGTTTCTATATATTTATCGTTATTTTAAGAATGCACTTAGCATCCATACATGTTGTTCTAATGTTGTATGAATTGCTAACAACATGTCAGCTGATGTTTCATCGCCAGCTTCGCCCGCAACTTCCATACCTTCTTTTAATTCTTGAATAAGTGCAGAATAATCATTCACTAATGTTTGCACCATTTCTTCTGCAGATTCTTTGCTTGTCCCTTCGCTGACACTAGATGTTGCGAGATATTCTTTCATTGTCGCTAATGGTTTACCTTCTAAAGCTAAAATACGTTCTGCTAACTCATCAATATACGTTCCAGCTTCATTATAAAACTCTTCAAATTTCTCATGTAATGTAAAGAAGTGTGGCCCTGTCACATACCAGTGATAATTATGTAGTTTCACATATAACACATTCCAGTTTGCTACCTGCTTGTTTAATACTTCAACAACATTTGTTTTCGTACTCATACAACCCACTCCTCTTATCATTTTGTAATGTTTATCTTTTAATAACCTAATTACATTTTACCATACATTCCCTTTCCTTTCGAACAATCGGCTTATATGTAACAAAGTTTTAACACCTTTAATACTTCCCTAATATCATTTAATTCATGTATTTTTTCAAACACTTCATACGTCTAATTGTCCAAGCTCATACATATGCATAATAGTACATCAAGCTCATCATAGTAGAAAGAGGGATAACATGGACAATCAACAATGGCAAGTAGCAAAGAAAGTAGCTGCTACTTATATCGGAACTGTCGTTGGAGCTGGATTTGCTACTGGACGAGAAATTGTTGAATTTTTCACAGTGAATGGATTATATGGGACAATTGGCATATGTGTAAGTGGATTTTTTTTTATTTGGCTCGGCACAAAGATGATGTTACTTTCATCGCAAATTGGGGCATTTTCAGCGCAAGAATTTAACAAATATTTATTTGGGGGTGTATTTGGGAATGTTGTAAACACATTATTATTACTCGTTTTATTCGGCGTAACGAGCGTTATGTTATCAGGGGCTGGTGCAGTATTTGAAGAGCAACTTCGCTTACCAAGACAACTCGGTATTCTCATTACAGTTATCGCTTGTCTCATTATAAGTAGCCGCGGATTACAAGGTGTTTTTGAAGTAAATACACTTGTCGTACCTATTATGATGATTTTTATTATCGGACTTGCTATTACAACCTTTTTTCACGGTACACCTTCCATTAATAACACTATTCCTGCAGAGAGTTGGAATATGAAATGGATTACTAGCCCTATTACATATGTCGCCTTAAATCTTTCTCTCGCCCAAAGTGTTCTCGTCCCATTAGCCAGTGAAGTTAAGGATCGAAAAGCCATTTTTTGGGGTGGGATTTTAGGGGGTGCTGGACTTTCTTTAATTTTATTATGCAGCCATTTAGCAATCTTATCAGTCGATCAATTTTATCAATATAACATCCCAATGGCTGAAGTCATAAGAAGATTTAATGCAACTTTTCACTTCTTCTTCGTTCTCATTATTTTCGGTGAAGTTTTCACAACTTTAGTTGGTAATGTGTTCGGAATGACAAAACAGATGCAATCTATTACTGGGTGGAAAAATAACAATATTATTTTCTTTATTTTACTAATTAGTTATTGCTTTAGTTACATCGGTTACAGTGACTTACTTCACATTCTATATCCTATCATCGGATGGGTAAGTATTGTTATACTTCCAATCATTGCATTTAAACAACTTCAAAAAACATAAAAAAGCATCCATGTTATTGGATGCTTTTTTATGTTCATTCACAATCATCACATACTTCCCAGTACGGCCCCATTTCTAATGCTAAATATGGCTTTAATTGCAACCGAATCATTCGACTAGGCATGCGCTCTAAAACAAATTGAATACCCTCTTCATCTTCGTCTAATTCAACTTTTGAAATCGCAATTCTTTGCATAGTCGTAATGGGAATTCCATCTTTATATAAAGTGATTTTCACCTCATCGTATTCATTAAAATACAATTCGACACTCATTTGATTTTTCAGAATTTCATCAACAATTTTATATGTATCATTTTGTTCTTGGATTATATATTTCCATCCGCCTCTATCTTCTTTCGGAGCTGTTTGAAATAATGTCTCCAAATCCTCGTATAGCATAAGATAACCCCTCTCTTACTAAAAACGATGAGTATTTTATATACCCTTTATCTCTATCACTATCCATAGCTATTGTACCATATATCACCGTTCTTACCGTATTCATTTGCTTCATACATACTTATAAAACAACTAATTCTATCTCCATTATTATGTATATTACCTCATTACTCCATACTCTCTTACAAGTTCAAATAACATCAGACTTTAATCAATGCAAATATTCTCTACTGTCCGCTTTTATTAGCTTACAGCATTCACACTTTTACATATAGTAAGACTAACACAAATAAAAAAGGAGAGTGACTTATACCACTCCCCTTAAAAGAACTTCCCTATAGCTGCTAAAACTAATACGATTATTAAAATTGCGAATAATAATGAGACAATGAAACTAAAAATAGGTAACGCTTTCTTTTCATTCTTCTTAAATAGTAACTTTAAACTAAGAAAAATATTTACTGGTACAAGTATAAAATAAAAATATTTAACAATTTGCACCGAGCTATTCGAAAGTGTTTTTAATATAAACACTTCAATTAGAAAAACAATAAAAAATGAAATACTTAGCCAAAATGAAACGTAACTAAGCCAAGAATGTCTTTTTGTCCCCCAGTACACTCCCATAATACTCTCCTTTTATTTGTATTCTATAGATTAACAATTATACACAAAGCTAACAAATACCTCTATTTTTCGACAAATATTATGCAAAATACCATTTTAAACGTCATAAGAGGACTCTACATCCCACATTTAAATTTACATAATAAAACAGACTCTCCCAATACATACTTCTATTTTAGGGACAGCCTGTTCTCTGTTAAACTTTAAATCTGTCAATTAGTCCTTGTAACTCTTCAGCCATTTGAGATAACGTGCCCGCTGCGGATCCAATTTCCTCCATCGAAGCTAGCTGTTCTTCAGCTGAAGCCGCAACATTTTGTGTGCTTGTTGCATTATTTTGTGCTGTCATTGCAATTTGTCCTACCGAAATAGATACTTCATTTGCCCCTTTTGACATTCCATTAGCCGTTTCAACCATCGTCTTAATTTGATTAGCTATTTCATTTGTAGATTGTAAAATTTCAGCAAAGTTTTGCTTCGTTTCATTTGCGATAACAAGTCCAGATTGAACTTCCTCATTTACATGATTCATAGATTTGACTGTCTTACCCATATCATCTTGTATTTCACATATTAATTTACTAATTTCACTAGAAGATACGCTAGACTGCTCTGCCAATTTACGTACTTCATCTGCAACAATCGCAAAACCTCTTCCATGCTCACCGGCTCTTGCAGCTTCAATCGCCGCATTTAGAGCTAGAAGGTTTGTTTGATCTGCAATATTTTGAATTACTTCTAAAATATCACCAATTTGTTTTGATTTATTATTTAGTAATTGTATAACTGCATCTGATTGTGACACAGATTCTGCAATAGACTGCATCTGGTTTACTGTTCTTCCTACTAGTTTCCCACCATCTTCTGCTTTTTCACGAGTATGTGCGGAAGCCGTATTAATAGATGATGAACTATTTGCTACATGCTGAATTCCTTCCGTTACATCAAATAGCAACATAGCACCATTTTCTACGCTTGTTGTTTGCGTCGTTGCCCCACTTGATATTTCATCCATTGCGATTGTGATTTGCTCAGTCGCTTCACTTGCTTGCCTTACACTTGCAGTTAGCTCTTCTGATGCCGCTGCAACATGCCCAGCTGAATCGTTAATTCTTCCGATTAACGTCCGTAACGAATTCGTCATCTCATTAAAGCCTTTAGCAAGTTGGCCGATTTCATCATTAGAATGAATTTCAATTGTTTGCGTTAAATCCCCTTCACTTATTTCTTTAGAGGTAACAACTAATCTCTTTAAAGGCTTCGTAATTGAAAGTGTTACAAAATAAATAAGTGCTCCACCTATTACTAATGAGATAAGCATAACAATTAACATATTATAAAATACAGGTTGAGCAGCTTCAATTACTTCACTTGAGTACATAGTCCCACCAATTTTCCAACCTGTTTTTACATTTGTAGCAAATACCATATTCTTTTCACTACCGCCATAAGAATATGAAAAAGCACCGTGATTATCTTCATAAATTTTCTTTGCCCAAGAATCAGCCGCTTTTTCTCCTGATTTTTCTTGTGGATGAGCAATTATTTTTTGCTTTCCATCTAAAATGAAGGCATATCCTTTTTTACCAATATTAATTAACTTTGATGTTTTTAATAAATTATCTAAACTTAAATCTAGCGCAACAACCCCATTTTTATCTTCTGTTTGTTTTGCGATTGTTACGACAATATGTCCATTTCCTTTTGCCTTATACGGCTCAGTAACAACAATACCACCTTGTTTTGCCACTGCATCTTTATACCAAGGTCGTGCTGTTGGATCATAATCTGCTGCCATTTGTATATTTGGTTCTTGCACAAATTTTTTATCATTTCCGGCAACATATACTTGTTCAACATCTTTATTTAAATTTATATATTGAGATAATATTTTTCTTAATTCATCCTGATTATCTCCTTGATACATATTCCCCTGAATCACCCGTGCAAAATTATTCACATCATTAAATTTTGCATCAATCATTTGATTGATTAAATTATCCAGTATTTTTATATTGTCGTTGGCACTACTCTTAATTTGTGATTCAAAATTCTTTTTGGCTGTTTGATAAGACATGCCTCCGATAATAGACACAGCCGCAATTAAAATTACAAAGAATGAAATTAATAGCTTTTTTGCTACTTTCATATCACGAAACAAATTTAATAGTTTACCCATTATGAACCTCCTAATTTTCAAATTTAAAAGTTAAATTGAGTTAATTATTAATATTTCCCAATCCCTAATTATTATTTTCATAACCTATTATGATGAATACTTTGTAAAGTTTAAACAATTAATTTCTCTTTGTCTATATATATAAATAATATTATTATAAAATTTACAAATAGAAAAAACCAAAGGGCACCCTTTGGTTTTTACATTTTTTTATGTTGTTTAGAAAGCTTTTTCCACTTATCACGCTCTGCTCTGGCAAGGATTGCATCTTGTTTTCTCATAAAATACGCCAGTTCTCTTTGTAATTTTTTATAGCTTTTCAAACGATCTATCGTAATAAGTCCGTTATCAATTGCACTATGCACCGCGCATCCTGGTTCATTCTCATGCTTACAATCACGAAAACGGCATGTTGTCGCGAGTTTTTCAATATCAGAGAATGTTGTTTGAATCGCTTCGCTTCCTTCCCAAAGTTGCAATTCCCTCATGCCGGGAGTATCAATAACTAAACTACCACTCGGTAATCGGAACAATTCACGATGAGTTGTCGTATGTCTTCCTTTACTATCTTCCTCACGAATATCTCCCGTTTTTGCTACTTCAATTCCTATAAGTGCATTTAACAAAGTGGATTTCCCAACACCGGATGATCCGACTAAAGCAATTGTTTTCCCTGAAGAAACAAATTGCTGCAACGATTCAATACCAGTATGCTCTAAACTATCAACGACGAAGATTGGAACACCAATTGCCACAGCTTCCGTTTCAACAATTTTCTGTTCCATGTCCTCACATAAACTACTCTTTGTTAAAACAATTACAGGCATTGCACCGCTTTCATACGCTAAAAGTAAATAACGTTCCATTCTTCTTACATTAAAATCATGGTTAAGTGCATTCACTAAAAATAGATAATCTACATTCGCTGCTATTACTTGTTCTTCCGTTCGAGTACCAGCCTCTTGTCTAGAAAAAGAGCTTCTTCTCGGAAAAATACTATGAATGATAGCTTTCTTTTCATTCTCTATTTTCTTTATATACACCCAATCACCAACAGCTGGATAATCTCCCTTCGTTACTGCTTCATGCCGAAACTTCCCAGACAGTTCTGCCATATATTCACCATCGTTACAAATAATGCAATATATATGCTTATGCTCAAGTAAAATACGACCTACTTCAAATTTCTCTACAGCTTGTTCCTCAAAAAAAGAATCCCAGCCATACGATTCTAAAATATTTTGATTCAAATTGATATCCTCCCTAGTTTTAGCTAAGTGGAAGGATAGTGCGCTCACTTATATCGTTTCGCCCTTTCCATCCACCTTTGTATTTGGTTTATTATTCATATAAGTTATTTTCGCCATAACACATCACCCCGTTCTTATTTTAATTACTCTCATTATATGGAATTCTCCTATAAAAAGCTACATCATTTAACGTAATTTTCAAATAACTTGTTTTTGAGCATTCTAATTTGTCCTCGGTGACTAATTTCATCTTCTAGCACATGAAACCAAAGATAGTGCTGGTTATATACTACACCGTTAGGCCACTTTCTTTCTGACATGAGCCACTTATCACCTTGTTCACTTAAATACTTCAGAGATTCTTCTCGAACACTTTGTAGAAGTTGTACATAATACTGTATTTCATGACCACGGATCGCTCTATCCGCTTCCCCTAAATACAGTGCATCTTCCCATATTTCTAATTCTTCTTTTGTAAAGTCACGATCTTGAAATGAAATAAGCTGATGAACTTTTTCAATAGCTGCTATATGTTTTAATAAGGCACCAATTGAATTCCCGCTACTCTGCATAATTAAATCTAATTGCTCAACTGATAAATTTCTTACTTCGCCTAATGTTACAGCTCTCGTATGCTCAAGCATGCTTACTAATTCCCCTATTTTTTTTGTATAACCATCTACACTTCTTATTCGATAATCTATATTCATATCACGCACCCCTTTCTGCATTCATATTATTGTAAAAATGATTCATATAATAGACTGAAATATATCTGAATTTTCCGTTATAATTAAATTGAATACAAAATATACCCAAACAAACTTTCTCAATATGCTTATATGAAATATTAAAAGGAATCAATATAAAATAATCGAATCTTATTCACTAAAAGGAGTGGATTCGATGGAAATGTATCAATGGCTAACCGCTGTTCTCGTTGGTGGCATTACTGGCTTCGTTTCCCATCTAATCAATAACCAAGGTAAGTTATTGCTTCCACGCCGTTTGAAAACATTTTTTCATTTTGGATTTTTAACTGATATTTTTACGGGTAGCCTAGCCGCACTTCTCGGACTCGTTTTATTCGATGTCACCGCAATAAAAGAAATTATAAAAGTATCCATTGTAACTGCTATTTCCGGTCAAACTTTCTTACTACATCAAGCTCTTGGTGGCGAACAGGCTAAAAATACGCAAATTGGGAAAGCTGATGAGAAGATTCAAGAAATTGACAAATTATTGCGACGTTAGTGTATACTTTCTTTTAAAATTATTGTTATAATGAGAAATAAATATTTTCTATTGCGTCGTTTGTCAGGAGAAAGGGTGTTTCGTATGACAAAAAAGAAAATAGAAGATTTCTTAACAAACTCCGAAAAAGAGGAACTGCTAGAAAACTATAAATGTTTACGAGAAGCCCGCACAAAAAGCGAAGCTAACTATTTTGGTGAAGCAGTGAACCATCTATTAAATAAAGCAAAACAACGAATTATTAAAGATGCAGGTATACATGATGAAAATGCAGCAACTGTTCAATCAAAAAGAAAAGCACTGTTTTAGTTACATTAGCTAAAACAGTGCTTTTTGTTACAATATTTTTCACATTACTTTCACATCTATTTCACAAATATAAGTACTTCTATATGTTAAACTAGGTATATCCTTTTCCGAGGAGCTATATGCCGATATATAAATCCCTATCACCATAGGGATTTTTTATTTTTTCCATAATTTTATTACAATTCTTTTTCAATAATATAGCTGAACAACGAATTATTAAAGATGCAGGTATACATAATGAAAATGCAGCAACTATGCAATCAAAAAGAAAAGTACCTTTTAGACTTAACCAAAAAAGTGCTTTTTGATTTACTAAAACTTTATGATGCAATTCCTTTTTCATTATCTTTATTAATGTTTTCACTTTTTCTAAACAGAAATAAAGCTAAAACATATAATAACGCAGTAAAGCTACCTACTAATATAAAATTATGAGATGTTGCAAATAACATTCCTGCTATTGCCGCACCAATCATTTGGCCAATGTACATCGAGGCATTTGCAAGAGCAGCACCTGTTCCTCTTGCTATAGTAGACATGTTTTGTAAGTGTCCCATCATTAATACAAACAAAATTCCTGTCACAAAAAATAAAACAAAGAAAAATAATTCAACAAATATAATACTCTTTAAATAAGGGAGTATTACATATAACACTGCTGTAAATACAATTCCACCATAGAAAGAAAAATTGTAACCAATTTTATTTACGAGTCTAGGGCCCAAAATATTACCAGCTAAATTTCCTAATCCTAGTACAAGCATAGCCGTACCTACTTCATGAACCTGTAACCCAAATTGAACGAAAAGCCATACACCAAAGAATGAAAATGCAGCAAAATTTCCGGTTTGAAAAATAAAGTAGGCAAAATAGGAAAGTGAAACCTTTGAATCTGTAAGTAATTGTTTATAACGCTTTAAGATAGATTTTTTATTTCCACTTATATAAACAGAGGGTACTATCCCTCTGTTTCACTAATCTTCTAAAATAGATTGGATTTCTTTCATGACTCTTTTATTCAATGAAACGTCTACCGCTTTCACACTTTCTCTTATTTGCTCTGCCCGCTTTCCACCAGGTATAACTGTATCAATTCCTTCTTTATTTAATAACCATGCTAACGCTAAATGAGACACTTCAATATCATTTTCTTTAGCTAGCCCTTTTAACTTTTCCACTTTCTTAAAATTACTCTTATATGTATTTTCTTCAAATAGATTTACATTTTGGCGCCAATCGACTTCGTTCAATTTAAAATCTTCTGTATATTTTCCGCCTAATATTCCAAAAGCAAGAGGCCCATATGGAATAAATGAAATACCCGCTTCTATACAATGCGGCAACAGTTCTTCCTCAGCCGTACGTTCTAACATATTGTACGGAGATTGTACAACATCTATATGACCATGTTGGTTCGCTTCTTTTAATTGTTCTATGTTTACGTTCGATATTCCAATTGAACGAATTTTCCCTTCTTCTTTTAAACGAGTAAGCTCTCCGATTGAATCTATGTAACTTGTTTCAGAATTTGTAAAATGCAAATAATATAAATCAATATAATCAGTCTGTAACCTTCTTAAGCTATTCTCCACAGCATTTCTTAAATAACTTGGTTCATTGTTAATATAAGTTTCTCCATTTAATAACGGTTGAATTCCACCTTTTGTAGCAAGTATAAGCTTATGGCGTTTTCCCTTTAATACTTCTCCTACCATTTCCTCAGATCTACCGACACCATATGAATCTGCTGTATCAAAAAATGTAATCCCTTGCTGAATAGCTTCTTCTACTAATTGCTTTCCTTCTTCTTCATTCACATCAGCATATAAATTATGTCCCCCTACTGCATTTGTACCTAAACCCAACTTTGAAATATTTAATCCTGCCTTTTGTAATTTTGTATACTTCATTTTTTCTCCCCCTATATTTCTATTGTTCTAATATATTCGAAGAATAGAAATATACCACTTTATATGTTATAGTGCAAATATCTCAACTTATACAAGCAGGTGAAATATGCGTACACTCTATCATCCAAATCGAGAAGAAATTCAATTTTCTTCTGTCTTATATGCACTTAGCGATCAAATTCGTTTACAAATTGTAAATATGTTACTAGAGAAAAACGAACAATCTTGTGGCGCTTTAAACATTCCTATTGCGAAATCAACTTTATCTCACCATTTCAAAGTTTTACGTGAGTCAGGTGTTATGTACACGCGCCTTGAAGGAACACAACGTTTCATTTCAATTCGTGAAGAAGATTTAAATGCTAGATTCCCAGGTTTGTTACAAGTTGTATTACATGCGACAGAGCCATATTAAAAAACATCTCATATGAATATGAGATGTTTTTTAATATGGCTATTCTTTTAATAAATCTATTAATCCATTTCCTTCAGATGTACGTTCGTACCCTAAAGGTACAGTTCTTTTAATGAGTTGTGCATATATTTCCGGCTCCGATAACTTTCGACCATATTCTTTCTCACACTGTTTAATGAGCAAGGCGAGCGCTCCAGCAACATGCGGCGTCGCCATGGAAGTTCCACTTAACACAGCATATTTCCCATCTGGATACGTAGATAATATTTCATCACCTGGCGCTACTAGATCAATTTCTTGATTTGAATTACTAAAACATGTAATCTTCCGCTCTAAATTAACAGCACCAACTTCAATTACCTCAGAATAAGCACCTGGGAAATCTAATTCCTCTGTTTCATCATCGCAATCTCCATTATTTCCAGCAGCACATACAACGAGAACATCCTGATTTACCGCATTTTGAATTGCTTCATGTAATTCTGGAACATCTTGCGGACCACCAAGTGACATTGAAATAATTCTCACTTTCTCTTGATTCGGCCCTCTCCAATTTACAGCATAATGAATTGCCTCAATAATTTGCTCATAACTTCCAGAACCATCTCCCGCTAAAACTTTTAATACTAACATTTTAGCAAGTGGTGCAACTCCCAATACACCGACACCATTTTCAGTCGCGGCAATCGTGCCCGCTACATGAGTACCATGTCCGTTATTATCAAGATACACATTTGGATCAGCTTCATAATCTTTTGTGAAATTTCTTCCGCCGATAATACGATCCTTTAAATCTATATGATTGGTATCACACCCTGTATCTAATACGGCAACGACTACATCTTGCCCCTTCACACTCTTTTCCCATACTTGTGGAGCGTGAATCAGTTGTACACCTGGTGGAATTTCATTTACTTGCTCTACCACCTTATTTACGGTAAACGGAATCAATTGTATACCTTTTTGCTTATTCACTGTACTACTCATCGTAATCCCTCCTGAAAATGTATTATTTTCATTTCAGACCACTTTTGAATACTTGTAAATGTAAAATTCGTTTTATTCTTTTTGTTTTCCTTCTTTTCAAATATTTCTCAACATCATTAACTAACTCTATACTACTTTTTTATTTCCCCTATGATTTGTAGGAAGTAACAGCCCGTGTCGTTCAACTAATAACCAAAATAAGAGGACCAATTAATGGTCCTCTTACAGTCTTTTAAAAAAATGATATGTAATTTGAAAAATAATATAAATTAAGACTAAACCTCACTCTTGTTTAAAAACTTTTCTATTTCTTTTACTAAATATTCCGCTCCCTCTATCCCAACAGTAATATTTCCATTTGCTAATGATATGTTCTGTTCTGAAACATCACCTGTGATTTGGCAAGCATTGTAAGGTTGATATTTTTGCAAAATGATTTTATCTGCTTCTACAAAAATTTCAAGCGGTGATTTGATTTGTATTCCCAATACATCGCGTAATTCTTTAGGGATAACAATTCGTCCTAATTCGTCTACTTTTCGAATAACTCCTGTTGCTTTCATAGTTCTCCCCCCTTACTCTCTATTAATTTTTCCACCTCGCTTTTTCCATTTTATCACTTTTTGACAATACTTGCCTCTTTTTAGAAAATTTTGTACTCGAGTTAAAAAAACACATTTAATGCATACGTAATCTCTCTTTCAATTGTTTTACATAACGGGATCTTATAAGTAAGAAGTATACAACTTGAATACCTATGAAAATACTTAATACAACTGTATTTTCTTTAAACAATGAGTACTCAAACATTTGCCCTAACGCCGTTAAGGCTACTGCCCCATGTAATGTTGCAACACCAATTGGAACGAAGAATAAAAGCGCCAATCGAATTGTAACTACCTTCGATAATTCCCCACTCGTCAATCCAACTTTTCGAATCATTTCGAACAAGCGAACATCATCCTCCAAATCGGAGAATAAACGGAAGTAAAGGAAACTTCCTGCGCAAACGAAAAATACTATACCAATAAAGAAACCTACAAATAAAATCGGTCCTGCAATTTGTAAACTTTGGTTTTGTTCGTACTCTTCCGCACTAAACGTTGAATGTTCTTGATGCGGTTTAATTTGATGCGTAAGCTCTTTACCAATTTCAATCTCATCTTTCATTCTTTCAGTTTTATACATATAATCTTTTGTCTCTATAAATCCATCTTGTAATGAATCATATTGATTATTAGAGATTACATAAACATTTCCTCTTAATATTTTCCCCAATGAAGATGAAGTAACTTTTTTCACCTTTAAATGTTCATTCATATTGGGTAAAGTAATTTCTTTTCTTTCTTTCATCGCCGGCCCTGGTATATTAGCTGACAAAAATACAACCTCTTTATTTGCTACAGTATTAAATGGTTCTCCTGTTAACTTTGCATATTCCTTATAGTCTGATTCTTTTATAAAAGTGGCGCTTCTTAACGACTGTTCCTCCGTTTTCTTTGTCGAAATATTAGTTTTTGAAGCTGCTATATTATGTTTCTTTAATCCTTTGTCAATCATTTGTATATGTTGTGATTCGTTACTATTCCCTTGCTTAGAATGGTAATGAAACGCAATTGGTCTCTCCATTATCCCTTTCGTCATGGATGCGAAGCCAACTAATGTCCCTATTGCTGAAAATGCTACAGTAGAAATAATGGTTACAATAAAGAACATTCTTGCGTTATCTCTCATGCGATACGCTAAATCTGATAACGTAATAATATTAGTCTGTGTCCAATAGAAACGTTTACTTTTTTTACATAATCGAATAATAAAGACACTCAGCTGCTTGTACAACAAATACGTCCCAATAGTAACTACCGTTGTAACAGGAATCATCATAATAAATACCATTGCGCCATGCGATAGAAGAGCTCCTATATAGCCAGCACTAAGCAACACTACTGCTAATATTGAAGAAATGATTGATGCTTTCGGTTCCGGTTTTGCCTCTGCTGATCCTCTAAACAACTTCATAATTTTATTTTTACGAATCATTCCTGCACTAAACAATGATATGATCATAAATAATATGAAAAACATAATACTCGTTACAACAATTGCTTTCATCGGTATGTAATAGGATAAGGAGATATCTAGTTTTAATATCATCGGGGCGGCAAATATTAATACCCCTGAAAATAACATACCTGAAAGAATACCAAAAATAATTGCCCCTATTCCAATCATAATATTTTCAAAAAAGATAAGACGCTTTAATTGATATTTCGTCATACCTAGCATCATTAAAATTCCTAGCTCACGCTTTCTCGTTTTTAAAAACATTCCCATCGAATATAAAATAAAGAAGAATGTAAATAAGTAAATAATAGACTGTGCAAAAGACATACTTACGAATACGTACTGCCCCAATTCTCCTGCACTTAATGCCGGATGAAACGCAAAAAATGAATACACAAAAAAGGCCATAATTGCAAATGCACTACTTAAAAAATAGGCTGAGTATGTCCGTCTATTTCGCGTTACATTCCGATATGCGAGTTCTCTAATGTTCATATTACTTCTCCGCCCTTCTTTCTACTAACTATGTTTTTATATTAGTAAAGTACGGAAATACCTTCCATCGATTCAAATGACAAAAACCTTACATTTTTGAAAGGTTTAAAAAAATTGATTATGCGTAGTACTTTATTTATAATGACTACATTCATATTCATACACACATCCTATTGTATATTCGTTAGTTTTGCGAAATAATAAAGGATAGAAGTATGTACCAATATAATACATAATTTTTTTTACCGCTTTAATATGAATAGGAGGAAAATATAATGACATTACAAGAACAGATTATGAAAGCATTACATGTTCAGCCTGTAATTGATCCAAAAGTTGAAATTCGTAAACGAGTTGATTTCTTAAAAGATTATGTAAAAAAAACAGGTGCAAAAGGATTTGTACTTGGGATTAGCGGCGGCCAAGACTCTACATTAGCAGGACGCTTAGCACAACTTGCAGTTGAAGAAATTCGTAACGAAGGTGGTAACGCAACGTTTATCGCTGTACGTCTTCCTTATAAAGTACAAAAGGATGAAGATGACGCACAATTAGCGTTACAATTTATTCAAGCTGATCAATCAACTGCATTTGATATCGCTTCAACCGTTGATGCTTTTTCAAATCAATACGAGAACTTATTAGGTGAATCATTAACTGATTTCAATAAAGGTAACGTGAAAGCTCGTATCCGTATGGTTACACAATATGCAATTGGTGGACAAAAAGGGCTACTTGTTATCGGAACAGATCACGCTGCAGAAGCTGTAACAGGGTTCTTTACAAAATTCGGAGATGGTGGTGCAGATTTATTACCATTAACGGGATTAACGAAGCGCCAGGGACGTGCATTATTACAAGAGTTAGGTGCAGACGAGCGACTGTACTTAAAAATGCCAACAGCTGATTTATTAGATGAAAAACCGGGTCAAGCTGATGAAACAGAGTTAGGTATTACTTATGATCAATTAGATGATTATTTAGAAGGTAAAGCAGTTCCAGCTGACGTTGCAGAGAAAATTGAAAAACGTTACACAGTAAGTGAGCATAAAAGACAAGTACCAGCGTCAATGTTTGATGATTGGTGGAAATAGAACATAAAAAAAGAAGCTAATCTTTTAGCTTCTTTTTTTATGTTAGCGATATACCCCTACTCTTTTCTCCAATAAATCTTGCAAGCAATCTTCATGTTGTTTACAAAATAACGGTGGCATGTCGTCTAACGGGAAAAACTTCAAATCTAACGTTTCATCACCATCTACTTTTTTGTCGCCTCCAACTATTGAGCATGAAAAACACATCACAATTGACTGTGCCTTATCTCCATTTGGATATGATTGAAAATATTTTGTATACACTCCAATAAGCTCATTTATTTCTACATCATACCCGGTTTCTTCTTTTATTTCTCGAATCGCAGTTTCCGCAGCCGATTCTCCTATCTCCATTGCGCCACCTGGAAATCCCCAAGCGTTAAAGTCTCCTCTTTTTTGCAATAATACTTCTCCCTCTTTATTAAATACACAACCACCGGCAAAATTTAAGAAAACATAATCATGCCCTACTTTTTCACGTAATTCTTTTATATAGTTGGCCATTCTCTTTCCCCTTTTCATACTTCTATCACTATTTCTTATCTTTTTCAAGCAACTC
Organism: Bacillus sp. NEAU-Y102; assembly: GCF_054788175.1. NCBI lineage: Bacteria > Bacillati > Bacillota > Bacilli > Caryophanales > Bacillaceae > Bacillus > Bacillus sp. NEAU-Y102. The sequence goes on along the minus strand of NZ_JBTWFK010000004.1, from coordinate 16,164 downwards.
AATAATTCGATCTAGCTTCTGGTTCATATTAATTACATAGTGTTTCTTTGCAGCGCTGCTTTGTAATACTCTTCTAATAAACAAAGTAAATGATATGAAAAACAAAACGATAAGTCTGATTACTAAACAAGTATATATCAATGTAAATATATTACTTTCGAACAAGTTCATTCAGCATTCACATCTTCTCCTTTTTATTTTATCACATAATTAACAATTTTTTAAATTAAACAACAAATATAAAAAGAGCATCTTTTACAGATGCTCTTTCTCATTACTTAATACGTAAATGTAATTGTCGCTAATGAATAACCGGCCATTGCACTATATGGTGCTACTTGATAAGACACACGCTTTGCACCTTTTGGCCAATTTATTTCATTTAATACTTTCTTTATATCTTGCATCGCTCCATCCATGGACTGCTTATATCGTACTTCTACTTTTTCTGGTTTGGCTGCAAACTGTTGCTGTAACTTTTTCTTAAATTCATTATAATTTTCTGCTCCGTATTCCGCAGATAAGTATTGTAAATTTGTTTCTTTTAACATTTGCTCATATACGACAGTTTTTGAGCTACCAGCTTTTATTTTATTTGTTAATTCACCAAAATAACTTGTAGTTGCTGCTGGATATTTACTACGATCCCAGTCGTGATCTTTACTTAACTGTTCGTCAGACATATTAAAATATGAGTAAGTTACACGCCCTGCTTTATCTGGTACTGGATCATCAAATGTAGTATCTAGGTGATACCATTTGTTTTCAATGTTTACTAAATTCCACGCGTGAGCTTGTCCGTTTCCTGTGCCTGTTACAATATGATTTTGAATACCTGCCTCTTTTAACAACTCATACGTTAATAGTGTATATCCTTGGCAAACGGCAGAACGATTCGCTAATGCTTCATATGCCGTATACGCTTGATAAGACGTATCATAAGACACATGCTTAACAACGTAATCGTGAATAGCTTTTACTTTCTCATGCTCATCCATCCCTGGTTTTACAATTGATCCAACAATTGCTTTCGCCTGAGCTTTTACATATTGAGTTTGTTCTTTTGATTCACGGTATTTTACTTGCAGTGTAAACGTATAGTCCCCTGGCATTCCTTTAATAGAATATCTAGTAGACGCTACATTATATTTTACATACTCATCAGCATCTACAATTTTATTAAACTCACCATACAATTGATCCATAATATTTCTAGCATTTCTATCTTTTGTTTTATATGTGATTGTAATATTTTCTTCTCGATTATCAATCTGTTTTTTTAATTCTTTTCTGAAATCATCTAATAACTTTACATCTGATTGTGCTGTCACTGTAGTCGGATTTGTAGCTGCATAAGATACAGATGACGCTTGTAAGCCTCCCATTACTATAGTTGAACAAAGTGCGGCAGCTGTCACATACTTACTTGTCTTTCCCATCTTGTCACTCCTTATATTCTATAACTATACGAAAAAGTATCGTATAGTTTCAGAGTATACAATACTTTTTCGTATAGGTCATATGAGATTATGCATATTAACTAATTCACATAAAAAGGTTGTTCTTTTAAAAAGAACAACCTTTTTTCATTAGCAAGTTTGTAATACGCAGCATGTATTTTCAAAACGTCGATTTTTCAAATCTTCATTACTAATGCAGAAATATAGCATTCCTAGTTCTCCCCAAACCATATTACAATTTTTATGATCTGAATCAATTTGGAATAAAAGAGTCATTTGCTGCGGGTCTACTCCCATATATTCTCCTGTCTCATATAACACTTCTTCTTGTACAGAGAATGGCTCACCAAACATTTGATGGTTATCGTAGTTATCCGGAATTAGCTCTTCAAGTAATTGCAAGAAATGATCTGAATCAGCCTCATCTTCAATGAAAAGTTCTGGTAATTTGTATGTCAGTTCAAAAGTAATTGCACACTGGTTATATTTCGCTTGTATTTGATTTTCTCTTCGTAATTGCTCTACAGGAATATCATAATAAAGTACATGCCCAGCTTCTGTTAGGTTCACATTTTCTTCAAAATAATTTTCAATGCAAAAGAAATACAGCATCCCCGTTTTAGGAAGATTGTGATCCATACCAACATTTTGTATATCACTTAAGTTAAATTGCGCGATAAATTGTAGTGGATTTCCTTTATGCTTTGGATATTCAAATAAAGCTGGTAAATCTGGAAATCCCCCCATTTTCGAACTACCTATCGCAACAGTTTCCTGCTGCTTTGGCACAACTTTTATACAAGGAAATATAGTATTAATAAGTTCCTCTTTCAAGTGTGTTAGTTCATATTTATCAATTAATACTTCAATTTTTTTATTCATAAATTCTCCTTACATTTACATACTTATTTGTATCTTAGTACAAAGATTATACTTCATTCTTTACAAAATCAACAAGCCTCCAAAAAACGGGCTTATCCTTCGTACGCGAACAAGTTTAAATAAGCATACTATACATTGTTCCTACAAACACGATAATTCTTTAGTTCTTCCAGTACATTTTCCCCTCGTTCATTTTTAAATATAAGGAGGAATTCCACATGGGTTACGGATATAGTTGCTGTGGTTACGGATACGGTGGTGGCGGCGGTTGTGGTTACGGAGGTTTCGCTTTATTAATCGTTTTATTTATCCTTCTAATCATCATCGGAGCTAGTTGTTGGGGCGGCTTTGTAGGCTGCTAGTAAACTTAAAAACTATTGCAAAAAAAGCACGTACAATACGTGCTTTTTTGCCATTTCCAAATCTTTTATTCGAAAGGAAGTATGTTTAATGAAGATTGATGGTGTTTTTGAAGGAGGCGGTGTGCGCGGTATTGCGCATGTTGGGGCAATTTGCGCGTTAGCCGAAAAAGGTTATGAATGGGAACGTGTAGCTGGTACATCGGCTGGTTCGATTATTGCAGCGCTCCTAGCGGCAGGATATTCTTGTTCAGAGTTAAAAACGATTATAACTGATATTGATTATAATAAATTTATGAAAAGAACTTTTATTGATAGAATTCCTTTTATCGGTAAGGGACTAAGTGCATGGACTACTCTAGGTATATACTCTAATGTATTTATAGAAGAATGGATTGAAGAATTACTTCGGAAAAAAGGTGTTCATTTATTTACTGATTTACCAGATCTAAACAAACTCAAAATCATCGCCTCTGATATTAGTAATGGTAAAATGGTTGTCTTTCCTGACGACTTACCAAACTACGGATTTTTAAATTATCGCTTCTCTATTGCTAAAGCGGTAAGAATGAGTAGTACAATCCCCTTCTTCTTTGAACCCGTAAAATGGAGAACTCCAAAATGGAAGCAGCCTTGTTATATGGTTGATGGAGGAATTCTAAGTAATTATCCAATTTGGATCTTCGATTCACCTACCGCTCCTCGCTGGCCGACTTTCGGATTTCATTTTGTAAAGGATGAAATTCAAGCTGACCCTGCTCGCTATAACGAGCCTATTTCCATGTTCAAAGGACTATTTAAAACAATGATGCAAGCCCATGATTTACGTCATTTAGATAAGGAATCAAAAGCAAGAACCATTACAATTCCAACAGGAACGATTACAAGTACTAATTTTGAACTGACAAAGGAAGAAAAAGAATGGCTTTACAATTCTGGTTATAACTCTGCTAATAAATTTTTACAAGCTTGGAACTTTAGGCAATATATTGATGAATATAGAAAAGGGAATCAAGACCGAAAGACAAATCGATTTTTCCGTCAACTTGACTCATAATATTATTACTTTGCATATAAATACGAGAACGTTTAACAACCTAATAGTAAATAAGCCTAGTAATTTCTTATATTACTAGGCTTATTTACTTCCTATATAATCTCGTACATTGTTTAAGGATACGTTAACCCTTCGGCTTCTTCTGCAGTAATAACTATGTAACGATTTCCCGTTCTTAATCCTAACAGTTCTGCTTTTTCAATCGCCTCTTGCTTCGTCTCCGCATAAGCAGCTAAGTATTTATGTCCACCAATCATTTGGCAAATTACATATTGTTTCATGACTTTCTCCTCTTACTTTTTCATTAGTTGTGCAAGTTTTTTTATACCTATTTCAATTTCTTCTAACGTTGCATATGAATATGATAGGCGCAAAAATTGATTTGCACTTCTATCATACAAAGTACCTGGGTTTAATAAAACCTTTTCTCGCAGAGCTTTATCAAATAAACTACGATATGAAATGGGTACTTTTATATGTACCCATATATAAAACCCACCTGTTGGTTCATGCCAAGTTGCTATTTCACGAAGATATTTATCTAACATTAGTAACATAAAATCTCTTCGTTTTTTCAATTCACTTCTTACAAATCGTAAATGCTCATCATATAGACCATTTGTAAACCACTCTGCTGCAATTTGCTGGGATATAGAGCTTGAACCATAATCTGTTTGCATTTTTATGTCTGACAATCTTTGAATTACTGGCTCGGGTCCAACAATCCATCCAATTCTTAAACCTGGACTAATTACTTTGGACATGCTTCCAATATGTAATACGATTCCATTTTTATCATAGGCTTTTAAAGGTTTTGAACAAGGTGCATCAAACCATAAGTCTTGATACACTGCGTCCTCTATAATAGGTAATCCAATTTCATTACATACTTCCATTATTTCTTTTCGCCTCTTAGTATCCATACTAAAATTCGTCGGATTATGAAAAGACGGAATTGTATATAAAATAGAGGCATTAAATTGCTTCTTATATTTCTCAATAAATAATGGATGTAAGCCACTCTCATCCATTGGGATTCCAATTAAACGTATTCCTGCTGATTGAAAAACATTAAGTGAATATAAATAAGATGGTTTCTCTAATAAGATTGATGCCCCTTTCGAAAGAAGCCCCATAGAAATAAGTTGCAGCGCTTGAATTGCTCCCGAAACAATTAATATAGAGTCAGGAGATACATATACACCATGCCCCTTTAAGTATTCGGAAATCTTTTCCCTTAAATAAAGATTTCCTTTCGGCTCTTCATACCCAAGCGTCACATTTGACTTTAAAAGCTTATTCATAATTTCTTTCATCTTTGTCTCAGGTAAGAGACTCGGCGCGAGCTCACCTGTTCCTAACCGAATTACATGTGGATAAAATTCAGCTTGATTAATCTCTTGAATAGCTGGGAGATTCGGATAATGAACTCCTGTTTCTACATAAGACTGCCAATTAGGCGGGGGTGCGTAAGTTGAAGCATTCTCATTATTATTTACAACAATTGTTCCTTTCCTGCCATTCCCTTCAATATATCCCTTCGCAACTAGTTCATCGAAAGCCATTACAATTGTGCTTCGATTCACACCAAATGTATGGGCCAAATCTCTTTGTGAAGGTAATTTTGTTCCAACGGTCCATTCTCCATTAACGATCCTTTCTTTTATATACGTTTCTATTTGTTTATACAGCGGCGTCGCTAGAGACATATTCGGTTTCCAAACGAATCTTTCCATCATATCACCTTATATTCTTTTTGGTTGGTAACCTCCCCAACCATATGGATGGATACAAATTTTCATTTCTTCTATACAATATACACTATCATAATGAATTAAAATAGGAGGTAATATGATGAGTGAAGCAATTATTCATGGTATCATTCTTGCATTTGGACTTATCATTCCATTAGGTGTACAAAATGTTTTTGTCTTTAACCAAGGTGCAAGCCAACCAAACATTTGGAGGGCAGCCCCTGTAGTATTAACTGCCTCTATATGTGATACGTTACTCATATTGATTGCGGTGCAAGGTGTCTCCCTTGTACTCCTTACTTTTTCTTGGCTAACTAACTCGTTATATATAATTGGATTTTTCTTTCTCCTATATATGGGCTTTGTTATTTGGAGAAGTAACCCTTCCAACGATGTAAAACAAGAAAAAAGTATGCCCTTAAAAAAGCAAATCCTTTTCGCAGCATCAGTCTCATTATTAAATCCACATGCAATTTTAGACACAATCGGTGTAATTGGAACAAATTCTATTCAATACATAGGAAGTGAAAAATGGGCTTTCACACTTGCAACTATTATCGTTTCTTGGATTTGGTTTATAAGCTTAGCTTTAGCGGGGAAATTTCTAAAAAGACTAGACTCAACCGGAAAGGCAATCTTATTATTAAATAAATTTTCTGGTCTCATCATATGGGGTGTCGCGCTTTATATGTTAAAACAAGTTATTTATTCTTAATGAACGTAAGAGAATTGCATGTTACTGAAAACATCATGCAATTCTCTTATAAATTATGAAGTAGGTTCCGGTTTCTGTTTTACCGTCTTTTCATCTTTTGCTGGTTTAATCCAAATGATTGCTATAACAGCACCAATGGCAGCAAAAATACTTGTCAAATAAAACACTTCATGGTCCGCCCCTTTCATAAAAAAAGAATATAAAGGTGGTCCAGCTGCTACACCGATAAATCGCATTGAACTATAAAATGACGTAACCGTTCCCCTTTGCTCCTTTTCAATTCCTTGTGTAATGAGGGCATCTAAACATGGGAGTGCCATACCAATTCCTATCCCCATAATAACAAGACAAAGAAGTAGTAAATAAATCCCTTTTATAAATAAAGGAATGATGACTGATGCAGCTGCCATTAAAAAACCAATATAAATACACTTCTTCATAACATTTTGATTATCTCCAATTTTTTTACCGGCCATATATGAACTAAGTGACAGTACAAGTAACGGGATAGCAAGCACACACCCTTTCCATATACCATGAATGTCATACTTTGATTCCAGTATAGTCGACAAATAAAAGAGAATTCCGAATAAAATAAGCATAATAATTGCACCTAATGCAAAAATGGCAATTAACCATCTTCCCTTTTCTCGAAACGTAGAGATAATAGATTGAATAAACTCTTTTAGTGGTGGTACTTCCCCTTCTTGTTTTTTTGCCTTTACTAATACCAGCAATAAAACAATTGATACGACACATAAAACTGGAATCGCCCAAAATGGTAAGAACCATACAATGGCAGCAAGAGCAGATCCTAAAATAGGGCTCAGCACTTTTCCAAATGTATTGGATGTCTCAATGATTCCCAAACCTGTACTAACTTGTTTTTCATCTTTGTATAAATCACCAACACACGGTATAACAACCGGCATTGCACCAGCAGCACCAATACCTTGAATCGCTCTACCCATTAGTATCCAAATGTAGGGATTATCAACTTTCCAAGATACCCAACCAGTTATCGCTCCTCCTATAGCCGCAATCAGCAAACTCGGAACCATTACCATCTTTCGTCCCCATCTATCTGATAAATAACCAGCAATCGGTATAAGTAAAATGGCTACGATAGAGTAAATTGTAATAATCATGGATACTTGAAACGATGAAATATGTAATTTCTTTTCAATTGTCGGCAAGATTGGAATAAGCATTGAATTCCCTAATGTCATGACAAGTGGAACTGATGCAAGCGCAATTAAACAACAGTTTTCTTTTTTTAACATGTTGATTTCGGAACCTTTCATCATATATTTCTTACCATATAATAGCCCTGCTGGAACATAATTTTCATTCCACCAGGGCTATTACATCTTTAATACTTCCCATTCACAACAAAAGAAATTGGGTAAAATATAGTATTACTTCTATTCTTTGAATTCTGTTCGCTATATATCCATACCAATTAATTGAAAAAAAAAGAAAGGAAGAATCCTTCCTTTCTCCTATAACCTTCTACATTTAGCGAGTATATCCGCCACCAAGCTGTTGTTCTGCCATCGCTACTAGGCGTTTTGTGATTTCACCGCCTACAGAACCGTTTGCACGTGAAGAAGTATCAGCTCCCAGTTGTACACCGAACTCTTGTGCAATTTCATACTTCATTTGATCTAAAGCCGCTTGTGCTCCATGTGATGCTAATTGATTAGAATTACGATTTCTAGCCATTACCAATCACCTCCTTATTTATATATAAATTGTGTAAAATTCAAATTAAAATACATGGAAATTTTTGGTTATTATTTCACGATAAAAAAAGAGCCTCTAAACGAGACTCTCACATCATTTCACATTATGAAGTTACTACTTCTAAATTTCTACTTATTAATACTTTCATTTCTTCTTTTAATATCTCCTTTGAGTTATGTCCAAACCATTCTAAGGAAGCAAAAAGATTCGTATCCCTCACTTCCTGAATAATCTCATCATAATTTACAATACCTTCAAATAACGGAACCATACCAATACGACTTCCTGCTGCAGCATATACATTATTAGGTTCAAACACATGCAAATAATTCGCTGAAGATATATTCTTAAAATGGTAATGTAATGTCCACGGCTTTAATTGATGGAAACTGTCTATTGGATCTGCGCCAGACTCCCATATATGAAGAAAATCAAGATTTATTTTTAAATTCGGATGATTTACTTCTTCTAATAGTTCTATAGTAGCAGGCAATGTGTCCGTTAGTGTATTGGGATGTGTTTCTAACAGCACATACATATTGTGCTGAGCAAACACATCACAAATCTTATGTATTCGCTTCACATACTCTTTTCTCTCTTGTTCCGAGAAGTCCTCGCTCCCTTTTTGCCCAGCAAACGTGCGAATTTTATTCGTATTAAACCAATTAGCTAGTACTACAAGTTGTTCACTTTTCTCTATCGTTTTTTCAAAATCTGCTGATAATGATATATCTAAGTAATCACTTATCATCGTAATTTCTAAGTTTTTATCCTTTAGAAAATTCAATTCTCGTTCTGTCGTTTCACGTTCTTGCATGTACAAATTTTGTGCATGCGTCCCCCATAATTCAATTCCTTCAAAACCGTTTTCATATGCAAATTGAACAATGTCAGTAAATGAAATTAATTGATGACGAAATGAAATGGTACATAGCGAATATTTCATAGCATTAAACTCCCCTATCTTAAATTCAGTTAGCTTATTAAAGAGTTACGACAGACTGATTTGTTTTCATACCTTTCCATGATAGAAACTGTCTCTCTAATTCCTTCTTAATTTGCAGTTCAATTGCATTCATTTCATCCAGTTTTTCAATAATCGATACTAGCATACCTTTATTATTCGTCATTGCCATTTTAATTGCACGATACTGTACATTTGTAAATCCTTGTACAATATCCTCTACCCGATCACACCAATAATCAAATTCTTGCTCCGAATATTGCAACGTTTCACGGAAGTATGCAAAGGCATGCTCATAACTATATTTACGAATTGCAAGTACTGGTATTTGTTTTACTGCTGCTACAAGTCCAGAAAGCGTATACCCTTCTTCCTCATTTGCCATTTTTACAATTACATTTTTTAGTTCCATAGTCAGTTCATTGTCGTTCTTTTTGAATGTTTCTGTGAAATAACTAGCTACTGTTTCTTGCGTTGGCTCCCCAATTCTTTCTATATCAATGAAATACCCTCCACCAAATGGGTTATCTTGAACAGAGTGAAGTACTTTTTCTCTTTCCATATTCCCTTCCCAACGAAAATCAGGATCTAGCATGAACCACTCTTCTTCTTTCTCTGTTTTTGATATCATTAAATAATGCGGAAACGGTTTTTGATGAAATTTATTTTCCCTCTCTGGCAATAAAGACATATCAACCATTACAATGATATAACGATTTTCCGGCTTGTTTTCTACTAATTCTAAAAACATTTCTACATTGCTATCTTTATCTTTTGCATGATCATACCATTCGTTTACTTTAATACCGTACAATTTTTCAAACCAAAGTAAATAATGATCATGGTTAATGTTTTCAGAGTGATATGAAATAATTCCGCCTTCTGTTATATCAAAATCTCCATCCCATAGTCCAAAATAAAATGGACGAAAATCAATGTCGCTACGCCTTTTTATAATTTCACAAAAACAACTCACTAAACAGTGCACTTTAATTGAAGTCATACTCTCATCCACTTTCCTAAAGGTTAGTTATTCACATTTACTTCCTGTAACGGCTGTAACTCCTCCATAAAATCAAGCAAAGATCCTACAGTAAGAAATGCTTTTGGATCTACCTCATCCTCTGGAACGCATAGCTTTAAATCCATTTCTATGTATACAATAAGCTGTAACATCATTACCGAATCTATATATAAATCTTGATTTAAGCGCATCGTTTCTTCTAAATGCGTTACATTTTTCAGTTCCATTTTTTCTATCATAATTTTTAACACGGCATTCTTTAACGCTTCCCGTCTCATGTTGTAACCTCTCCCATCTCTAGTAACTTTCTACTTACTTTTCCCGTTTTATTTTTAGGAATTTCATTTACACTTTCAATTTCATGCGGAACTTTATAAGAAGGTAAGTGCTGAATACACCATTCTCTTATTTGCACTGGATCAACATGAGAGATCACTTTCGCTTTAACTATTTCGCCCATCACAGGATGTTTCCCTCGATATACAATTGCCTCTTGAACACCTTCCAATCGAAGCATTGTTTCTTCTACCTCTATAGGAAAGACTTTTAATCCTGAAACGTTAATTACATCATCCATACGCCCCATAAAATGAATGCCACGCTCAGATTTATACCCTAAATCTTTCGTGAAAATTTCCTTATCGTTCATTTTCACGACGATTTCTTCCGGTGCATTTTCATCTGAACCTATGCTTATACTCGCATGAGGTAGAGGGTTCCCTAAATCTAAATGGCTTGTCATATCATGACATATACTAATACAACCTGCTTCAGAACAACCATATTGCTGCATCATAAATGTTGTCATTTCTTTTAGTTTATAAAATAGTGCTTCTGGCAAAGGCGATCCGGATGTCATAATTTTATGAAACCGAAACGTTCCTAATGGAAAACTCCCCATAATGTGTAACATAAGCGGCACTGCATATATGATATGTTTTTCTGTATTACGAACTATATTTAATGCGAATTTAGGATTTTTGTTCGTAATGATTACAGGCTTGCTCCCCCTCTTAATTGCTGATAACGTACCACATATTAGTCCGTATGAATGTGAAACAGGAGCCATAACGATTGGCACTTCATCTACTCCACAGTTTAAAGCTTCATTATAAGCGGTAATTTCCGTATCAACTTCTGTCCATGCTCTACGAATCAATTTCGGTTCCCCTGTAGTTCCAGAACTATATTGCAATAAAGAAGGCTCTTCTAGTAAAAAGTTCCCTACTTCTAATTTTGTAAAATCCCCATATTCTCCATATAAAATTCCTACACAATTTGCACGCTTTGCCATTTCAATAGCTGTTTCTTTTGGCGTATCTTCATGTATAAGTAATACTGATGATTTCTTTTCTTTTAAGAAAAACACAAGCGTAATAATATCGAATGGATCTTTCAGACAAAGTGCAAATCTATTTCCTTCTGCTTTTTGAAATTGTTCCATTTCCGCATAAACTTGTAATCTCAATTCAAAATCACTTTTGCTATACTCTTGTTTATTAACGATTAGCATAATTTCCCCCTGTAACAACTGATTTTTGTTTCATAAGTTGTCTTACTCTATACAATGGATTTGGAACTTCATGAACAAGCGATTCCACATCCATATATAATCGACGTTTCGTTAATTGTTCAGCATAGAATGTAGGTGCATATAATTGAATATTTTCAAATCTACCTTTCAAATGTGGATATATTCTTAAATGATTTTCAATTTCTTCAACAACCATTATCCAAAAACGTTCTTCTTTCAATCCATATTCATCCGCAAGTACGAACGCTAATTCTCCTAAATTAAACAGGAAAAGTGCATCTAATACCATCTCTTGCAAACATTCGATGCGATCCATTTCAAAGAAATCATTCATTTTTCCATTCGCATATGTTCTATGCATTTTAGTAAAGTCGGGACATTTATCAACTTCTTTCAAATATGGACGATAAAACTCAAGCCCTTCATGAAAATCCTTTAACGCAATACGAACAGGCACCCCTTCTTTATGGACTAGAATCATATTTTGTCCATGTGATTCCAGTGCGATGCCATGCTCTACAACAAGATGTATAACTGGTATTATCGCTTTTTGAATAAGTAATTGTAGCCAATCCTTCATTCCATATTTGTTCAACCATGCATCAATAATTGGTGTACCATCTTTCTCTTTAGCGTATAAACCATTAAAAGGAATTGCGTCCTCTTGTGCATCTAAATACTTGTGAACGCTTTCGCGCCAAATACATCCTAATGAACCATATATAGCTTTCTTATTCGTGTCATACGTTACACTGGAAAACTCCTTTAACAAGATTAAACGTGCTTCATCGCTTAAATAGGCGTCATTACTTACAACATCACTTAACCAATTTGATATTGCTGGTGCACTCACAACAGAATACGGTTTCAACGTACGGAGTGTTGAAGTGTTGAGTAAATTCATCGATAATTTAACGTACGGTTTCTTTGGATTCGTAATATTTCTTACCGTTCTCATTGACTGTTGTGCGCAATACTCATCCTCTGATGTTCCTAAATAAATAATAAATTTACCCTGTATATGATCCGCATAATTTGAAATGATGAAATTCTCCCACTGCCAAGGATGAACAGGTATAAACACGTACTGTTTTGGATTACATCCCCGATTACAAATTCGCTCCATAAACTCTTCTAATTTACGCTCACCAATCTCCTCTATTAAAATTTCGTCATAAATTACTTCATTCTCATACCCTACACTGGAGTATTTTTTATGCGCTGCAATCCATATGAGTTTTATTGGCTGCATAAATTCATATCCATATTGAAAATTGTCACGATATTGAAATCCAATACGAGCTTTATAACTAGGGTGATATGGATGGCCGTCTATTAAATGGCTTTCAAACTCATCGTAAGATTTTTGATTGTATTCTTTCTTATTATTTCTTTCATATTGTGCAATCGTGTCTTTAAATATTGTTTGTTCTAATTCGTGCATAAAAGAATCTAATTTGGCTTGTTCTACACTAGCAACTCGAAAAACTTCTTCTAGAAATTGCGAGACAGATTGTATTTCTTGCTGTTCATCTTGGACTCTTACTATTAATGTGTCTAAAGAAATACGTCCAAATGTCATCCGTTCCCTGCCATAGCATTTGTACGTGACACTTTTGTCTTCTTCATCAAGTCCTTGTATTATAAAAAGAATTTGTTCTTCTTTTTCTATGCGAACCGGTGTAATAATCCCCTCATAAATTAACGATTCTACTAATTGACGTAGCACTCTTCTTCGTACTGAAATGTAATCTTCTGATTCGAGCGCCTTCAATACTTTCGTATGATACATGTCCACTCTCATAAAACCCTCCACCTCATGACAAAATACCATTATTTGTATTACGTGAAATTTTAACGCTATTTATGAACGAACAGCCACTTCTCTAACGAGCGGATTATGTACTTGCACATAAATTGCTTGCTCTAATGGATTACTTAACTCATCGACATCGAAAAATCTCGTTAGTAAATTTGCTTTACACGCTAACTTATCTTCGTCCAATAATTCTCTTAAAAATGTTGAAGGTTCCCGGTTATACGGAAGGAATGATTCAAGTACAGACCTTAATTCCGAGAGAAGAATTTCCTCCTTAATTAATCCTGCTGTGCCAAAACCATTAATGAGGCCAAACATATGATTGAAAATTAAGTAGTAACGAAATCTCTCATCCACAATATAGTCGTCATATAAATTTCCAGTACGTTCTCCAATACCAGCTAATTCATTATTAAGCATCTCTTTCATTGAATTACAGAAATAAAATCCTTGATTATCACGGAAATAATATTTGACCGGATAACCATCTTTTAGCTGAACAACGCTATTTTGCTGATGAGCTTCTAATGCAACACCATACTGTAAATACATCCATACCATTGGCTTTAAAGAAATATTCATATATCTTCTAAACCACTCTAAGCTTACTTCTTCACAGCTTTTACTTTCTAAATCTGCTAGGCGATGAATAATATTCGATAACCGCGTACGCTCCCCAGGTATAGCATCTTGAACTAGCCCAGCAATTAATGTTGCGTCGTTTGCATGTTCACTATAAAAAGGGTTCTCGCGAATAATGACTTCAAATCCAGATTCTTGTGTTCCATAATTTAATGTAATATAAGCTGGATCACAAATAAAATCAAAGCCTGGAAATCTTTCTCGTACTTCACCAATAGCCGTATTTAACATTTCCTTCCCTTCAAGACCACTCTCAAGTTCTTTCAGTTTATTAATACGCATTGAATTCGTTACTTTCACCGGAAATGAAAACTTAAGCATATACTTCGAATCGGGATGATACAGCGTCCTTAGTGATGATGTTGCCATAAAATACTTACCTACAGGTCCAATATACTCAAGCAATTCTTGAACTATCCAATCCTGTACGTAAGCTTGATGCAAGAGCCATTCTGCCTGAAGCGGATGAATTGGAATTAATGCATATTGATCTTCCTTACAGTACTTCGCTATAAATTCCTTACTAACCATCTCATCATTACTTAATTCTTCTTTTATAATCGTTGTTGTAGAAGCTGATAATAATGATTTTTCATTTACTATACTTTTATGTGCCCGAAAATAATGAAGCTGACATTCTCCTTTTAATTCTGGAGAATACATTTCACTTTTCCAATCCAATATCCCCTGTCTACTCTTTGGTGTAGGATGAGTTAAATGCCCAAATAATAAAGACTGCTCCGCTTCTATAAAAGTTGTATTGAAACCGTATAATGCGGATGTATCTTCTATTCTCTCTTTTATAAATTCCTCAATATTTTGACAACTACGAATGACTCGAAGCATAAGTTCCGCAGGATTCGTTCCTTCTCCGTAGTTGATAGACATCTCTTTTATTAAAAATGTAATAACTGTAACGTAATCTGCTTTAATAACAGAATTACTATCTCCAATTTGATAATAAAATTTTTCTCCAAACAAATGGCGATCTGTTGATGATTTATATATAACTTCTCCATACAAAGTAACGTTCTGTGCCGATAGCCGACAACATAAATATGTGGGGACTGTATCTCTATTCAACGTATTACTGAAGATACTCTTCATTCTTTCATCCTCTGTAATCCATTCTCCACTCCCTGTTTCTCTTAAATAACAGTTTAAAAAGCTTTGTAATGTTGCATGTTCTGCGATTTGTTTCGCATGCTGCATGTTGGTCCTCCTCTTTATATTAAAGCTATCGAAATTTTATATAATAAACGATAATTGAATGTCGTTATCAATTATGATTCTAATTGATAATGATATTCAATTCAAGAGTATATTTCAGAATTTTTTTATCAAATAAAATTTTTCTTTTTTTCTTTCTTTTCTTTAATCTAGTTAAAAGTACACTAGAAAAATTCTTGTTTTCAAACTAATTACCTACTTTTATTAATCCATTTTTTGATGGATTAATAAAAAGGTACACCAAATGAGGTATACCTTTCCCTATGATATGTTTACATAATACTATTATATGCATCAATCTATATAGCTGTTTGTTTTTGTAACAAATTCAAATCTCTCCAACAATACGCTGTTTCTTCTACCTTTACTCTCTCTAAAAATTTCGTATCAATTTTTTCAGGGTTGAATTTTTCATAAAACTTTTTAGAAGGATTATTCGTAACGACCCAAACTAAAAGAGATTGCATATAATTCCCCATCACAATTATATGCACCGCTTCTTTCAACTCCCCCATCAATAAATCCGACTATCGTTCCATTTAACGTCTCTGCTACAAATCTATATTGGCATGTATCTTCTTGTTGAAAAATGTTTTCCCATTGTTTTTCTCGTTGCTCATATGTTATATTTTCTAAAAATTCGTCAGCAAATATACCTTTATACGTTGTTTTCCAGCTATCAACATGCACCTTTGCTATACCTCGTATATCATCTTTTATAGCTCTTCTAATATGTATTTCCATCATTTCTCCCCCTTGTTATTCATCATTATATCAATTTATTTCCTTAAAAATCCAAATAAAAAAGAGTGAATCTGAAGTGACCCCTAAAAGTTAGACACGGTTATTTGATTAGGCAGCTTGATAAAAGTGAGTCCGGTATTGTACCGGGCTCATTTTTAATTTTGCCTTAATCCGTTTCGTATTATAATAATCTATATATTTTTCTAATTCTATTTTAAAGTGCTCTACATTTTC